>JAITNL010000026.1 GCA_031290495.1 Accumulibacter sp.
ACTCCATTTTTTACCGCTTGTTCCGATCCACATTTCTTGCATTTCGGCATCGCTTCTTCCTCTTTACCATGCATAAAAGTGAGATTTTATCATCTCGCTATATATTTGGCAACACTCTCCAGTGCCGATCACGATGCCAGAGCAACGCGCCGTGCTTGATGAAGCGCATCGGCTGGCGGGAACAGGATCGTTGATCCCGGCGAACAAGACCTACATCCAGCAACGCCATGTCTATGACGGACAGTGCAAGGCGGCAGGATTGAGCAACATGCACGGACTGCGCCATCGCTATGCGCAGAGGCGGTATGAAGCGCTGACCGGGTGGAAAGCGCCCAAGGCTGGCGGGCCATCACGTCATTCGCTGTCGGCGGAACAGCGCTTGTTGGATGCACATGCAAGGCAAATCATTAGCCAGAAACTCGGACATGGACGATCGCAGATCGTGGACGTGTATTGCGGAAAGTAGCATTGTCTGCAACTTGACAATTTCTCGCGATGAAAACGCTGATATTTGACATGCCTAAGGAGAATGAAACGTAAGCGCGCAGGTCGATCCGAAGTCCTCGGCAGCCGCGCAGTTCAGAATTGTCAAGCAGCGTATCGCCATCCGTGCCACCCGCGGATGACATTTATGCCGGGAATGATCTTCAGCAGGCTCGCACCGTCGTTGGCGGGCAGAGGCTGCTGTGGTGCTTTGGGATCAGCTGACTTCCAGCGGCACGGACATCGGCGGCGCGGTGACGACTACCGGCCCGCGTAGCGGCGCAGAAGCTGATTTCGCCGGGTGCCCATGAATTTCGGCGCTCAACTTGTCCGATGTTTGCCAATTTATGCCAAGATAGCACAAGTCAACCACCAGCCAACCACCCGCCTGTCGGCACACCCATGAACGAACAGTCCGATGAAATCCTCACCATAGAGGAAGTCGCCGCCTACCTGAAGGCAGGGCGGCGCACGGTCTATCGCCTTGCAGCCAACGGCCAGATTCCGGCTTTCAAGCTGGGTGGCACGTGGCGTTTTCGGCGCACCGAACTGGCTCAGTGGATTGCCAGCCGCATCGGCACGCAGGGGCTGGCCAAGCCAGACAAGGAGAAGCCATGACCAGCGCCACGTCCACGGTCATCGCCAGTTTCCCCACGCTCGACAAACTCGAACGGTTGGTCGGGGAGATCGGCGATCTCCAAAGCAAGCTGATCCTGCTGGCTGGCAATGGCGGCAAGACCCGGCTCCTGCACGCGCTGGCACAGCGGCTGAATGCCACGGCATTCAATGTCGGTGCGAAGCTGGGGCATCGCCTTGCGGCCACACCTGTTGCTGAACGCGCTTTTTCCGCGAACGAACTGCTACGCGAGATCACTGACAGCGCGCGCGGTGACGCGCCGCTGCTCCTCGACAACCTCGAAGTGCTGTTCGAGCCGAGTCTGAAAATCAATCCGCTCGACCTCATCAAGCGACTTGCGCACTCGCGTCGCGTTGTTGCCGTGTGGCCGGGCGAAATGCGTGATGACCACTTGCTGTACGCCAGCATGGGGCATCCCGAATATCGTGATTACACCTGCGACGGCGTCGTCGTTTTCGAAACGGCGCAGAGCCAGCAAGAAACCTGAAGACCAAGAACATGAAATACAGAGACATCATCCAGTTCGAGCAAATCGAATCAGTTGTTCAACTGCTCGACGCCGACCGCCCAGACGAAGCCAAGAAGCTCGTCTCGACCTTCGTCATCTCCGACGACATGGCCGAGCGAATCTCCAAGCTCATGGTGCCGCAGCTTGGCTTCGACGAAGCCGTCGATCACAAGGGCGTGCTCATCGTCGGCAACTACGGCACGGGTAAGTCGCACTTGATGTCGGTACTGTCGCTGGTGGCCGAGGACGCAGCTTACGCGCCGATGATTCGTCACCCCAAGATCGTGGATGCGGTGGCGTCCATCGCCGGGCAGTTCAAGGTGTTGCGCATCGAAGTCGGCGGGCTGGAGATGCCGCTGCGCCAGATCATCACCCAGCAACTCGAGCGCTTCCTCAAGAAGCTCGGCGTCGATTTCACCTTTCCGAGCGCGGATCGGGAACTGAACAACAAGGATTCCTTCGAAGAAATGATGACCGCGTTCGGTGAGAAGTTCCCGAACCAAGGCTTGTTGCTCGTGGTGGACGAGTTCCTCGAATACCTGCAATCGCGCCGCGACCACGAACTGGTGCTCGACCTGTCCATCCTGCGCCAGATCGGCGAAGTCGCCAAACATTTGAAATTCCGCTTCGTCGCGGGCGTACAGGAAGCCATCTTCGACAGTGGCCGCTTCCAGCACGTCGCCGACAGCATCCGCCGTGTCAACGAGCGGTTCACGCAAATCCTGATCGACCGTCAGGACGTGAGCTTCGTTGTCTCGGCGCGCTTGCTCAAGAAAACAGCCGACCAGCAGAACAAAATCCGCGAATACCTCAAACCCTTCGCCAAGTCCTACGGTTCGATGAACGAGCGTATGGACGAGTACGTGCGGCTTTTTCCGGTTCACCCGGACTACCTGAAGACTTTCGAGCAAATCCACTTCACCGAGAAACGCGGCGCTCTCAAGACCATCGAAGCCGCCATGTTGGCCATTCTCGATCAGGACGTGCCCGCCGACCGGCCGCAACTGATCGCCTATGAAAGCTTCTGGAGCACCGTCAAAGGCAATTCGGTCTTGCGCGCTGATTCCAACATCAAGGAGGTGCTGCGCGTCTCCGAAGTGCTGGAGTCCAGAATCCAGCAGGCATTTACCCGCACAGCCTACAAGCCGATGGCTCTGCGCGTTATTCACGCGCTGGCCGTGCAGCGCCTGACAACGGGTGGCGACATCCACGTTCCGATTGGCCCTACCGCCGCCGAACTGCGCGACTCCCTCTGCCTGTTCCAGCCCGGCATGGAAGACACGCCGGGCGAACCCGCCGAGAATCTGCTGTCGATAGTGCAGACCGTGCTGCGCGAGGTGCTGAAAACCGTCAACGGCCAGTTCATCTCCAAGACCGCCGACACCGAACAGTATTACCTCGATCTCAAGAAGGACATCGACTACGACGCCCAGATCGAAAAGCGCGCTGAAACCCTGTCCGATGACGTGTTCGACCGCGCCTATTACAGCGCCATCAAGACGCTGATGGAGTGCGGCGACGATCTGCACTATCCCGGCTTTCATATCTGGCAATACCAGATCGAATGGCAGGATCGCCGCGTCGAACGCTTGGGCTACCTGTTCTTCGGTGCGCCGAACGACCGCCCCACGGCGCAGCCCGAGCGCGACTTCTACATCTACTTCATCCAGCCCTTCGACAAACCCCGATTCACCGATAAACACCCAGCGGACGAAGTATTCTTCCGCCTCAAGTCACCCGATGAGGACTACAAGCGCCACCTGTCGCAATATGCTGCTGCGCTGGATTTGGCCTCCACTGCCAGCGGTGGCGCGAAAGCCGTATACCAGTCAAAGGCGCAGGACACGCTACGCGCCATGAGCAAATGGCTGCAAGAAAAGCAACTGACCGCCTTTGAAGTCACCTATCAGGGCAAAGCCAAGACCCTGCAAGACTGGGCGAAAGGCGTGTCCCTGCGCGACCGCGCGCGCTTGGGGCCGGAAGAGAAAATCAACTTCCGCGACATCGTGAACATCGTCTCCGGCTTTGTCTTGAGCCAACATTTCGCTGACATCGCGCCCGAATACCCCAAGTTCCCGGTGCTGGTCACCGAAGCCAACCGCAAGTCCCTCATCGGCAGCACACTGCGCGCACTGGCAAGCGGCACACGTACGAAAGACGCCACCGCCGTCCTTGATGCGCTGGAAGTGCTCGATGGCGAACGCATCGACCCGGCCAATTCGCGTTACGCCCAAGAGGTTCTGAATCGCCTCAAGGCCAAGGGCCACGGTCAGGTGCTCAACCGCAATGAATTGATCGCAGGCAGCACGGACGTGGAGTATTTCGACACCGTTCCCGCCAAATACCGGCTGGAATCCGACTTGCTCGCTGTGGTGCTGGGTGTGCTGGTGTATTCCGGCGACATCGTGCTGTCCATCACCGGCGACAAGATCGACTCCAGCAAGCTCACCCTGCTGACCGAACGTTCGCTTGACGAACTCAAGCAGTTCAAACACATCGAAGCGCCCAAGGAAATCAACCTCGCGGTGCTGCGTTCGTTGTTCGAGTTGCTCAGACTGCCGTCTGGTCACGCGCAAAAGGCCAGTCAAGGCGACAACGAGCCGGTCGTTGCCTTGCAGGAAAAAGTCAGCGCCTTGGTGCCGCGCGTGCTCAAGGCAGGCTCCGATCTCCAGCAGGGCAAGCTCGGTTTCTGGGGCCAGAACCTGCTGCGCGACGAAGAAGCCAAGGACTGGTACACGCGGCTGGACGCGCTGAAGAAGTTCACCGAATCGCTGTCGCCCTACAACACCGTCGGCAAGCTCAAGAACCTGCGTGTCACGCAGGAAGACATCGACATCCAGAAGAAAAATCTGGACGTGCTCATCGGCGTCGAGCGCCTGTTGGAACTGGTCGGCGAACTGGGCGGAGCCGCGTCCTACTTGTCGCAAGCCGAAATGGTGTTGCAGCCCGGCCATGAATGGGTGAAGCAAGCCGAAGCGGCGCGCAAAGCCCTGTTCGAGAAATTCGGGCAAGACCGCACGGCGGAACGCACCGCAGCCGTTCTGGGCGAGGGCCGCCAAATACTGGCCCAACTCAAGAAGGACTACATCACCGCCTACATCGCCAGCCACAGCAAGGCGCGGCTGGGCGTGTCCGAGGAGAAAACCCGCAACGCGCTGCGCCGCGACGACCGACTGCTGTCCTTGCGCGTACTGGCGGGCGTGTCGCTGATGCCCACCAGCCAGCTCACCGCCTTCGAGGATGCGCTCAACGGCCTGAAAAGCTGCTCCGCACTGGACGAGCCGACGCTGTTCACCGCTCCGGTGTGCCCACACTGCCAATTCCGCCCGTCCGCCGAACAATTGGAATTGCTGCCCGTCGCCAACCGCCTGAGCAAGCTGGATAACGATCTGGATCAGTTGCAGGCCAACTGGCAGCAAACCCTGCTGGAGAATCTGGAAGACCCGTTCACACAGGACAGCTTGGGCCTGCTGCCGCACGAGTCCAAGAAGCTGATCGATGCTTTCCTCGCCGCGCGCAAGCTGCCGGAGCCAGTCACCGCCGACTTCGCCAGCGCCGTGCAGGAAGCCCTGTCCGGGCTGGAGAAGATCACGGTCACAACCGGCGAACTGCGCCAAGCCCTGTTGCAAGGTGGCTCACCCGCCACGCCCGATGAACTGCGCAAGCGTTTCGACGCGCTCATCAGCGAACGCGGCAAGGGCAAGGATGCCACCAAGCTGCGCTTCGTGATCGAGTGAAAGAGGACAACATGCTGCTCAAATCGTTAAAACTGACTAATTTCCTGAGCTTCGGCGAGTCCGCGCAGGAGTTGGAATTGCGCTCGCTCAATGTGGTGATCGGCCCCAATGGATCTGGAAAATCCAATCTTATCGAAGCAATCGAATTGCTGCGGGCGACCCCGAAGGACATGCTGACCCCGATCCGTGATGGCGGCGGCGTGCGTGACTGGTTGTGGAAAGGCGCGTCGAGGCCGTCGTCCACGGCAACCATCAATGCGGTATTGGATTACCCTAAAAGCCAAGCCGACCTGCGGTATGTCCTCAGTTTCACTGAAATTGCGCAACGGTTTGAGATTCTGGATGAGCGGGTGGAAAAGGCGCGCCCCGATGCTGGATATGACAAACCCTATTTTTACTATCACTTCGAGAATGGGTATGGCATACTCAACGTCAAAGGCGAGGAGCGCCGCTTGCAGCATGAGGATATCGAACTGACATCGTCCATTCTTGCGCAGCGTAAAGACCCGGATCAGTACCCGGAGTTGACTTATCTGGGCAATTCCTTCGGCAAGATTCGGCTGTACCGCGAATGGAGTTTTGGGCGCTATACCGCGCCAAGACTGCCACAGAAAGCCGACGGGCCAAACGAGTTGTTGGAACCGGATGCCAGCAATCTGGGGTTGGCTCTCAATCGTCTGCGCCGTGATCCCACTGCCAAGAAAAAATTGCTTGATGCGCTTCGCGCGTTGCATGACGGCATTGACGATTTCGACGTGCAGATCGAAAACGGCACCGTGCAGGTGTTCCTCCAGGAAGGGCAATACACTATCCCCGCCACGCGGCTGTCGGATGGTACGCTGCGATATCTATGCCTGCTGGCCATTCTCTGTCATCCCAGCCCGCCTCCTTTGGTGTGTATCGAGGAGCCAGAGCTTGGCCTTCACCCCGATGTGCTGCCGACATTGGCGGAGCTACTCAAGGACGCTGCCGAGCGGACTCAACTTATCGTCACAACGCATTCCGATGTTCTTGTCGATGCCTTGTCGGATCAGCCAGAATCCATCGTGGTGGCGGAAAGAAACTCCAGTGGAACGTCCCTGACCCGGCTCGATGCCAAAAAACTCAAACCTTGGCTTGAGAAATACCGGCTGGGGCAACTCTGGACGCGCGGCGAAATCGGGGGGACACGATGGTAAAACTGTACGTCGAAGGCGGTGGTGACACGGCAGAGTTGAAAGCAGCCTGCCGCGAAGGTTTCACGGCTTTCATTTCTCAAGCGGGCATCAAGAATCGCCCTCGTGTCGTGGCCTGCGGTTCGCGCAGAAACACCTACGAGTCTTTCTGCACGGCCATCGAGAACGGCGAAGAAGCGATTTTGCTCGTAGACAGTGAAGATGTCGTCAACACGCAACACCAACACGGGCTGTCCGACACATGGCAACCTTGGGCGCACCTGAAAGTCAGAATTGGCGACGAATGGGACAAGCCCGCTGGCGTGGCGGAGACGCGATGCCACCTCATGGTGCAGGTAATGGAAAGCTGGTTCTTGGCCGACCAGAATGCTTTGAAGGCGTTCTTTGGGCAAGGTTTCAGGGAGAATGCCTTGCCTGCGGCCAACAATCCCATTGAAGGCATATCGAAGCAGCAGGTCTATGACGCCCTTGCGCAAGCAACTGAAGACTGCAAAACCAAGGCCACTTATGGCAAGGCCGCACACTCATTCAAGCTGCTGGCGAAGGTCGATCCCGCCAAAGTGACGCAGGCATCGCCGTGGGCCAAGCGGTTCGTGGACGAATTGCGCAAGAAGATGGATACCTGACATGGACAGGGATGAACTGCTCGCGCGTCTCCAATCCATCGAGTGGGACGATATCGAGTTCAAAAAAGCGACTCGGGAGGTTCCAAAAAGCGCGCTCTCGACCGTCAGCGCCTTCGCCAACACGGCGGGCGGGCACTTGGTGTTCGGCGTCGAGCAGGCCAACGGCACGTTCACCATCACCGGCGTCACCAATGCCGATGAAGTGCAAAACACCTTCCTTGGCTGGGTGCGCGATCAGAACAAGATCAGCGTGTTCCTGCCCATCAACGGTTCAGTTCTCGCCTTGGCTGAAGGCACTGTTCTGGCCTTCTATGTGCCCGAAGCCCAACGCAACGAAAAGCCTGTGTTCATTGATCGCGCCCCGCACAAGGCATACATCCGCCGTGGCGGCCGCGATGACACCTGCACAAGCGACGAACTGTTGCGCTTCATCCGCGACGCATCGAACATCCGCTACGACGCCGAACCTCTGGACGTGGACACCAGCCGCTGTTTCGACGAAGCCACCGTGCGCTGGTATCGCACGCGCTTCGCCGCCAGCAACCCCGACAGAGACACCGCCGCCGATGACACCAGCTTCCTGCGCAACTGGGGCTTTCTGGTCGAGCAAGGCGGCGTGCTGCGTCCCACCCGCGCCGCCATTCTGGTGCTGGGCAGCGGCGAATACGTCCGCCAAGTGCTGCCGCGCATGGCAGTGGACGTGCAGTTCTATCGCAACGCCAGCGCCGACTACGACTCCGCCGTGCGCTGGGCCGACCGCCTTACCATGGAAGACAACCTCATCAAGGCGTGGCAGGCCATCGTCGAGTTCTACTTTCGCCACAGCGAACGGCCCTTCGCTGTGGACGCCGCTACCCTGCGCCGCGACGACGACCCGCCGGACTACATTTCCTTCCGTGAAGCCGTCATCAACCTGCTCATCCATCAGGACTTCGGCGACACCACGCGCGTACCGGTCATCCGCTTCTTCCGCGACCAGACCGAGTTCTTCAACCCTGGCGATGCCTTTGCCTCACGCGAGCAACTGCTCGACCCCGGCGACAAAGAAGTACGCAACCCCAGCATCGTCAATGCCTTCCGCCGCATTGGCCTGTCCGACCAAGGCGGCACCGGTGTGCGCGCCATCTTCGATGGCTGGCGCAAGCTGGGCTATCTGCCGCCGGAAATCGAAAACCACAAGGCCGAAAAGAGCTTCCGCTTGCGTCTGCGCAAGGAAAAGCTCATCACCGAAGCCCAGCTTCTGGCGCAGGCCCGCTTGGGCGCGCATCTGTCCACACAGGAAGCAGACGTCTTCGCCTACCTCACTCGTAAAGGCCAGATCGATCTGACCGACGTGAAAGCACTCACCGGCCTTTCCGGTGCAGACGCCCGTCAGCTTGTGCAGCGGCTCACTGTACAAGCCCTGCTCGTGGCGCAGGGTGAAACCGGCAACTTGTTCGGTTTGGCCGAGCACTTGCGTACCCGCTTCCTGCCCGCCGTGTCTGGTCAGGCTGAAAATGGTGAGGATAATCAACAATCTGGCGTGGAAGCGGCGGTGACAGACTCTACCGATCAAGTGACCGAACAAGTCGTGCCGGGGCAGCCCGGACTTGATCGGTCACTTGATCGGTTGACGGACGTGCAGTGGCGTATCGTCGGCCACGCCGATGTGCCGCGCTCGCTGGCCGAACTAATGGCCCACACCGGCTACCGCCAGCGTCCGCACTTCGTGGCTACGCATCTGGAGCCGCTGCTCACCGGCGGCGTGCTGCGTCTGACCATTCCCGACAAACCGCGCTCGTCGCAGCAACGCTACGTGCTCACCGATGCAGGTGTCCAACTCAAGCTGCTGCACGAACAACAACAGGTCGCAGGCCCTGCGGGAGAGCAGGAATGAGCACTTTTGTCGGTCAAGGCCTGACGGATATCGATTCGCTGGTGCTGGCTGTGCGTGATCCTGAGTCGAAACGGCTGATTGGCGAGGCTCTGTCAGCCTATCGTGGCGGTGCCTTGCGATCCGCCATCGTCTCCACTTGGATCGCGGTTGACTATGACATCATCGCCAAAGCCAAGGAGTTGTCGGCGCATGGGGATGCCGCAGCCACCGCGTTCGTGCAGGAAATGGAGCAAGCGATACAGAACAACGATGTGAGGACATTACAGGCTATAGAATCTGACTTGTTGTCTACGGTAAACACCAAGCTTCAACTTTTTTCCCCACACGAGCACGAGGACTTGAATCGTTTGCAGAAAGATCGGCATCTGTGCGCCCATCCTGCGTTCGCCACGGAAGACGCATTGTTCCAGCCAACACCGGAACTGGTGCGCACCCACATCACACACGCGCTGAAGCACCTGCTGATCAATGCGCCGCTGCAAGGCAAGAGTGCGATTGAGCGTTTCCATGCCGATCTGCTGAGTCCATCCTTTCCCGTGGACAGCGACAGCATCGGTACCTTCGTTCGAACCAAGTATCTCGACCGCGCGAAGGACGTGATGGTCGTCAACTTGATCAAGTCGTTGCTGATCGCCCCTTTTGGCAGCGAATCCTCCAAATACATCGGACAACGGCATCAGGTTGCCCGAACGCTGCGGGAAATTGCCAAAGCAAAAACGGCGATCTACGACGAAACGGCCAAAGATCACGTCGCACGCAAGTTCGACGCAATCCCGGACGCGCTGTTGTTGAGCATCAGCGCCTTCATTGAGTGCGACACTCGCGTGTGGGACTGGTTGCCGGAGCCGACGCGCATTCGATTCAAGAAGCTGCTGCATGATGCCGATGCTGAAACACTCAAGAAACACTCGGCATTCGATGCGTTTGCCATCCCCGAATTGGCCGCCATCTTGCTCGCGCGATTTGATTCTTTCGACCAAGACGTTCAGTTTGGCATCATTTCGCAGACACCGAGGCGCGAGTTCATCGCCCCAGCCATTCGCATTTACGGCGACTCCGGTAGTTGGCGAATGGCAGAGCAGCGCGGGCGGGCGCTGATGATCCCGCTTGCGCCATTGATGAACGCCGATGAAGTGAAGGCGATGCTAGAAGTCGTAAGAGGGAACAGCCAGATCTACGCGGCGTCCGGCACACCCGCTGTGCTTGAACAGGTGGTCGATTCAAGCAAATCAGCAATTGGCGGAGCAAAGCCGCACTGGCAAGAATTTGTGGATGAAATGACCAAGAAGAATGGCGGGGTAACGAGCTATTACTCGTACCCCGAACTTCGAGCCAAGCTCGACGCGCTTTGAGAAGTGACCAACGACGATGAATGACTTGCTACACAACCAGCGTAACGAAGCATCCGGCCCCGTCGAATGCCTCGGCCAGACCTTCGCCAGCGACAACGCCCGGCGCGAGCACTTTCTCAAGCTGCTGGCCGAAAAGCTGCAGGATCCAGCGTTCCGTGGGCAGGAAGGTTTCCCGCAAGGCACGGATGAGGCCATCCTCACCATGTCTGACCCGCCTTACTACACCGCATGCCCGAACCCGTGGCTGGCGGAGTTTGTGGCGCACTACGGCAAGCCCTACGACCCTGCGGTGAAATACAGCCGCGAGCCGCTGGCGATTGACGTGAGCGTGGGTAAGACCGACGCCATCTACAAAGCGCACAGCTACCACACCAAGGTGCCGCACCTGGCCATCGTGCCGTCCATCCTGCACTACACCCAGCCGGGCGACGTGGTGCTGGACGGTTTTGCCGGTTCGGGCATGACCGGTGTGGCCGCGCAGTGGTGCGGCACGGCCCCCGCCAGCTACCGGCGCGAACTGGAACTGGCGTGGAAGAAGGAAGGTCGCGCCGCGCCACAGTGGGGTGCGCGCCACGCGGTGCTCAACGACCTGTCGCCTGCCGCCACCTTTATCGGCGCGAACTACAACATCCCCTTCGATGTAGATGTCTTCGCCAAGGCGGGCAAGAAGCTGCTTGAGGATGTAGAGCAGGACATCGGCTGGATGTACGAGACGCTGCACAGCGACGGCAAGACCAAGGGGCGCATCGGATACACGGTGTGGAGTGAAGTGCTGGCGTGTCCGTCGTGTGCGGGTGAGATCGTGTTCACCGATGCGGCGTTGGATGATGAGACTAAGGAAGTCGCGGATGTGCTGACCTGCCCACATTGCGGTGCGCAGGCCAGGAAAGAGCAGATGGATCTGCAATTTGAGACGTTCATTGATCCGGCATCCGGTCAACCCGACAAACGCCCCAAGCGCGTACCGTCATTCATCTCGTACAAGTTGGGCAGAACGGCCTACACCAAGAAACCGGACAAGGCTGACTTGGAGCGAATCGCCAAGATTGCGGCGCTTCCGCTGCCAAAAGACCTGCCGGTTGATCGGTTTCCGTATATGCAGATGACGCGAGTGGGTCGCATGAAAACAACCAACTCTGCGGCTATCCACTTCATGTTTCTACCACGTGCGGCGCAGGCGATGGCGTTGCTTTGGGGGAAAGCCAAGTCAACTCCCGATCCACGTAACCGACACATCTTGCTGTTCATGGTTGAACAAGCGATTGCAGGTCTTTCTATTCTCAATCGCTATGGCCCGACGCATTTCTCGCAAGTAAACCGTATGCTGTCGGGTGTCTATTATGTTGCATCTCAAACTTCCGAGTGCAGTCCGTGGTACATCCTAGAAGGTAAGTTGGATCGACTGGTTAAAGCATTTTTTAGCTTCAAAGTCGGTATTGGCGAAGCAGCGATCAATACGGGTACGGCAGCACGTTTGCCGTTGTCGGAAAGTTCCATTGACTATATTTTCACCGACCCGCCGTTCGGCGAAAACATCTATTACTCGGATTTGAACTTCCTCGTCGAATCGTGGCACGGTGTCAAGACTGACCCGAAGCCAGAAGCCATCGTTGATCGTGTCCGGCAAAAGGGCATCCCTGAGTATCAACACCTAATGTATAGCTGCTTCGCTGAGTATTTCCGCGTACTGAAGCCGGGCCGCTGGATGACGGTGGTGTTCTCCAACAGCAAGGCATCCGTGTGGAACGCCATTCAGGTGGCTTTGCAGCAGACCGGCTTTGTGGTGGCCGAAGTCACGGCACTGGACAAGCAGCAAGGCAGCTTCCAGCAAGTGATGTCGCCCAACACCGTCAAGCAGGACTTGGTCCTCTCTGTTTACAAGCCCAACGGTGGACTGGAAGACCGTTTCAAGAAAAGCGGTGCGACTCCCGAATCAGCCTGGGATTTCGTGCAAACCCACCTCAAGCATTTGTCCGTCACCAAGGTCAAGAATGGCGAACTGGAGTTCATCATCGAGCGCGACCCACGCCGCATTTACGACCGCATGGTCGCGTGGTTCGTGCGCCACGATGCGCCCGTGCCGTTGTCGAACGACGAGTTCCAGATCAGCATCCGTAGCCGCTTCCCTGAACGCGACGGCATGGTCTTCCTGCCTGAGCAGGTGACCGAGTACGACAAGAAGCGCGCGCAGACCGCACAAGCGCCGCAGATGGAGATGTGGGTCGATGACGAGCGTAGCGCCATCGACTGGGCGGCGGATTTTCTGAAACAGCGGCCTTCCACCTATCAAGACATCCACCCCGAGTTCATCAAGCAACTGGGTGCGGGTTGGAAGAAATACGAAACCCGCCCGGAACTCTCGGCGCTGCTGGAAGCCAACTTCCTGCGCTTTGATGGCGCTGGCGAAGTGCCCTGCCAGATTCACCGCTACCTTTCCAGCAACTACCACGACCTGCGCAGCCTGGAGAAGAACGATCCGCGCCTGATTGCCAAGGCGCAAGACCGCTGGTACGTGCCCGACCCGAACAAGGCGCAGGACCTGGAGAAGAAGCGCGAAAAGGCGCTGCTCAAGGAGTTCGAGCACTACAAGGCGTTCACGGGCCGCAAAATCAAGGAATCCCGCCTGGAAGTACTGCGCGCCGGTTTCCGCGCCGCGTGGGCAGCCAAGGACTACGCGACAATTCTCGCCATCGCCCAAAAACTGCCGGACGAAACCCTGCAAGAAGACGAGAAGCTGCTCACCCTGTACGACATGGCGCTGACGCGCAGCGAGGACGGGGTGTGATGCGCTGAACAGGAGCAAATGGTATGAACCAAGACGAACTGCTGGCACGGCTGAATGGCTTCGAATGGAACGACTTCGAGTGCAAACGAGCACAGCGCGGCGTGCCGGATGATGCCTATGAAACGGTATCTGCCTTTGCCAATACAGCAGGCGGTTGGCTGGTCTTTGGTGTCAGTGAAGCGAATAGACAATTGGAAGTGACCGGTGTCGAAGAGTCGGACAAGGTTCAGAACGACTTTCTGACGGTGCTGCGTGGCGGGCAAAAGCTCAACCGAAAGATTGCGGTGGACGCGCATCGCTTCGAAATTGATGGCAAGCATGTGTTTGCGTTCCACGTGCCGGAGTTATCCCGTTCGAATAAGCCGGTTTATCTCAAAGGCGACCCCCGGCAAAGTTACCTTCGGCGCGGCGCGGGCGACGAGCGGTGCACCCAAAGTGAGTTGGAGCGATTTCTGCGCGACGCTGCGCAAGTTCGCTACGACGGAGCCGTGCTTGCCGACATTTCTGCCGATCAATGCTTTGATGCAAGTACCGTCAAATGGTATCAGGATCTGTTTTTCCGGCGTAACCCGGAACATGGCGAGATAGCGGACCCGATCGAATTCCTGCTCAACTGGAACTTTGCGGTGGAGCAGAAAGGGAAGATCCTGCCAACACGGGCAGGCGTGCTGCTGTTCGGCACTGGCCGCTATGTACGGCAGATACTGCCCCGGCCCGTGCTGGACTACCAGCGCATCGATACCGCCTTTGACCAGTGGTCAGCCGAGCAACGCTGGCATGATCGTTACGTATTCGAAGAAAACATCTTCCAGACTTGGCAGGGGCTTGTTTCACGCTACATGCGTGTTGCCGAGCATCCGTTCGCTCTCGACCCGGCCACCCTGCGCCGCAACGATGATCCGCCAGATTATGTGGCATTTCGTGAAGCAGCCATCAACTTGCTGATCCACCAGGATTACGGCGATCATGGCCGCAAGGCATCGATTAAGCTCTTTACTGACCGCACAGTGTTTTGGAACCCAGGTGACGCCTTCGCCACGGAAGCCGAACTGCTGGATTCTACCGAAAAAGAAGTGCGCAACCCAGCCATTGTGAAGGCGTTTCGCCGTATTGGCCTGTCGGACCAGGCTGGTACCGGTATTCGTGCCATCTTCCGCAATTGGCATGAGTTGGGACGTGTGCCACCGCAGATCACCAACGACAGAGCCAGAAAAGAGTTTGATCTGATGCTGATCAACAAGCTGCTGGTGACCGATGCCATGCGCCGCTTCCGCCAAACCTTGGGCGTCAACTTGACGCCTGAACAGGCCGATACGCTGGCCTTGGCACTGTCACAACCGACTGGTAAACCTCTGAGCCTGACAGCGATCCGCAGTCTCGGTATCAACACCACCCAGCAAGCCCGGGCGGTGGCCGACCATCTGGTGCGCCAGCAGTTGTTTGAGCCACAGAGTACAACGCACTTTCAACTGCGGGAGTCGATTCGGCAGCGATTCGTCCAAGAGGCGGAAACCCAGCCCAAGGATCAAGTCGGGACCAAGTCGGGACCAAGTTGGGACCAAGTCGGGATTAAGTTGGGACTCAGTGCCGAGCAACGCGTCGTATTGGCTCAAATGATCGAAGAGCACGACATTGCCACCTTGATGCAGTGGGTAGGGCGTAGCAATCGCAGCAAGTTCCGTGAGGCGGTGTTGGCACCACTTCTGGAAAAGGAACTTGTTGTAATGACCATCCCGGACAAGCCCAACAGCAGCAAACAACTCTACCGCCTGACGGAACAGGGTAAAGCACTGAGCGAAGAGGTCAGTGGATGACACTGTCCGGGCACAACTTCGACACCGGCAACTGGTGCTGGCACACCCGGCAGGCCGCGCCTTGCCGCGTGGTCGAGCGGTTGGTGCTGTGGGGCGAAGCGGCCTACCGCGTTTGGCTGCCCGGCAAGGACGCTGTGGTGCGCGCCCGCGCGGCGGAACTGGCCGCGTTGGAAAGCGTGCGCCCGACCGTCGAACAAATCCTGCACGCCACGGCGGCGGCCAAGTTGCAGGACGCGCTGGAAGAAAACCTGCTGCTGGCTCCCATCCAGTCCAGCGTAATTCCGCTGCCGCACCAGTTGTATGCGCTCAACCGCGCCGTGGGCCGCGACCGCGTGCGCTACCTGTTGGCCGACGAAGTGGGCTTGGGCAAGACCATCGAGGCGGGCCTGGTGCTGCGCGAACTGAAGCTGCGTGGCCGCGCCAAGCGCATTCTGGTGGTCGCGCCCAAGGGGCTGGTGCGCCAGTGGCAGGCGGAAATGCGCTCGCACTTCGGCGAACCGTTCCACTTCGTCGAACCTTCCGCGCTGGCCGCTTTGCGGCAGTGGCGCGGTGAAGGCGCGGAAGACAACCCGTGGCGGATGCACGATCAGGTGATCTGCGCGCTGGATTCGGTGAAGCCGCTGGAAGCGCGGCGCGGCTGGAGCCTGGAACAGATCCAGACCTACAACCGCGAACGCTTCGAGGATTTGGTGTCGGCGGCGTGGGATTTGGTCATCATCGACGAAGCGCACCGCATGAGCGGCTCTACCTCCCAAGTGGCGCGCTACAAGCTGGGCGCGGCACTGGCGGAAGCATCGCCCTATTTGCTGCTGCTCTCGGCCACGCCGCACCAGGGCAAGACCGACCAGTTCGTGCGCTTGATGCAGTTGCTGGATGGGGAGGCATTCCCCGACGAGGGCAGCGTGAACCGCGAGCGCGTGCAGCCCTTCGTGATCCGTACCGAGAAACGCGCCGCCATCGATGCCGAAGGCCAGCCGCTGTTCCGGCCCCGTCTCACGCGCCTGCACGCGGTGGCGTGGCAGGCGCGACACGCGGCGCAGCAACAGTTGTACGAAGCCGTCACCGACTACGTGCGCCACGGCTACAACCAGGCATTGGCGGCCAAGCAGCGCCATATCGGCTTTCTGATGATCCTGATGCAGCGGTTGGTGACCTCCAGCACGGCGGCCATCCGCGCCACGCTCGAAAAACGACAGGCCATGCTCGATACACCCGTCTTGCAGGCGCGGCTGTTCGACGCCGTGAACACCGAGGAATGGGCCGATCTGGACGGCGAAGCGCAGGTGGACGTGGCGCTTCAGTTGGAAGGTTTCGAACTGGAAAAGTCTGAAGTCGAAACCTTGCTGACGCTGGCGCGTTCCACCGATGCCGCCGGCACGGACGCCAAGGCCGAAGCCTTGCTGGAACTGATCTACAAGCTGCAACAGGAAGAAGCCGCCCCGGCGCTGAAGGTGCTGGTGTTTACCGAGTTCGTGCCCACACAGGCGATGCTGGCGGAGTATCTCGAAAGCCGTGGCTTCTCGGTGGCGACGCTCAACGGCAGCATGGACATGGAGGCACGCACGCGAACCTTGCAGCAGTTCTCGCAGGATGTGCGCGTGCTGATTTCCACCGACGCGGGCGGCGAAGGCCTGAACCTCCAGTTCTGCCACATCATCGTCAACTTCGACATGCCGTGGAACCCGATGCGCATCGAGCAACGCATCGGGCGCGTGGATCGCATTGGCCAGAAGCACGTCGTGCGCGCCATCAACTTTGTGCTGGAAGATACGGTGGAGCACCGCGTGCGGCAGGTGCTGGAGGAAAAGCTTGCCGTCATCGCCGAGGAATTCGGCGTGGACAAGGCGGCGGATGTGATGGATTCGGCGGAAGTGGAGCCGGTGTTCGACGAACTGTTCGTGCAGAGCTTGCAACACCCGGAAGCCATCGAGCAGAAGACCGAAAGCGTGGTTTCGCAGTTGCGCGACACGCTGGAAGAATCGAAGAAGCACAACGATCTGCTGGCCGTGCCGCACGATCTGGACGCCGCCGACGCCCGCAAGTGGCGCGATCATCCGGTGCAGTTCTGGCTGGAGCGCGCCATCGTCAACGGGCTGGCGGCGCGCGGCGGATCGGCCACCAAGATCGGCGAAGGTTTGACAGGCGTGTGGCGTGCGCGCTGGCCTGACGGCAGCGAAACGGCCCAAGCCTGCTTCGACGCGCGCGCGGCGGACGAAAACCCGGCAGCGGAATGGCTGACGATGGAAGACCCGCGCGCCCGCGCCTTGATCGGCGACGTGCCGCGCTTCGTGGCGGGCCAGCCCTTGCCGGTGGTCCGCGTGACCGGCTTGCCGGGTTCCGTGGATGGTATCTGGTCGCTGTGGGAGGTGGGGCTGGCAGCGCAAGGCACGGGCCGTAAGCGGTTTCTGCCGGTCTTCATCAACGTGGATGGCCGTCCCTTCGTGCCTACCGCCAAGCGCGTGTGGGACTTGCTGTTGACCGAAAGCGTGTCCGTGCTGTCGGTGACGGATGCGGAGGATTCGGCGCGCTGGTTCGATGCCTCATTCGAGGTGGCCAGCGCCCAGGGCGAACCGCTGTTCGCGGCGCTGCTGGAGGAGCATCGCCAGCAGATCAAGGAAGAATGGGATCGCGCGACCTATGCTTTCGAGGCACGGTTTCAGGCCATCGGACGCATCGGTCTGCCTGCCGTGCGCGAGTTCCGCCGCCGCCGTCTGCAAGCCGAACACGAGGCGCGGTTGGCCGCGCTGGATGACATGGAGGCCAGCGTGCCCGAACTGAACGCGGTGACGATGCTGCGCATTGCCACCCAAGCCAGCAAGACCAGTGAGGGTACGGCATGAGCAACCCGTGGCATCAGCGCATCCTCGGCCTGTTCACGGCTGATCTTTCCCGCCTGTGGGTGGCCTGCGATCCGGACGGCGTGTTGCTGGACGAAAAGCTGCTATCCGAGCTGCGTACCCGTGGCTTCGAGGTGATGGGCTACGACGACCCGTTCGCGTTCCGGGCGGAGTTCGAGGAACGTTACCGCGCCGCGTGGGATGCGGGCGAACCTGCGCCTTCACCCGCCTTGATTGTGCATCTGCGCCGCGACGATGCGAATGATCTTCCGTGGGACATCCTGCGCAACGCCCGCCCCGCAGTGCGGCTGATTCTGGCCGAGCTGTTTCCCAGGCTCGCCTACAGCGCGGTGCGACAGGTGGAACCGGAACTGCTGACGGCGTTGTTCGATGCTCACCAGACCGAATTGCAATCGGCGCGCGGCGAAGGCGAATCGAGGGACTTCATCCTCGAACACGTCTACCAGTTGACGCCGCGATCCATCCGCACGCCGGTGGACTTCTGGCGCGAGGCGCTGCGCCTGCACTTTGCCAACCGCGCTTTGCCGGAGCCGTTCGCCGAGCACGTGGCGGCCATCCTGCGTGGCAAGAACTTGTTCGTGGGACAACCACTGGCGGAATGGCTGTCGTCCAAGAGCGCGCTGCTACGTGTGGTGCAGGACGCTTGGTATCGCTATCTGGAGAAGCTGAAGCTGGAAGGCAGGCGCATCACCGAGCCTGATCCGCCACCGCTCGATGCCAGCAATGCGAAAACGAAGATCGAAATTCCCTTCGATCACACCGATGTGCGCGCCATCATCGACTCGATGTTCCTCGATGGCAGCCTGCACCCGCTGGCCGTGTCGAGCGTTCCTGCCTCGATACCGGGCTGGATCAGGGCAGGCATCGTGGAAGACGTGTGGTCACAGTTCGCATTGGTCGACAAGAGCATCGATGCCTTGGCGGCGGCGGTGCCAGAAGCGGATGCGCCGCACAAGGCGTGGGGCGACTTCGCCAAGCGTTATGGCGAGATGTTGAGCCGCGTTTACGATCTGCCGGGCAAGGATGGTGGTGAGTGGTTGGCGAGTATTCGGGAACGCATCAAGGCGATTCAGGCGCTGTCGGACGAGCGATTGCAGGCGTGGGTGGTGGCCCGTCACTACGCCGACCTGATCCTGCAACCGGCCACCCAAAGCCCGGTGATGGTGCATCACGTTCCGCGCTTCCTGCGTCGGCGCCGCAACGCGGGAGAAGCCAGGGTGGCGCTGCTGGTGTTCGATGGTCTGGCCTTCGACCAATGGGTGCGAATCAGGGAACGTCTTGTCGCCAGCGGGCAGTCGATGGCGTTCGACGAAAACACGACGTTTGCATGGCTGCCTACAGTGACATCGGTGTCGCGTCAGGCATTGTTCTCCGGCTTGAAACCACGCGAGTTCGACGACTCGATAGACCACACCAACAAGGAAGAAGCCTTATGGAAGGCGTTCTGGCAGAACGAAGGCCTTGCACCCAATGATGTGATGTACCAACGCGCGCTGCGCCAAGTCGGGCAACTGGACGCGCTGCAAACCGAGATCACCGACCGTAATCCCAAGGTGCTGGGCTTGGTGATCGACGAGGTGGATGAACGGCTGCACAAGGAGCGAAACAAGCAAGATGTGGCGCTGTGGATCGGGCGCTGGCTTGAAACGGGTTTCGTTGATCGCCTGTTTGCTTTTCTGCTGGCCGAGGGTTTCAGCATCTATGTCACGGCGGATCACGGCAACGTGGATGCCGTCGGCGTCGGCAGGCCCAATCAGGGCGTAATCGCGGAGACACGCGGCGAACGTGTGCGGGTGTATCGCAGCGAATCGTTGCGCGCCGAATCGGCGGTGGCGTATTCGGGCACGATCCCTCTGGATATCGCTGGACTGCCTGTGAACTTCATGCCTCTATTCGCAGGCGGACGCAGTGCATTCGTTCCCACTGGCGATCAGGTGGTTGTCCACGGTGGCGTGTCGGTCGAGGAACTGATTGTTCCTTTCGTGAAGGTTTCTGGTGTGAGTGGTGAAGGATGAATGTGTCGGCTCCTCGAATCGGCTTCGACCGGTTTATACATCTGCATTGGGCGACGGCTGCGTTGAGGATTCGCGCGGGCGTGGCGCAACGCGAAGACTTGGAAACATTGCTGGATGCCGCCAAGCTGGGTGCTGCCGCGCGAACGAAAACGCGCACGGTGCTGAACCGCCTGTGGCTGGAACCGCGCGCCGAACTGGTGAACTACGCGGATCGTGGTGTGGCGATCTTCAAGGCGCATCCAGATGTGCCGATTGCCGCGTTGCACTGGGGCATGGCCGTGGCGACCTATCCCTTTTTCAGCAAAGTGGCGGAACTGATCGGACGCTTGTCCGCCCTGCAAGGCGATTGCGCGTCTGCTGAAATCCATCGGCGGATGAGCGAAATCTACGGCGAGCGTGAAGGCACCTGCCGGACGACCAACATGGTCATCCAAAGTCAAGCTGGCTGGGGCGCGGTGGAGCGAGTCGAGAAGGGAAAGCGCGTGACCCGCTTGGCTCCCGCCGTAGTGGAGGACGATGAACTCACGGCGTGGCTGATCGAGGCTGCCCTGCGCTACGCGGGTAAACCGCTAACGATCTCCAGCCTGCAATCGCAACCAGTGCTGTTTCCGTTCAATCTGACGCGGTCATTGGCTTATCTGGTGTCGAACAGCGAACACTTGGCCGTGAGAGCCGATGGGCCGGGCAATCGGTTCGTCGCCTTGCGCGAGGCAGTTTGAAGACGAGGTTCGGGCCATGACGCAGTTCGCCATTTTTTATGAAGATCGCTTTACGTGGCCCATCGGTTAAGATGAACTCTATCTTCCTTCCCCTCCAAAGTGATCAAAACGTCCCACACACTGAATTTCTGACACTCCCGGCCATGCATCAAAGATTGAAAGCAAAAGGCGGGAAGGGAAAGGACCAATGGAAGGGTTTTAAGGGAAAAGGCCCTGTCTCAAAAGGTTAAAAGCAGAAACCACAAAAGGCTTTTCCCCGTCCATCGTGAGAAATTCACTATTTCTTGCTATTCCAGTGCAAAAGGGTTCGGCCTGCTCCAAACAATGGTGTCGATGCGCTCGTTCCGATACCTGTAGCTGATCCAGCCATAGATTCCGAACCCCTTTCTTCGTCGGTCGTCAATAGACCGCCATGACTGCGGATACCCAGCGCTGCGATGTGTATTCTGCTATTGCCGGTATCAGTAGATTTTCCGGCAGATTCACCGGATGAACGGTCAGATGCCGGCAGGCCTTGTCGACTTCGCCCCGTTCCAGCAAGTCCAGCCGATCCGCCCAGTCCTGCATCATGTGACGGCGCTGTTCGACGTATTCGGCATGGTTATAGGCGACTCGGACATGATTCGGGTCGGCGTGGGAGAGCTGCGCTTCGATCCACGCCGCCGGATAGCCGATCTCGTTGAGCGCCGTCGATAAGGTGCCCCGGATGCCGTGTCCGGTCAGCCGCTTGGCGTAGCCCATGCGTTTCAATGCTTCGTTCAGGATGGAGTGGCTGACACTTTCTTCCGGATTCCTTTGGTGCTGCAAGAGATAGCGTTGAGAAGGCTTGACCTCCCTGAGTAACTCGTGAACGATTTCGATGGCCTGCCTGGAGAGTGGTACAAGGTAGGGCGGAATGTCCGTTTCGGCGTTGTTGGCCTTGCGTAGCTTTCGCTGTAACTGCTTCACGTGTTCCGGCGGGATGATCCATAGGCCGCGTTCGAGATCGAATTGATCAGGCATTGCCTGACGTAGCTCACCGGTACGCACGCCAGTGAGCAACAGCAGCCGTAGTCCCCGCTGGGTCTGCGTATGACCCGAGTATTCCCGCAAGGCGCGCAGTAAATCGGGTAATTCGTCCAGGCGCAGGTGAGGATGATGACGTGTCAGCGGGCGAGGAGGCGCCACGACATCCAGATCGGACGCGTAGTTGTATTCCAGTCCGGGGACTTTCACCAATGCGAATCGATACATCTGATTGAGAAAGCCGCGAAGACGTCGAGCCGTCCACCAGGCATTGCGCTGTTCGATTCGCGCGAGGACTTCCAGCAGATCGGGACGCTGGATTTCGAGGATCGATTGTTTGCCCAGCGACGGGAGAACGTCCTTGTTGAAAATACGCACGATCACGGCATGGGTACTACCCTTGCCCGTCTTGATGTTTTGCTTGTGGCGTTCGATCCAGGCGTTGAACACGGCGTCAAACGTGTTTTCGCTGACCCAACGGACGGCCTGACGTTTCTGTTTGCGATCCACGCGCGGGTTGATATTCTTGCCCAATAAGGCACGGGCTTCGTCATGCGTGTGTCGGGCTTCCCGCAAAGAGACTTCCGGATAGGTACCCAAGGACATGCGTTTTTGCCGTCCCATCCAGTAGTAACGAAAATGCCACGATTTGCCGCCGTGCGGGGAAACTGCAAGGGAAAGTCCATCGATGTCGCCAAGAGTGTATGCTGTGCCGGTGGCTTTGGCTTGCCGAACGGCAGTATCAGTGAGTGCCATGTCAACTCCTTGAGTAGTCGAGTCATGGCCTGGATTTTTAGGTTTTCCACGATGTTCCGCCAGCAACAATCCGCACTCCGAACCACCCGTATTGATGGACTGAAAACTGGACTCAAAAGTCCTGGCTGCAAGCAGGTCCCAGGAGCTTTTGATAGAACATCGAAAAAAGAAAACCAAACATTTTAAACAAGTTGGAGATTCCTCTGGAACCTGTTGGACAATGATCGTGGGTTAACTTGGAAACCGCAGTTGAACGTGCCCGTGTGTGCCGTCACGGAGCGGGCTGGCAAGGCGCGGCGACGCGGCAGACTCCAGTCTGCAAGGAGGAGCAGCGCCGCCAGCGCGCTTCGGGGCGGTACACACGGGCACGCAACGGCTTCACATAATGGATGGGCGAAAAAAAGATGAAGAAGACCTGGCCATTGAATAGCTCCCTTCAGGAAAACGAGCGGTCAACTGCGGTTTCCAGGTTCAATCGTTCGCGCCAGGTTTCGCGAGCCAGCGCAGCGTTTCGTTTTCCACTTTTCCCCGCCACGCGGCGGTGGAAAACGTGTGGTCGGCACCGGGTATATCCGCGCGGCTGACGTTTTCGGCGTCGAGCCATCCGGACCAGGCTGGATCGGCGGCGACATGGCCGATAAATTCCCTGGCCGTGTAATCCCGGCCGCTGAGAATCAGCAAGACTTCGCCGCGAAACGATTTCAATCCTTCAGCCATGCGCTCGCGGAAAGACAGCGCGCGATCCAGGAGATCAGGTTTTTTCCGCGCCGTTACGATATTTTTCAGCAAACCGCGCAATGCCGCCGCGACGTTCAACTTTCCCGTCAGCAGCTTGTTCCAGAATTGGCGTTGCGTCAGACGCTGACCGTAATAGTGTTTGACGCGCGTCAGCGCCAAACCCGCTTCCGAACGCACCCACGGATTGAGCAGCACGACACCCGCGGCGCGGGGATCGCCGGTCGCGCGCAGGTACAGCGGAATCGCCGACGCCGCGTCGCACAATCCCCACAGGACGACGCGGCGCAGCTCCGGAAATGGCCGCTGGAAGGCGTCGATGGCGGCGCCAATGTCTTCGCAAACAGCCTCGAAAGAACGCGCCGCGCCGCTGCTGTCGCCCATGCCGCGGCAGTCGAAACGGAACACTGGATACCCCGCTCCGGCCAAGCGGCGCGAGAGCAGCAGAAACTGTCGATGACTTCCCGCGCGATATTGCGGTCCGCCGACGACGACCAGGACACCGCAATCGCGCGGCGCTTGCGGAATCGCGGCAATCCCCAGCAAGGTTTCGCCGGCGACGTCGAATGTCAGCGCGATCTCGGTGTAATTCACTGCTTCAGCGCGGTCAGCGTCGCCGCGAGCAATTCGGGATTTTCGGCGATCTCAGTCGTCTGCCAGAAAGCGGGGCCGCGAACGGCGGCGCCTCGCGCGGCGTGGCCTTGCGCGCGCCATTTTTCCAGTTGGTTGACGGCCAACGGCGACAAACCCGCCGTAGCGGAAACCTCCAGCCATTCGACCCGCACGGCGCGTTCGGGCAAGCCGAGTTCCGCGTTTTCCAGCCCGTTCGCCAGTTCGGGGGACAGCGTATAACCCGCGATTTCGACCGGATTGCCGCGCGCCAATTCCGCTTTCAGGCGCTTCATGCTCATCTCGTCTTCCCTGTCGGCCAGCCCGTCTCCGACGCTTTTCAAACGCAGAAATTGCTGGAGCTGCTGTTTGCCCGACAGCGTTGGCTGCCAGAACAGCAATCCGTCGACCGCCGCGTTGCGCCGCGCCGCTTCGGCGGCCACCAGGCAGCCCGCGCGCAAGCCCCACAGCCACAATGCCGCTTCGTTGCGCGCTTCGTTCCATTGTCTCAGCCAAGCGCACGCCAGCAGTACATCGTCGATCCAATCTTGCCACGACGCCTCGCCAAAATCGCCCGCACTGTCGCCGCATCCGCGCAAGTCGATTTGCAGCGCCGCGTAGCCCGCCGAGGCCAGCGCGCGCGCCTGCAGCGCGGCCATGCGCCGCGTCTTGTTCATTTCTTCGGCGAAAGGATGGACATAAACCACCGCGCCGCGAACGCGAACGCCTGACGCCACGGGATGCAGGAGGCAAAAACGCTGTCCTGTTCCCGTCGGCAGGAAAAAAGCCTCGAAGGTCATGCGGCGGAGGAATCAGCCGTCCAGCTTGCCCTGCACGAAATCGTCGAGCGTGCCGACGCTGGCGAACGCCGAACCGTCGATTTCGTCGTCCCCGATGATGAATCCGAAACGTTCTTCCATCGACGTAATCAACGCCACCACCGCCATCGAATCGAGTTCAGGAATGGCACCGAGCAACGCGGTTTCGCGCGTAAAGGAACGACCGCGTCCATTGAGGCTGAGCACATCGTCGAGGATCGCCAGCACCTCGTTGTGAATGTTCATGCAATCTCCCGTTTTTTGACCCACCACGACAGCGGATTCGCCGAAATGTTTTGGGGCTGAAATTATACTTTCTTGGCGGATAGACGCGCGTTGGCCGGTATTTCAACACTTTGGACAAACATCCTCTTTCAGTATCAGTGCCTTATAAGCATAGAAAAAATGCTTCTTTCTCGCGCGCTTTCCGGTTCGATAAAGTAGCGCCCCTTTCGTTATCGATAAGACCGCCCATCGGAGAACGCGGTGAACAAACTGCTAGTCGATCGTATATTTCAGGCCATTCTGACGACGTTTCTCGTCTCCCTGTTGATTTTTGCCGGAACGGAAATATTGCCTGGCGACGTCGCCATTGCCATTCTTGGCCCGGCGGCTTCGGACGAAACCCTGCACGCCATCCGCCTTTCGCTCAATCTCTACGATCCCGCCTGGTGGCGTTATTTCGTATGGCTCAAGGGCTTTGTCGTGGGCAATCCGGGCGTATCGCTGGCCAGCAATACCGCCATCGGCCCGGCGCTGTGGGCGCACACTCTCAGCACTTTTTCGCTGGCCGGGATTGCCGCTGTCATCGTCATGCCGCTTTCCGTGCTACTGGGCATCGTCACCGCGGTCTGGCGCAACAGCGTCATCGATCGCCTGATCAATATCCTCGGCCTGGCGGCCGTCTCGTTACCGTCTTTCCTGGTCTGCTACATCCTGATTCTGGTGTTCGCCGTGCACTGGAGTCTTTTCCCGTCGCTTTCCTCGGTTTCTTCCGACGCCGCCCTGACCGAAAAGCTGGCCGCCATGACTTTGCCGGTAATGGCCATCGTGCTGCGGGTGTTTGCTTATGTGATGCGCATGACGCGCACGGCGATCCTGTCGATCATGACGGAATCGTATATTGAAATGGCCTTGCTCAAAGGCGTTCCCCGCTGGCGCATCGTGCTTGTGCACGCGCTGCCCAACGCGCTGGCGCCCATTATCCAGGTCGTTTCCTTCAATCTCGCCTACCTGGTGGCTGGCGTGGTGATCATCGAATACGTATTCGCTTTCCCGGGTCTCGGCACTTATCTGGTAGACGGCGTTGGCAAGCGCGACGTACCGATCGTCCAGGCGTGCGGGCTGATTTTCGCCCTCACCTATGTGGGCCTCAATCTGCTGGCGGATTTGTTCGGCATCCTGAGCAATCCGCGTTTGCATTATCCGAAGTGAGGACGCCATGAAAAAACTCATTGCCATTCAGGGCGTCATCAGCGTGGTCATTCTCGCCATCATTTGCCTGGCGGTGCTTCTCGGTCCTTTCATTTCGCCCTATCGCGGCGACGACATCGTCGGCAACGTCTGGAGCCAGGCCAGCCTGATCCACTGGATGGGCACCGACAATCTCGGGCGAGACATGTATTCGCGGCTGCTCTACGCCGGGCAGGTCACGCTGTTCGTGGCGTTGGTGAGCACGCTGCTCTCGGTGACGATCGGAGTGAGCTGCGGCATGTTCGCGGCGATAAAAGGCGGCTGGACCGATACCGTGCTCTCGCGCTTCATCGACGCGGCGATGTCCATTCCATCGCTCATTTTCGCGTTGGTGGTGCTCTCCATTCTCGGCGCTTCGATACCCATTCTGATTTTCACCATCGCCGCCATTGCCTCGACCCGCAGCTTCCGCCTGAGCCGCGCACTGGCCATGGACATCGTCGCGCTGGATTACTTTGAAGCCGCGCTGCTGCGCCGGGACAACGTGTTCCGCCTGATGTTCGTGGAAGTATTCCCCAATATCTTCTCGGCCATCAAAACCGAATTCGGGCTCCGCTTCTGCTCCAATTTCCTTGAAATCGCCTCTTTGAGTTTTCTCGGCCAGGGCGTACAACCGCCCTTGACCGACTGGGGCAGCATGGTCAAGGAAAACGCCAACATCATTAGTTTTGGCGGCCTCCCGCCGCTGATCCCCGCCGCCGCCATCGCCCTGGTGGTGATCAGCGTCAATCTCATCGTGGATTGGAATCTGGAGAGGAGTTCGCGCCATGCTCAATGACTCCAACCCGACCCCGGTCCTGCTCGCCGTCAACAAGCTGCGCATTGAAACCAATGGCGGCGTCATGCTGCTGGATTCGATCGATCTTGCCCTGAAAAAGGGAGAAATTCTCGGACTCATCGGTGGTTCCGGCGCGGGCAAATCGACCCTCGGCCTCGCCTCGATGGGCTATGTGCGTCCGGGTTGCCGGGTCGGCGTGGGGGAAGTGATTTTCAACGGCGAGAGCCTGTTTCAACTGCCGATGAAACGTCTCAGGCAAATTCGCGGCGGACAGATCGCCTATATCGCCCAGAGTCCGGCCACCGCCTTCAACCCGGCGCACATCCTGGAGCGGCAGGTGATGGAGGTATTGCAACTGCACCTCGATCTTTCCGCCAGCGAGGCGCGCAACCGGGTGATCGCCCTGTTCGAGGAACTCGACCTGCCGGACCCGGAGAACTTCGGCAAAAAATATCCGCACCAGGCGTCCGGCGGCCAACTGCAACGGGCGATGATCGCCATGGCGATCGCCACGGAACCGCAGCTGCTCATACTCGACGAGCCGACCACGGCGCTGGACGTCACGACCCAGCTCGATGTGCTCATGGCGATTCGTCGCACCCTGGAGCGCCACGGTACGGCGGCGCTTTATATCTCCCATGATCTGGCGGTGGTGGCCCAGCTCGCGCAGCGGATTCTGGTGCTCAACCAGGGCAAGACGGTGGAAACCGGCAATACCAGCGACATTCTTGCGCATCCCAACGCCGCCTATACCCGACGTCTGTTGCAGGCGTTTACCCAAACGCCCCTGCGCACCGGGCCGGGCCCTACCGCCGAAAAACCGCCGGTGCTCGCCATCAGGCAGATTACCGCCGGTTACAAGAAAGCGCCGCGCATCCTGAAAGGTATCGATCTACGGCTGGAGAAGGGCAAGACGCTGGCGGTGGTCGGCACTTCGGGCAGTGGCAAATCGACGCTCGCTCGCGCCATCTGCGGCCTGATGCAGATTGAAAACGGCAGCATCGAGTTTCAGGGAAGACCGCTCGCGCCCTCCCATATCGCGCGTTCGCGGGAAGAGTTGCGCTCCATTCAGATGATTTATCAGCAGCCCGACACGGCGCTCAATCCGGAACAGCGCGTCGGCAATATTCTCGGGCGGGTGGCGTCGCTCTATTTTGGCGGCAGCCGCGAGCAGGTGCGTAATCGCGTCGCTGAACTCCTGCGCATGGTGGAACTGCCGGAAATTTTCGCCGAGCGCAAGCCGTGGCAGCTTTCCGGTGGGCAGAAACAGCGTGTCGGCATTGCCCGGGCGCTGGCCGCCCAACCCGACGTGATCATCTGCGATGAAGTGACCTCGGCCCTGGATCCCGAAATTGTCCGCGAAATTCTCGGTCTCCTGAAGCGGGTGCAGGAATCCACCGGCACGGCCTGTCTCTTCATCTCTCATGACATCGGCGTGGTGCGCCGCATCGCCGACGATGTCGCTGTCATTCAAGAAGGTGAAGTGCTCGCGCGTGGCCCGGTCAATGAAATATTCCAGGCGTCCGTGCATCCCTATATCGACCTTTTGCTCGCTTCCGTGCCCGAACTTCGCCCCGACTGGCTCACCGGGAGAATGCACGGCGTCGAGGCGGCGCGGGCCGAGGCAGCCCTGCTTTAGTTTCCTAACCACCCGACAAACACAAGGAGTCAGTCTGATGAACGAACAGGATTTTTTTCAATTGCTCACCCGGCAAACCCAGCTTTCCCGGCGCGCTTTCATTACCGGGGCGCTCGCCGCTGGTTTTACTCTGACCACGGCGCAAAGCCTGTGGGCGCAGACCGGGGGTAGCAGGCCCAAAAAAGGCGGCCATCTCAAGGCGGGCATCGCGCCGGGACAGGCGTCGGATACGCTCGAACCCTTTGCCTGGGGTGAGCCTTTCATGATTTCCGTGGGCTTCGCCGTTTGGGGCGGCCTGGTGGAATACGGCGCGGATGGCCTGCTGAAACCCGATATCGCCGAGAGTTGGGAACATAACGGCGACGCCACGCGCTGGATTTTTACCCTGCGCAAGGGCGTCACCTTCAGCAACGGCAAGACGCTCACCGCCGAAGACGTGGTGAATTCGCTCAACACGCACCGGGGCGCGGACAGCAAATCCGGCGCCAAAGCCGTCTTCGAGAACGTGGACGGCATCAAAGCCGACGGCGACAACAAAATCATCATCACCCTCAAGAGCGCGGCGGTGGAGTTTCCCTATCTCCTGACCGATTTCCATCTGACCATCGCTCCGGCCAAGGACGGCAAACCGGACTATCTCTCCGGCATCGGCGCGGGCCCCTACACTCTCGAAAGCTTCAAGCCCGGCGCGCGCGTCGAATTGAAGCGCAACCCCAATTCGCATCGCCAGCCCTGGTTCGATTCCGCCGAACTCATTTGCCTCCCCGACGATGTGGCGCGCCAGTCCGCGCTGGTTTCCGGGGCGGTGGACATCATCAACCGGCCGGACCTCAAAACCGTCGACCTGCTGGCCAGACAAAAGGGATTGAAGGTCGACGAAGTCGTCGGCCGCCGCCATTACTGGTTGACCACGCACACGCAGCGTGAGCCTTTCAGCAACAAGGACCTTCGGCTCGCGGTGAAATACGGCCTCGACCGCGCGGAAATCCTGAACCTGGTTTATCGCGGGCATGGCGCCATCGGCAACGATCAGCCGATTACGCCCGCCTACAAGTTCCACGATGCCTCGTTGCAGGCCAAGGCGTTCGATCCCGACAAAGCCAGATTCCACTTGAAAAAGGCGGGGCTGGAGTCCCTGGACGTGGAATTCGTGGTCTCGGAAGTGGCCTTCGACGGCGCTGTGGATCTGATCACGGTTTATCAGAAAAACGCGGCCAAGGCGGGCATCAACATCAAGATCAGGAAGGAATCCATCGACGGTTACTGGGACATCGTACATGCCAACCAGCCCAACTGGTATGCCACCTGGTGGTCGGGGCGGCCGACGGAAGACGGTATGCTCACCGCCGGTTATTCCGAAACCAGCCCGTGGAACTACGGACACTGGCTCAACGACCGCTTCAACCAGTTGCTGAAGGACGCGCGCTCGGAAGTGAATGACGAGAAGCGCAAGCAGCTATATTTTGAATTGCAGCACATCGTATCCGACGATTCCGGCGTGGTAATTCCGGTTTTCGCCAACACCTTGCAGGCGCGTTCGGAAAAAATCGGCGTTCCCGAAAAGCTCGGCACCGGCCTGGAACTGGATGACGGTCGCTACCTGGAACGCTGGTGGCGCAACGCTTGAGAGCTAATGCCTGACCTGGATATTTCACCCGGTCCCTGGGAGGGCGGGGCGCCAGCCCCGCCACGGCTTGGGGTCTTCCACCGCAGGCGCCTCGCCCTCCCAGGGGCGGGGCGCGCTACGCTTTGGTCTGCGCAAAGTTTCCCGCATCATTCCTTCATCTTCATCTTCAGATTCCATGCGGGTTTCGACGCCATGCCGGTGCTTCGTTCATGAAATATCCGGGCCAGGCATCGGAACCCTTCCTGATTTTTCGGAAACCATCATGACTATTACCGCCATCGAGTTGCTCATCCGCCTGCGCGGGCATTTCGCGGCGGGCTTGCCACACGAAGCCCCGGAAGTGCACGCCGAGATAAAAAAGGTGCTGGACTTCCTGCCACCGCTGGAAACCACGCCGGAGCCGGATATTCCCGCGTCGGTCGGTGAACCAAAGCTGCTGCCCGCCATCCGCATCTTTCTCAACGAGCATCCGGAGGTTCTTGGCGGCGGCTGGAAGGCTTTGGCGGAAAGCATTCCCTGGCGTTATTCCTATGCGCCGCGCGATGACGACCCCGGCCTCGATACCCGCATGGGCTGGTATGAATTCATCGGCCCGGCCGCCCCCATGCGCAGCGATCGGGTCGGCTTCGGCCTGATGTACCTGGGGCCGGACACCCATTACCGTCCCCATGCCCATCCGGCGGCCGAACTCTATGGCGCGGTTTCCGGCTTGCTGCCGTGGAAGTCTGGTGAACACTCGGGTGTCATGGCTCCCGGCGAGTTCCTGTACAACCCGCCCAGAGTCGTTCATTCCATGCGTAGCGGCGATGAACCGGTGCTGCTGGTTTATTCCTGGACGGGAGACATCGTATCCGGGGGGTATTACCTCGATGTCGCGGGGTAGCACAGACGCTTGAAACACGGCACGGTTTTCGTCGAAACCCTGCCATGTTTCAGGCGCCCATGAATGTTCATGCGATGGCCTTTATGAGGTATTCAACCCTGGTAATAAGCATAGAAAAAATGCTTCTTTCTCTCGCGCTTTACGGTTCGATAAAGTAACGCCTTCCATTCAACGATTCCAAGGCACTCACCAGGAGCTAAACCATGACCCACCGTTTCATATCCGTATTGACAGGCGCGGCGCTCGCCGCTTCGATTTTCGTAGGCGGTATCGCGCAGGCGCAAACGCCGAATCCGTTGCGCGTCGGCGTGCGCGGCGGCGCCGACGAACTGATCTGGGAAATCGTCGCGCAGGAAGCCAAAAAGGCCAATCTCAACGTCGACGTGGTGGTGATCGCCGTCACCGTCGCGCCCAACGAGGCGCTGAACAACGGCGATCTGGA
>JAITNL010000076.1 GCA_031290495.1 Accumulibacter sp.
TCGTCGTATTGCGCACCCACGTGTTCAATTGACTGCGTTCTGTCGCGCTCAGAGTGATCGTTGTTGCTTCCATTCGACAATAATACAGTAGTTATGTATTATTGCAACTAGGTACTAGAAGAATTCATAGACTATGCCATGATTGTGATGGGAACTTTTGGACATAAGGTGTTCGAGCCGTTGTTGCAGATAGCCGCGCCTACTTCGCCAACGGAAAATGCCAATGCTCATGACGAGCAGATGTTCTTTATCAAAAGAAATAACGCAAACGCCAAGGGCAAGCTTACCAACGAAGGCATTGTGGTTCTTGCCGATAGTGTTATCCGTAAAGATATCGTACCGGGTTGCCACAAGTACGCGAAAACCATCCGCGATGAAAATAGGGATGGAAACAGTATTCTTTTGAAGGACATTCTCTTCAAAACTCCTTCTGGAGCATCCTGCTTTGTTCTTGGCGCTCCAACTAACGGAAACATCGAGTGGAAAACGGAAGACGGCAAAACGCTGAAAGAAGTTGAAGATGAGCCTTTCGACGTTCCCTAAACCTAAAGATGGCAAAACAATGAGCATCCCACATAGGTCGGGGTGTGCGCAGCGAACCCCGGCATCGCAGCGCGCGTCGGCTTGTTTTGTCGGGTTCGCTTGGCCACTGTGTGTTGCTGTTTTCAGGATAATCCGGCGAATTGATGATCTGCGTTCATCGTAAAATGGCCGGCTTTTGGCTGTGCAATCCACGATTTTCTCATGCCTTTCTTTTTCCCTCCCGCCGAATGGCTCGATGTCACGGCGTCGTTGAGCCTGCCGTTGGCTGCCGTGGTCGGCGTCGCGCTCGACCGGCTGCTCGGCGAAACGCCCCGCTGGCACCCGCTGGTGGGTTTCGGAAAACTGGCGGACGCCATCGAGCGGGGCGGCAATCGCGGCCACGGCGTCTGGCGTCGCATCGGCGGCGTCGGCGCGTGGGTTCTGGCCGTCGTGCCCTGGGTGGCGCTGGCAGGATGCGCGCGCGGCCAAGCCCCCCGCGTCGTTGGCTGGCTGATTGACGTTCTGCTGCTCTATCTGGCGCTCGGTGGACGCAGTCTGACCGAACACGCCGAACGTGTCGCGGCCGATCTCGCCGCCGGCGATCTGGCGGCGGCGCGCGAACACGTCGGTTGGATCGTCTCGCGCGATACGGCGGATCTCGACGAGTCGGGCATCGCCAGGGCGTGTGTCGAATCGACGCTGGAAAACGGCAGCGACGCCGTGTTCGGCGCGCTGTTCTGGTTCGCCCTGCTTGGCGGAACGGGTGCGGTGCTGTTCCGGCTGTCCAATACGCTCGACGCGATGTGGGGCTACAAGAGCGAACGTTTCCTGTGTTTCGGCTGGGCGGCGGCACGCATCGACGACCTGCTCAATTACCTGCCGGCGCGTTTGACGGCGCTGTCCTACGCGCTGTGCGGCAACAGAACCCGCGTGAAATTCCGCGCGGCTTTGCGTTGCTGGCGACGGCAAGCTCCGCAGTGGGAAAGCCCCAACGCCGGGCCGGTGATGTCCGCCGGCGCGGGCAGTCTCGGCCTCGCGCTGGGCGGCCCGGCGATTTACCACGGCCAGATCGAGAAACGCCCGCTGCTCGGCAAGGGACGCGCGGCGCGCGGCGGCGACATTGCGCGCGCGCTGTCGCTGGTGCGGCGCGGCGTCGCGCTGTGGCTGGCGGTCTTTCTGGCCATCGGCGTACTGGGAGAGCTGAATGCTTGAGCACGGCGGACGTTTGCGGCGCGCGGCGCGCGACTACGGCATCCCGCTGGCGGACTGGCTGGATTTGTCGACCGGCATCAATCCGGAGATGTATCCGGTTCCGGCAATCGATCCCTTGGGCTGGCAGCGTTTGCCGGAGGATGACGACGGCCTCGACGCGGCGGCGGCGGCGTATTACGGCAGCGACCGGTTGTTGGCGCTGCCGGGGTCGCAAGCGGCCGTTCAGGCGCTGCCATTGCTGTTCGCGCCGATGGCCGTGGCTTGCGTCTCGCCGCTTTACGAGGAACATCCGTTGGCGTGGGAAAACGCCGGTCATAAATTGCGCTGTCTGCCGTCATTGTCACGCGCCTTGTCGGCCACGACGCCGGCGGTGCTCGTGTGCAACCCGAACAACCCGACGGCTGAGCGCGTGTCGCGCGATGTTTTGCTCGAAACCGCCGAATGCTTGCGGCGTCGCGGCGGCTGGTTGATCGTCGACGAGGCTTTCGGCGACGCCGAACCGGAAAACACCGTGGCCGCGCTGGCAGGCAGCGAGGCCGCGCCGAACCTGATCGTGCTGCGTTCGCTTGGCAAATTCTTCGGCCTGGCCGGCGCGCGCGTCGGCTTCATTTTTGCCGCGCCCGACAAACTCGACCGGCTGCGCGCGACGATTGGCCCGTGGAGCATCGCGCATCCCTCGCGCCTCGTGGCGCGCCTGGCGCTGCAAGACACGGCGTGGCAAATCGCGGCGCGGGAAAGGCTGGCAGCGGCGTCGCGGCGGTTGGCGCAAATGCTGACGCCGCTCGGCGCGGCGCGGCGAACGGCGCTGTTCTGCAGCGTTGGCGGAGGAAACCCGCCCTTATCCGCCGGAACAGTCGCGGCGCTGGCCGAACATTTCACGCGGCGCGGTATTCTGGTTCGCCGTTTCGACTCGCGCGGTCTGCTGCGTTTCGGCTTACCAGGCGATGCAACCGGGTGGCGGCGTCTCGACGCCGCGATCGCCGAATGGCAAGCGCCGTGAGAAACCGCCTCTCCTTTTTGATTCTCTCCCTGGCGTCCAGCTTCGCGCTGGCCGCGATCGCCGAAATCGCCGAAATCGCCGTGACCGACGACACCGGCGCGGTCGTTCGCCTGAGCCAACCGGCGCGGCGCATCGTCACGCTGGCGCCGCACCTGGCCGAAACGCTGTTCGCCGCCGGGGCCGGCGACCGGCTGGTGGGAACCGTCGACTACAGCGATTATCCCGAAGCAGTCAAAAACGTGCCCAGGATCGGCGGCTATTCCCGACTCGATCTCGAAACCATCGTCGCGCTCAAGCCCGATCTGATCGTCGCGTGGCATTCCGGCAACGCGCCGGCCAATATCGACAAACTGCGCGCTTTCGGCTTTCCGATCTACGTCTCGCAGCCCAACCGCCTGGAGGACGTGGCCGGCGAGATCGAACGTCTGGGGCGTCTGGCGGGAAGTTCGGCGGCGGCGGACGCGGCAGCCCGACAGTTCAGCGCGCGTCTCGCCAGTTTGCGCGAGCGGTATGGCGGCAGACCCGTCGCGCGCGTGTTCTACCAGATCTGGAAACAGCCGCTATCCACGGTTGGCGGCAAGCAGATCATTTCCAGCGTCATCCGTCTGTGCGGCGGCGAAAACGTCTTCGGCGGCCTGGAAACGATCGCGCCGGTTGTCGCCATCGAAGCGGTTATTGCCGCCAATCCCGAAGTTATCGTCGCCAGTGGCATGGACGAGGCGCGCCCCGAATGGCTCGACGACTGGAAACGCTGGTCGGTCATAACCGCCGTCACGCGCGGCAATCTTTTCTTCGTGCCGCCCGAACTCATCCAGCGCCATACGCCGCGCCTGCTCGACGGCGCGGAACAACTGTGCCGACACCTTGAAACAGCGCGTTCGCGGCGGGGCGGACAAGAATCGGGAAGGTGATCGTCTGAAAATCGGTTGATAAGCCGCAGTCCGCGTAACCCGTATGGTTCTGACCCATGCCGTGCTTATTTTTATCCGCCATTCCCGCGCAAGCTGGGAGCCACGGTTTCGCAGGTCAATGGAATGGACGCCTCCTGTTCCCCTCACGGCATCGATGTGCAGACTGGAAGTGTTATCAACCAAATCACGGAGAAGGAGGCGTCGGGATGAAGATTACACGCAAGGGTTGGGATTTCACGGCCACGGCGTTGGCCGCGAGTCTGGGCGACGCGAAACAGTTCAAACGCGGGCGGGTTTCTGGGGCTGACGCCAAGACAGCACAGCAGTGGCGGCAAAGAGCGTCTTTCAGGGATCGGCAAGCGAGGCGACAGCTATTTGCGCACGCTGCCGATTCACGGCGCGCGCTCGGCGCTGAAGGCCGCGCGCCACAAAGGCGATCCGCGCAGTCGCTGGGTGTTCAAGGTCAGCGAACGGCGGCGCCCGAACATCGGGGCGGTGGCCTTGACCAACAAGAACGCTCGAATCGCGTGGGCACTGCTCACTCGGGGCGGACATTACGACAGTCAGTACGGGGTGCGGGTCTCCGAAGGGGTACCGGCCGGCGCTGAGCGTGAGACTTACCGCCCGACGCAACCCGCTGGCAAAGTGCCTGTGGATGCCTTCACTGGCGGCAGGGCACGGGGCTGAATCGATGCTGTTTTAGCCGAAAGGCGTTTCCCTGGCGGTTGCCTGGAAAAAGAGAAGATGGGAAAACGGTCGAACCGGCGGCAAGAGATTTGCGCTAACCCCTGGCCCATGAGGCCGATAGGTCGATTAACCCTTGCCGCGCGTAAATCCATCATGACCGCCGTCTATTGAACGGCGTCACTCAGAGGTCGGATATACGGATGCAGCCGCACCACTCTCGCCTTCGCTTTTCCTCTTGCAAAACGGGAGGCGTGCATATATGGGGTGAGCTTGCGAACCCCGACATCATCACCAGGTCCTGTTCACACTAATTGCTGACGCAAACCGTCGGCGATCAGAGCGAAATGGATAAAGGCCAAGAACATCATGTCGAGTTTCTCGAAACGGGAGAAGACCCGG
>JAITNL010000169.1 GCA_031290495.1 Accumulibacter sp.
CTCCTTCGGTGGAAAACACTTTCAATCCGGCCTCGCGCCGGATTTTTTTGTCGTTGAATATTTGCGGGCGAGAAAACAATCGGCGGCGCTTCGCGTCGGAACGGGGGATGTCGGATGTCGGATTACGCCGCTGCACGGCTTATAGCCTACGAAACCGTGCCATGTTTCAAACGTTCTTGAATCGTTACAGAATTTCACGCGATTGCGCCGCGCGCGGAGCAATCGCGTTGGCCCGGACATATTCTCACCGCCCCCTGTTTTTACCGTCATCCCAGCGCCAACAGAAATCCACGCGGCGACCGGGGAACTCTGGATAAAAGCAGGAACGGCAAGCCTGTCAGTGCGCTTCGTCCCAGTTGCTCCCGACGCCGACTTCGACCGTCAGCGGTACGCGCAGTTCGGCGACTTGCGTCATCAGCGGCGGCAGCGCGGCGCGCACATGCGCGAGTTCGTCGTCCGGTACTTCCAGCACCAGTTCGTCGTGTACTTGCACGATCATTTTCGTGCGCAATTTTTCGCGGTCGATCCAGTGCTGCACGGCGATCATCGCCAGCTTGATCAGGTCCGCCGCGGTTCCTTGCATCGGCGCGTTGATCGCCGCGCGTTCGGCGCCCTGACGGCGGCCGGCCTGCGCCGCCATGATGTCCGGCAGCCATAGACGGCGGCCAAAAATGGTTTCGACGTAACCGTTGATCCTGGCGGCGTTGCGCGTGTCTTCCATATATTTGGCGACGCCAGGATAGCGCGTGAAATAACGCTCGATGTAGTTCTGCGCCGCGCCGCGTTCGAGGTCGAGCTGGCGCGCCAGGCCGAAGGCGCTCATGCCGTAGATCAGCCCGAAATTGATGACCTTGGCGACGCGCCGCTGATCCGGGCCGACTTCGAGCGGGGTGACGCCGAAAATTTCGGCTGCCGTGGCGCGGTGCACGTCCTCGCCCTGGGCGAAGGCGTCGGTCAGGCGCGCGTCTTGCGAGAGGTGCGCCATGATGCGCAGCTCGATCTGCGAGTAGTCGGCGGAAACGACGCGCGCGCCCGCCGGCGCGATGAAGGCCGAACGGATGCGCCGTCCTTCGGCGGTGCGTACCGGAATGTTTTGCAGATTGGGATCGCTCGACGCGAGCCGGCCGGTGACGGCCACCGCCTGGGCGTAGCTGGTATGCACGCGCCCGGTTTGCGGGTTGACCATCTTCGGCAGCTTGTCGGTGTAGGTGCCTTTCAGCTTGGCGATCTGGCGCGATTCGAGCAGCAGCTTGGGCAGCGGATAATCGAGCGCGAGTTCGGAAAGCACTTCTTCGTCGGTCGACGGGCCGCCGGACGGGGTTTTCTTTTTGACCGGCAGACCGAGTTTGCCGAACAGGAGGTCGGCCAGCTGTTTCGGGGAATTGAGGTTGAACGGCTGTCCGGCAAGTTCGTACACTTGCAACTCCAGTTCCGCCAGGCGCTTGCCGAGTTCGTCGCTCTGCCGGGCGAGCCGGTCGGCGTCGATCAGCGCGCCGGTGCGTTCCATGCGATAGAGAATATCGCGCACCGGGATTTCGATTTCGCCGTAGATACGCGCAAAACCCGGATCGGCGGCAATTTGCGGAAACATCCGCTGTTGCAGGCGCAGGCAGAGATCGGAATCCTCGGCGCTGTATTCGGCGGCCTTGACGACGTCCACCTGGTCGAAGCCGATCTGCTTGACGCCCTTGCCGCACAGGTCTTCGTAGGCGATTGTTTCGAGTCCGAGATGGCGCAGCGCGAGCTGGCCGAGATCGTGCGCGCGCGCGCCGGACTTGCCCGCCTCGAGCACGTAGGATTGCAGCAGCGTGTCGTGCGCGACGCCCGCGAGCGCGATGCCGTGGTTGGCGAAGACGTGCTGGTCGTATTTGAGGTTTTGCCCGATCTTGGCGTGCCGTGGCGATTCAAGCCAGGGTTTGAGCCGCGCCAGCACTTCTTCGCGCGGCAGCTGCGCGGGCGCGCCGGCGTAGTCGTGCGCCAGCGGTATGTAAGCCGCCTGGCCAGGCGCGACGGCGAAGGAGACGCCGACGATGCGCGCGGCGAACGGGTCGAGGCTGGTCGTCTCGGTGTCGACGGCGGTCAGCGGCGAGGTTTCGATCTTTTTCAGCCAGTCCTCGAAGGTCGGCCAGTCGAGGATCGCGGCGTAGTTCCGTTCGGGCGCGGGGAACAGCGACGGCGGCGGGGCGGACGCCTTGGCCTCCACGGGGACAACCAGCGCCTCTTCCGCGCGAACGTCCTTGAGCCAGGATTTCATTTCGTAGCGCGTAAACAATTCGGTCAGCTTCTCGCGTTCGAGCGGGCGCGGCGCGAGTTCTTCCAGTCGCGCGGGCAGATCGAGGTCGCAGCGCACGGTCACCAGCTTTCTGCCGAGCGGGAGAAAATCGAGCGCGGCGCGCAGGTTTTCGCCGACCGCGCCGCCGATGTCGGCGGCCGCGGCGATCACCCCGTCGAGCGAGCCGTATTGCGCCAGCCATTTGGCCGCCGTTTTCGGGCCGACCTTGCGCACACCCGGCACGTTGTCGGCCACGTCGCCGACCAGCGCCAGGTAATCGGCAATGCGCGCCGGCGGTACGCCAAACTTGGTCAGCACGCCCGCTTCGTCGAGTTTTTCGTTGCTCATCGTATTGATTAGCGTGATCTGCGCGTCGACGATCTGCGCCAGGTCCTTGTCGCCGGTCGACACCAGCACGCGCAGACCTTGCGCCGCCGCGCGCCGCGCCAGCGTGCCGATCACGTCGTCGGCCTCGACTCCGCCGACGCTCAGGATCGGCCAACCGTAAGCCGCGACGCAGGCGTAAATCGGCGCGATCTGGGCGACCAGATCGTCCGGCATCGACTCGCGGTTGGCCTTGTATTCGGGATACCAGTCGCCGCGGAAGGTCTGGCCCTTGGCATCGAAGACGCAAGCCTTGTAAACTACGTCCCGCGCCTGGGTATCGGCATCGAGCCGGCGCAGCATGTTGAGTACGCCGTAAATCGCGCCGGTCGGTTCCCCGCGCGCGTTGCGCAGGTCGGGCATGGCGTGAAAGGCGCGGTAGAGATACGACGATCCGTCGACCAGCAGCAAGGTAGGCATGATTTGAAAGCGAGCGATGAGCGAAAAAGAAAAGATTCCCCTCCTGGTTGATTCCAGTACGTCGAAATTCACGGCATCGCAGGAAGCCTGGCGGGTGTTCGGCATTATGTCAGAGTTCGTCGAGGCCGCGCAGCGGCTGGCGGAAATCCGTCCGGCGGTGTCGATCTTCGGCAGCGCGCGCACGCCGCCCGATTCGCCACATTACCGGCTCGCCGAGACGATTGCCCGGCAGCTTTCGGACGCGGGTTTTTCGGTCATTTCGGGCGGCGGCCCCGGCATCATGGAGGCCGCCAACAAGGGCGCCTTTCAGGGACGCTCGCCGAGCGTCGGATTGAATATCCAGCTGCCGCGCGAACAGCGCGCCAATAATTACCAGGACATCTCGCAAACCTTCCGCCATTTTTTCGCGCGCAAATACATGTTCGTGCGTTTCGCCAGCGCTTACGTGGCGCTGCCCGGCGGTTTCGGCACGCTCGACGAATTGCTCGAGGCGCTGACTTTGATCCAGACCGGCAAGAGCCAGAAAATCCCGATCATCCTGGTTTACGAGCCGTTCTGGCGCGGTCTGATCGACTGGTTCAAGACCACGCTGGTCAACGAGCGTGTAATCGGTCCGGAAGACGTTGACCTGATCCAGATCGCCGATCGGCCGGAAGACGTGGTCGAAGCCATTTTCAGGCACTACGAGCGAAACGGTTTCGCCACGCCAGCGGCGGAACGCGAGAAGTTCCTCAATCTGTAATACAATGCGCGCCTGTCCCGGTAAGTCAAGGCATGGTCAGAATCAGCGGGTATCCATAAGTCCTTGAAAACCTGGATTCCCGCTTTCGCGGAAATAACGAAATTTCACTTGTTTAGACCTTTGTTCGTTCGGATATCCTGTCATGCGCCGCCTTCATTTTTTCCTCGTCACGCTGATTTTTGCCGCCGCTCCAGCCTGGGCACAACAGCCCGACGCAACGCCCGCGCCGCCCGACGACAGACCGCCGGCGCTGGTGCCGCTGGACGATTCCGTTGAACCGCAAATTACGATCCGCCAGCGCGAAGGCGAAACGGTCGAGGAGTACCGTCTCAATGGCCGTCTGTACAAAGTCAAAATCTTCCCGCTGCGCGGCGAACCGTACATCCTCGTCGATCTGCGCGGCGACGGTTCCTTCGTTCCGCAGGAAGGGCCTGGAACGCCTGGATTGAGCGTCCCGCAGTGGGTCATCAGCACTTTCTGACATGCGCGGGTTCCCGTCGCTGGATCCTGTGACCCTGCTTTGACCATGAGTTCGTTCCCGATCCCCGCGTCGGCTTTCTACGGCCATAGCCGCGCGGTCGAGGCCGATGCCGTCTTTGCCTGGCTGCGCTTCGGCTGGAACGTGTTTCTGGTCAACCCCGGCGTATGGGTCGTGAGCACACTGATTCTGCTCATCGGCTTTCCCGCGCTGCTGATTCTGTGGCCGCTGGGGCCGTTGCTGGCCGCCCTGCTGACGCCAGTTCTGGCCGCCGGGCTATTCGGCATGTGCCGCCAGGCCGCCGGCGAAAAAGCGCTCGGCGTGTCAGCGCTGTTCGCCGGCTTCACCACGCGAACCACGCCGCTGCTCGTTCTCGGCATAGTCTTCATGGTCGTGGCCATGATCATCCCGCTGATCGTATTTCTGCTATTCAGCAGCTCCGTAGTCGGCGGAATAATGTGGGGAATCTCAGTCGGAATCACCGTCCTGCTCGCCCTGCTGCTTTCCTCGCTGCTGTTCGTCCCGCTATGGATGACCATGTGGTTCGCGCCGGCGCTGGTCCTGTTCAACGCCATGCCGCCGCTCGAAGCGTGCAAGGCGAGTCTGAGCGCTAGCCTGAAAAATATTCGGCCTTTACTGATCCTCGGCCTGATCGTATTCATCCTGTGCGTTTTCGCCGCGCTGCCGGCGGGTCTTGGATTCCTCGTTCTCATCCCCGTACTGGCCGGAACCGCCTACGCTTCCTACCAGGACGTTTTTATCGTGCACTGATTTTTTCCATGCAAGCATTGACATTACCGGCTGACCGCGGACTGCGTTGGCTCACTGAAGGTTTCGCTGTCTTCCAGCGCAAACCCGTGCCGCTCATTTTTCTGGTGCTTGGCTACTGGTTGACGATGGCCGTCGTTTCGGCGATTCCGGTGCTGGGTCAGTTGGCTGGTTTCATCCTGATTCCGTCTTTTTCGGTCAGCCTGATGAACGCCTGCCGACAGATCGACAAAAAAGAGGAACTGCCGCCGCGAGTGCTCTTTTCCGGTTTCAACCGCAATCCGCGCACACTGTTCACGCTTGGCCTGATCTACGTGCTGTCAGCCCTGGCGATTCTCGGTATCTCCGCGTTGTTCGACAGCGGACTGTTGTTTCGCATGCTGGTCATGGATGAAACGCCAACGCGCGAGATGCTGGAACAGACGCCGATGTTCGTTTCCGCGCAACTGACCGCCGTGCTGCTCATTCCGGTTATTCTGGCCTTCTGGTTCGCCCCGGTGCTGGCCGCGTGGCACGACATGTCCGCCGGCAAGTCGCTGTTTTTCAGCCTGGTGGCCTGTCTGCGCAATTGGCGTCCGTTCCTGCTGTATGCGCTGGCCGTCGTGGTCATCGCGGTGTTCGTCCCGCGCCTGCTCGATGTCCTGCTGAGAACTGTCGATAAATCGGGACAATTGCTGCCGATAGCGATCACCGTCACGGTGAGCTTGATCCTTCTGCCGACCTTGTACGCCAGCTTTTATATCAGCTACCGCGACATTTTCGTCGGCTTGCAAAAAAAATACTGAAAACCGATGCGCTCAGAGGCAGCGAAAAAACCGCTTGGAATTTTCGGCGGCACCTTCGACCCGGTGCATTTCGGTCATCTGCGGCTCGCCGAGGAAGCCGTCGACCGCCTCGGTCTGCAAAGTGTGCGCTGGATACCAGCCGGCCAACCGGCGCTGCGCGGCGCGCCGCGCGTCGGCCCACGGCAACGGCTCGACATGGTGCGTCTGGCGATTGCCGGAAACCCGCGCTTTGAACTCGACGCGGCGGAAGTCGACGCGCCGGGGCCAAGTTATACCGTGCCCACGCTTGAGCGTCTGCGTCAGTCGGAAGCGGACCGTCCGCTGTTGCTGCTGCTGGGAAACGACGCTTTTACACACCTGACCGGGTGGTATCGCTGGGAACGCCTGTTCGAGCTGGCGCACATCGCCGTGGCGCATCGTCCCGGCTGCCCGATCGATCGGGAACGTCTGCCCACCGAACTCGCCACGGCGTTCCGTCAACGCTGGCGCGAGAATACAGGAGAACTGGCCGGTATTCCGGCGGGATGTATCGTCACCTTCACCACGACGCCGCTGGACATCTCGGCAACCCAAATTCGCGCGCTGCTGCAAAAAGGCGCGAGTCCGCGTTACCTGACGCCGGAAAACGTTATCGCCCATATTCATGAACATCACTACTACACGGAGAATTGAACCACCGATGAAAGCCACCCAGATCGAAAAAATTATTGTCGCCGCCCTCGAGGACATCAAGGGCAAAGACATTGAAGTCATCGACACCCACAAACTGACCCCGCTGTTCGAGCGCATCGTCGTCGCCAGCGGCGATTCCAGCCGTCACGTCCGCTCGCTGGCGCGTCACGTTGCTGACAAGGCGCGCGAAGCGGGTATCGAAATCCTGTCGACGGAAGGTGAAGACACCGGCGAATGGGTACTGGTCGACCTCGGCGACGCGGTAGTGCACGTCATGCAACCGACCATCCGCGCTTATTACGCTCTTGAGCAACTGTGGGGCGGCAAAGGGCCGGAACGCGTGCGCAAAGCGGTCGCCGCTGGCGCGTAAATCAGGGCGAGGCGGTATCCCGCCCTGTCGCGAACTTTCAATTTGTCCGCTGTTGCGGCGCGTAATTCGTCCGCTGGTCATGGTCACATCGAAGGCGGCGGCAAGGTCAACAACCCACGCTTTGCCGCGCCGCGCCAACGAAGCCCGGCTCGATCCGCACCCCGCCGAATCGGTGCGCACCGCCGTCGAAGCGCTCTTCCAGCTCGAACACGGACGAACGCTGCAGGACATGCACCGGATCGTCCGCGCCTTGATAGCCATGTTGGACGACCCGGAGCAAGCTCAGCTCAGTCACACTTGGCGATAGTCAAAATAATGATAGAAAACCCGTGGACAAGCCGCGCGGCGGCGTAATCTGGCCTATCCACGGTTTTTCCACCATTATTCTGACTATCGCCATAAAAAACTGGCGTCCGTGAAAGGACGCCAGTTTCGTGTTTCGGCTTCGGAAAACGGCAACGCGGGTGGCGGCCCTGTGTGGCCGCCCGCCAGCACTTAAAACCTGAACCGCGCCCCGACATTTACCGAGCCGCCTTCTCTGGCATCTCCCTTGTCGGGCGAAGAAAACCCGTGTTGATAACGGACATCGCCAAAGACCGACGTGGATTTGTTCGCCCAGCCCTGAATCCCGACGCCCAGCTCGCCCCAGGACTTGCCGTAGCGTTCGGAAACGCGGGTAGGGGGAGTTTTCCCGTCGTTGTTGACGAAGGCGACGCTTTCGGGTTTGAAGA
>JAITNL010000009.1 GCA_031290495.1 Accumulibacter sp.
CACATGAAAAACTGGAAGGCGGAATCAAACTTGTACTTGAAAACACCCCGCAAAATTATATTGAAAACTGGTTTAAGCATTGCGTATATGTTAGATAATTTTTCTCAAACTGCTATAACTATCGGAATCAACTCCTCGGTATGACATGAACATTCATGCGACTGCCCTGTCCCATCCCCTCCTTAATCGCCACCAGACCCGGCACGGCTTCGTGACCATCAATGACGCGGTGATCACGGGATAGCGCCAGACAGTTGGTCAGGCGGATGACGATCTGACCGTTTTCGACCCGTTGGCGATCCTTGGTGGCGTGAATGCCAACGATGACCGATTGCGGCGGGTTGATGATGCGCGCGTCCGCGGAAACACTGCGCCAGTGTCTGGAAGACGTCGGACTCACGCTGGAATCCTTGGGTTTCGCGCGTTCCGTTGAACGGAAAGCTCCATGAAAAGACCACGCAGCCATCCCGGACACAAAACTTTGAGAAATGCGGTCGCGCTCGCCTACTCGGAGAGCGACGCCGCGCCGCGCGTCGTCGCCAAGGGACACGGCATCCTGGCCGAACAGATCATTTCCCGCGCCCGTGACGCCGGCGTCTACGTTCACGAATCCCCCGAACTCGTTTCGTTGCTGATGCAGATCGACCTGGATCAGCGCATCCCGCCGCAACTGTACGTCGCCGTCGCCGAGCTGCTGGCCTGGCTCTATCGCCTGGAAAGCGGAGGCACGGCGGGAAGTCCGCCGGCTTTTACCGCTCCCCCCCAAACCCGATGCGGCGCGTTAACCCTGGAACCCCATAGTTTTCAAAACAAATACTGGGGTAAGCCATGACGCATTCGGCGCTCGTCTGATAGACTGGCGTCCGGTCTTATATCGGAGACGGAAATGGTGGACATCGACGCTCAGAACCCCCAGCTTTCTTTCGACCCCCAACTAAAAATCGATCTGAACAACAACGAATACAGCCAATACTTGCTGTATTCAAAGGCGGAAATACTTGCCGTGCTGCGTTCGATCATCCAAAATAAAATTCGGATTACCGCCCATCTTGACAAGAGCCAATTCTTTTTTCTGACGGCGATTGTCGCGGTGCAGCCGAACAGCAATGAACTTATTCTCGAAGTCGGTGGCGACGAGAAAACAAACGCCATGGCGCTCGATGCCGACCGGGTGTTTTTCACGGCGCTGGTCGACAAGGTGAAAATCCAGTTCGATCTGAAACGTTTGCGGCGCGCGAACGACTACCATGGGGGGCCGGTGTTTATCGGCGCCATCCCGGACAAACTGCTGCGTTTGCAACGCCGTGAGTTTTTCCGGCTATCCACTCCCGTGGGTAACCCGATCCGGCTATGCACGTCGCTCGTACCGTATGGCGGAAACATCGACATTCCATTGCTGGACATCAGCGGCAACGGCGTGGGTTTGAAGGTTTCCGTCGAGCAGGCCGATGCGCTGGAAAAAGGCCAGACGCTGGAGAATTGCAGGATCGTGCTGCCGAACGAAGGATTGTTGGAAGTCACCCTGCGCGTGCGCAATCTGTTCGCCGTAACCAACCGCAGCGGTTCGCGCTACGTGCACGTCGGCTGCGAATTTGTCAACCTGTCCGCGTCCCGGCTGTCAGCCGTGCAACGCTACATCCTCGGCGTCGAAAGGGACCGCAAGGCGCGCCTCAACGGTCTGGCCTGACCCAACACACTCGACGCGCGAGTGAACGAAAAAGCGGCAAAAGAAACCGGGATCACACCTGCATGTTCATCACGTCGTGATACGCCGTGACCAACCTGTTGCGCACCTGCACCATTTCCTGAAACGACAGATTGGCTTTTTGCAGCGAAATCATCACTTCGTGCAGGTTATTGCCGTCACCGGCGGCAAATTTTGCCGCCATGTCCTCGGCTTGCAGCTGAGTCTGATTGACCTGCTCGATGGTGTTTTTCAGCACCTGCGCGAAATCGGTTCCGCCCGCCGCCGCCGTTTGCGCCGCTTCCGTCCTGTTGCCGGCTTGCGCCGCCGTTGCCTGCAACAGGCTCAACATCTGATCTATCCCTTTTGTGTCCATCGACATCTCCAATTCAATCCGCCCAAGTATATGCAAAAACCAGTCCACCGCGTACAAGCCGTTTATTCATCGAGCCATCCGGCGTCGCGGTACTGCCTGAGTTTGTGGCGCAAGGTGCGTTCCGACATGCCGAGGCGCTCCCTGGTCAGCTTGCGCGAACCGCCGGCCGCCGCCAGCGTTTCCAGGATGTGTCCGCGTTCGAGATCCTGCATGTTGCCGGTTTTCGGCGTTTCCGCCGCAATGGCCGCCGCGCGGCTTGGGCTGACCACGGGCGTTTCCCTGATGACGGGCGGAACCGGCGGAACCGCCAGACGCAGCGCGTCGGCCTCGACGGTATCTCCCGCCGCCAGGATCACGGCGCGCTGCATGACGTTCTCCAGCTCGCGCACATTGCCCGGCCACGCGTAGCGGCGCAAGACTTCCTCGGCCGACGGCGACAGGCGCAAACCGCTGCGTCCCGAACGCCCGCCGTGCTCGGCCAGAAAGCGCGCGGCCAGGGGAACGATATCATCGGGCCGCTGGCGCAGGGCCGGAATCAACAGCGGGAAAACATTCAGCCGGTAGTAAACATCCTCGCGCAGCACGCCCTTGGCGACCGCCTCGGCCATGTCGCGGTTGGACGTGGCGATCAGGCGGATGTTGAGGGACACGGGTTTTTTGCCGCCGACCCGCTCCACCTCGCGCTCCTGCAGCACGCGCAGCAGCTTGGCTTGCAGGGCGAGCGGCATTTCAGTCACTTCGTCGAGCAGCAGGGTGCCGTCCTGCGCCTGCTCAAACTTGCCGGCCTGCGCTTGCTGCGCGCCGGTAAACGCGCCTTTCTCGTAGCCGAACAGCGTCGCTTCGAGCAGGCTGTCCGGGATCGCCGCGCAATTGATGGCGACGAAAGGGCCATTGCGCCGGGCCGAATGTTTATGGATGTAGTGAGCGACAACTTCCTTGCCGACGCCGCTCTCGCCGGTCAACAGCACCGTCGTATCGGTCTGGGCAACGCGCGCGGCCAGGGCGAACAGATTGCGGCTGGCGGGATCGCGCGCTACCACGCGCTCATCGCCGTCCATCGCTTCCGGCAGACGATAACGCGCGACGTGTTCCATCAGCGCCTGCGGTTCAAACGGTTTGAGCAGAAAGTCACACGCCCCCGAACGCATCGCCTCGACCGCCCGATCCACCTCGGCGTAGGCGGTCATCAACACCACCGGCAGATGCGCGTGACGAACGCGAATTTCCTTGAGCAGGGCGATGCCGTCCATCGGCATCATGCGCACGTCGCTGACCACCAGCGACACCGCTTGCGTTTTCAGCAGACGCAACGCCTCTTCGCCGCCCGACGCCGGGATCGCCGGCTGTCCGGCAAGTTCGAGCGTGTCGCAAACAGCCTCGCGCAAATTGGGATCGTCTTCGACCACCAGTACGGGTAATTCATGCCCCATCGTTTTATCCTGAAGTATTAGCGCGCCGCGCCAACCGGCAGCGTCATGACAAATTCCGTGCCCTGACCAAGCGTCGAGCTGACTTCGATCGACCCGCCGTGCGCCCGCGCGACGCCCAGCGCGATCGCCAGCCCCAGACCGGTGCCCTGCCCGCGCGTGGTGAAGAACGGTTCAAAGACGCGGGCGCGTGTTTCCGGCGTCATGCCGCTTCCGGTATCGCGCACGCCGATGCGTACCCGCCCCTTGTCGACGCTGGCGCTCAACGCGATTTCTTGCGCGCCTCCGTCGCCTCCCTCGCACGCTTGCAAGGCATTTTCCAGCAGATTCAACAGCGCGCCGCCGAGCGCCTTGCGGCTGCCGGTGATCATCGCCTCACCAGGCTTCGCCGTGACGCGCAGCGCGACACCTTTTTCCCGGCACAGCGGATCGACGGTCTGCACGGCTTCGGCAATCAGCGCGGCGGCCGGGAACACGTCGCGGCCAATGCTTTCGCCGCGAGTGAACAATAAAACATCCTGAATCAGGCGTTCGAGCCGCTTCAATTGTTCGGCGGCCTTGCCGGCAAAACGCATCCGTGCCGCGTCGGGCAATTCGGGCTGCGCGAGATTGGCGCTGTACAACAGCGCGGTAGCCAGCGGTGTGCGCAGCTGATGCGCCAGCGACGCGGCCATTTCGCCCATCGCCGCCAGCCGCTGATTGCGTTCCAGATTGGCCTTCAGTTCGTGCGCCACGGTGATGTCGTGGAGCAGCAGCAAACGTCCGCCCGCCAGATCGAGCGGACTTTCGGCGATTGACACGCGGCGCGTGCCGAGCTGCCACTCGTCGGGCGCGTCGGTCGCCAACAAACGCTTGTCGGCGATGACCGTCCAGTCGCTGCCGGTGAGCGCTTCGCCGAACATCCGCTGCGCCGCCGGATTGGCCTCGCCGACCGTCACCGCGCTATCGAGCACCACCACCCCGGCCGGCAGGGCGTTGAGCAACAAGGACAGGCGCTCGGATAACGCCTCTTTTTCCTGGTACTGCCGGCGCAGTTCGCCGTTGGCTGCCGCCAGCTCGGTGGTCAGGGATTCCACGCGGCGCTGCAGGGTCTCATAGGCTTGCGTCAGTTCCAGCGAAACCTGGTTGAAAACATCGAAAGCCTGCTGCAATTCCCGCGCTTTTGTTTCAGGAGCCGGTATTTGCGTTACATCGCCCATTTCGTTGAAAAATCCGCCGCAATAAACAGCTACAATAGTAAGATATTTCTTGGCGAATAGCGCTTTTTGCTCGATTAATCTCACTTCATAGCACGCATGGCGGCGACTGGAATCGACCCCCCCACTGTAACAGCCCCAGCCTCCGGCAATCCGCTGGAGCGCGTGCGCCGATTGTACGGGCGGCTGACCAACCAGCAAAAAATCATGCTGATGGTCGCCGCCGCCGCGTTGTTCGCCGTCATCGTCGCCGCCAGCACCTGGCTCAAGCAAGCCGATTACCGAATCCTTTTCTCGAACATTTCGGAACGCGACGGCGGTTCGATCATCGCGGTGCTCGAACAGATGAACATCACGTACAAGTTCAACGAGGCCGGCAGCGCGATCCTGATTCCCAGCGACCGGGTGCACGAAGTGCGTCTGCGCCTGGCCACGCAGGGATTGCCCAAGGGCGGCAATGTCGGTTTTGAACTCCTGGAGAACCAGAAATTCGGGGTCAGCCAGTTCGCCGAGCAGATCAATTACCAACGCGGTCTGGAAGGCGAACTGGCCCGCACCATCCAGTCGATTGGCGCGGTGGAAGCGGCGCGCGTCCACCTCGCGATTCCCAAGCCCACCGTTTTCGTGCGCGAGGAACTCAAACCGTCGGCGTCGGTACTGCTCAATCTGTACCCTGGTCGTTCGCTCGACCAGGTGCAGATCGTCGGCATCCAGAATCTCGTTGCCGCCAGTGTGCCGAACCTCGCGCCAGACAGCGTCACGCTGCTCGACCAGAGCGGCGCGATGATCTCCCTGTTAAAGAGTCAATTGCTGCAAGCCGGGCTTGACCCAACGCAGAGCAAGTACGTCAGGGGAATCGAAAACGACGCGATCCAGCGCGTCGAGGACATCCTGTCGCCGATTCTCGGCGCGGGCAATTTCCGCGTCCAGGTCGCCGCCGACATCGATTTTTCGCTCAGCGAACAGACCGCCGAAACCTACCGCCCGAATACGACGCCGCCGGACATCAGCATCCGCAGTCAGCAGACCAGCGAATCGGCGAGCACCATGCCATCGGCGCAAGGCGTTCCGGGAGCGCTCACCAACCAGCCGCCGGTTCCGGCGACGGCGCCGCTGACCCAGCCGCCGGTGCCCGGCGCCGGATTGCCGCTAACCGCTGCCGGCGCGCCGCCGGTACCGGGACAGATCGACGCGGCCGGTGTGCGGGCGTTGATTACCAACGTAGGCCAGCCGATCAACACGCGCAAGGATTCGACGCTCAATTACGAAGTCGACCGCACCATCCGCCACACCAAACAATCGGTCGGCGTGGTCAGACGCCTGACGGCGGCGGTGGTAATCAATCATCGCAAGAACGCCAAGGGCGTGAACGGGCCGCTCGCCGAACCCGAATTGCGTCAGATTACCGACCTGGTCAGGGAAGCCATCGGTTTCAACCAGGAACGCGGCGACTCGGTATCGGTCGCCAACGCTCCATTTGCCATTGTGGACAAAGTCGATACGGAGGGTCCAGTGTGGAAAGATCCCGCGGTTTTGATGTTCTCCAAGGACATTTTCCTATACACGCTGACAGCCCTGATCGTTGTCTTTGTGTTATTCAAAGTCGTCCTTCCGCTGGTCCGGAAAAAGGTCGATCCGCCGCCGCCGCCGGTTCCGGAAGGCGGCATCGACATCGTCGCCGGGGAAGAGGAGGATGAAGCGGCGCGCGAGCCTAGCGAGACCGAGTTGCTGGAGCAAAAACAGGCGCGCGCGCGCGAAATTGCGTTGAAAAATCCGAAAGCGGTAGCCAACATCATCAAAGACTGGGCGGGCGCCAACAATGGCTGACGATGGATTTGAAAAAAGCGCCATTCTGCTCATTGCACTGGGCAAGGATTGCGCGTCCGAAGTGCTCAAGCACCTGGGACCGCGGGAGGTACAAAAACTCAGCTACGCGATGGCGGCGCTGAAAACGGTGCCGCAAGCCCGGATGGACGAGGTGCTGACCGAATTTCAGGAAATCGCCGCCGCATCCGCCGCGCTGAATATCGACACCGAAGCGTACCTGCGCGAGGTGCTGGAAAAGTCACTGGGCACGGACAACGCCAATCATCTCATCTCGCGCGTACTGCACGGCGGCGACACCAACGGCATCGAAGGACTCAAATGGATGGACGCGACCACAGTCGCCGATTTGATCCGCAACGAACATCCCCAGATCATCGCCACGATTCTGGTACACCTCGAAATGGATCACGCCAGCGACATCCTCAACAACTTCACCGAGCGTCTGCGCAACGATGTGGTGCTGCGCATCGCCACGCTGGACGGCGTTCAGCCGATTGCGCTGAAAGAACTCAACGATGTCATGCTGAACATCCTTTCCGGTTCGGCCAATGTCAAGAAATCGGCGATGGGCGGCGTACGCACGGTCGCGGAAATTCTCAATTACATGGGCTCCGCCAATGAAACCACGGTGGTCGACGCGATCCGCGAATACGATCCCGATCTGGCCCAGCGCGTGCTCGACGAAATGTTCGTGTTTGAAAATCTGCTCGACCTCGACGATCGGGCGATTCAACTGCTGTTGCGTGAAATCCAGTCTGATTCGCTGATTCTGGCGATGAAGGGCGCTTCGGAAGCGCTGTCCGAAAAAATCTTCAAGAACATGTCGCGCCGCGCGGCGGAAATGCTGCGCGAAGACCTGGAGTCGCGCGGTCCGGTGCGCGTTTCCGAAGTCGAGGGCGAGCAGAAGGAAATCCTCAAGATTGTCCGCCGCCTGGCCGATGAAGGGCAGATCGTGCTCGGCGGCGCCGGCAGCGAACAAATGATCTGACGCCGCCGCCATGACCGGTTTCATTCCCAGGGAAAAACTCACCGCCTACCAGCGCTGGGAACTGGCCGCGTTCGACGAGGAAGAACCCGTGGCGGAACCGCCGGAAAACGCCACGGCGGAAACCGAGCAGCCGTCCGCAGCGTCAGTGCCGACAGCGGAGGAAATACCCGAACATGTCCCGGTCATCCTGCCCACCGCCGCCGAGATCGAGCGTATGCAAGAGGAAGCGCGCGAACAGGGACACTCGGAAGGTTACGTAGACGGCAAGTCGGAAGGTTACGCGAACGGTCACGCGGAAGGGTTCGCCGCCGGTCACGCCGAAGGTTTGGCACAAGGCCAGGAAATCAGCACCCAAATCATGACCATCATGGACAGTCTGGGGCAGGCCGTCGAAGGCATCGAGCAACAGGTCGCCGAACAATTGCTGGCAACCGCCGTTGAGATCGCCAGCCAGGTGTTGCGCCAGAGTCTGCGCGTCAACCCCGAATTGTTGCTGCCGGTGGTGCGCGAGGCGGTCGACGCGCTGCAGTTCGGTTCCGGCCACCCGGCGCTGCTGGCGCACCCCGGCGACGCCGCGCTGATCCAGGCGCGGATGGGTGACCAATTGACGCACAACAACTGGCGGATCATCGAAGATCCGTCGCTGACCCGTGGCGGCTGCCGGGTCAAACTGGGCGCCAGCGAAGTCGACGCGACCCTGGAAACACGCTGGAAGCGCGTCATCGAAAGCATCGGCGTCAATCGTGACTGGCTGGAGACGCCTGCCGCCGACAGCGCCAATTTTTTCCATACCGATGACGACGCGCCTCATGAGCGATAGCACGCCCAACCGATACCTCGAGCGCTGGAACGCTTTTCTCGGCAATTGCCGGGAAACCGTGGCCCAGTCCGCCCCGTTGCTGTCCAGCGGACACCTGACGCGCATCAACGGTCTGGTGATGGAAGCCGCCGGGCTGAAATTGCCGCTCGGCAGTTCCTGCCGCATCCTGCCAGCCGGCGGTTCGCCGATCGAGGCGGAGGTCGTCGGCTTCAACGGCGAACGCCTCTTCCTGATGCCGACGGAAGACGTTTACGGCCTGTCTCCGGGGGCGCGCGTGGTCGCGCTCAAAACCCGGATGCCGCCGCCCAAGGTTGGGCAACCCTCGCCGGACCGGCAGCGCGCCGCCGACCGCGCCAAACTGCTGCCAGTTGGCGAGTCCTTGCTGGGGCGCGTGATCGACGGCAATGGCCGTCCACTCGACCGTCACGGTCCGCTCTTTACCGACGCGCTGCGCTCCTTGCAGGGGCGGCCGGTCAATCCGATGACGCGCGCGCCGATCGAGCGCGCGCTGGATGTCGGCATCCGTTGCATCAACGCCCTGCTCACCGTCGGACGCGGACAGCGCATGGGACTGTTCGCCGGATCGGGAGTCGGCAAAAGCGTGCTGCTCGGCATGATGGCGCGTTACACCGAAGCCGAAGTGATCGTCGTCGGCCTGATCGGCGAACGTGGCCGCGAAGTCAAGGAATTCATCGAGCAGATTCTTGGCGAGGAAGGTCTGCGCCGCGCCGTGGTGGTCGCCGCGCCAGCCGACGTCAGCCCGCTGACGCGCTTGCAGGGCGCGGCCTACGCCACGGCGATCGCCGAATATTTTCGCGACCGGGGACGCCACGTGCTGCTGATCATGGACTCGCTGACGCGCTACGCCATGGCGCAGCGCGAAATCGCCCTGGCCATCGGCGAACCGCCGGTGACGCGCGGCTATCCGCCATCGGTGTTCGCGCGTCTGCCGCAGCTCGTCGAACGCGCCGGCAACGGCGGCGAGGGCGGCGGCTCGATCACCGCGTTCTACACGGTGCTCACCGAGGGCGACGATCAGCAGGACCCGATCGCCGACTCGGCGCGCGCCATCCTTGACGGGCACATTGTTCTGTCGCGTCTGCTGGCCGACGCCGGGCACTATCCAGCGATCGACATCGAACAATCGATTTCGCGCGCCATGGTCAACCTCATCACCCCCGAACATCTCGAACAGATCCGGCACTTCAAGCAGCTTTATTCGCGCTATCAACGCTCGCGCGACCTGATCAGCGTTGGCGCTTACGCCGCCGGTTCCGACCCGACACTCGATCAGGCCATCGCCCTGTATCCGTCGTTCGAGCGCTTTCTGCAACAACAGCTCACCGAACGCTCCGATTTCGACGACAGCGCCGCGCAACTGACCGCGCTGTTCGGCGACAAACACTAATTCCGATTCTGTTCCCGATCATGCCCCAACCCTTTCCCCTGCAAACCGTGCTCGACTTGATGCAGGACCGCGCCGACGAAGCGACGCGCAATCTGGCGCGTCTGATCGCCAGCGAGAAGGACGCCAAGGCCAAACTGGATTTGTTGTTGGGCTATCGCGACGAATACGCCAATCGCTTCAACGCGGCGGCGCGGAACGGCCTGACGCAGCGCGAGTGGCAGAACTTCCAGCACTTTCTGGGGCGCATCGACGATGCCATCGAGCAACAGCGCAAAGCCGTCGCCGAACAGGTTCAGCATACGGTCGACGGCCAATTGCAGTGGCAGCAGCAACGAAAAAAGCTCAAGGCCATCGACACGTTGTCGGTACGGCATTTCACCAGCGAAAACGCCAGAGAACAAAAGCGCGACCAGAAACTCCAGGACGAATTTGCCGCGCGGCCAAGGGATAGCGCCAAGCGTTAAGCCAGCAAGACCAATGGCATTCCCCCGTATACAGGTGAAGTGGGGTGGCGACGGTTCAGGAATACATCGGCTGAGTTGCATTGATAGCGGTCTCCAGGTTTAACCTGAAGGCAGCGGCAAGGTCGACAACCCGCGCGCCGTCAGCCGAATCTGATAAATTCTGCCGCTTCAACGTTTTTACCCAGGAGAATCACCATGCTCGCCCGCTTGCCGCCGATTTTTTTCATGCTCTTGTCGATGCTTGTTACGCCACTCTGGGCGGAGTCGGCCACGCCTGTTCCGCAAACGCTCGCGCAGGCCGAAGCACAAAGCCGGAAAGCCGAAGATATGCGCCGCGAGGCGCAACGGCGTTTCGAGGAGGAGGACGCCGCGTGTTACCAAAAAATCCTGGTCAATCCCTGCCGCGAAGACGCCAGGAAACGTCACACCCAAGCGATTATCGAAGCGCGTCAGCTCGAAATTCCGGCTAGGGAATTTCAGCGCGAGCACCGGCGCGGCGAAGTCGAGGAGGAAAAAAGCCGGCGGACAGCCGAAGCTCCGGCGCGCGAAGCCGAGCGGCAGGAACAGAGCGAGCGCTATCGGGACGAGCAGGCTGAGAAGGCGGTCGGTCTCGAACAGAAACGGCGGAACAAAGAGACACGGGCGGAGGAAAACCGCGCGAAGCAGGCCGAAGAACAGGCCAAACGCCAATTGAAAGAAGAGAGACGCGCGCAAAGACAGGCCGAACGGATCGAAAAGACCGCCAAAAAACGCGCCCAATCGGAGCAAAAAGCCGCCGCGAAAGAGAAAAGAGAAAAAGAAAAAGAGGATAGCGCGGCCCGCGAGAACTGCCGTGAAAGTACCGTTCTGATGGACGGTCAAGGACGTTTTGCGGCGGACAAACGAAATAGCCGGGAGAACGATCACGCGGACGGCTGTGGTACAGTGGGCGAAAAATTTCCATGATAAATCATGATGCTTGCTCAACAATTCGCAGCGTATTCAGAATGGCGAAATCGGTTGTCTGGAAGTCTGGCCGATTTTCGCCGTTGGCTCGTCGATAACGAGCTTGGCGACACGCAGACCGATCAGCGCTTTGAACGCCTGTTTGAAAAATTGAACGAGGATCGCCTGAGAATCGCGTTCGTCGCCGAGTTCTCGCGTGGTAAATCGGAACTGATCAACGCCATTTTCTTCGCCGATCACGGCAATCGTATGCTGCCATCGACGGTTGGACGCACGACGATGTGCCCGACCGAATTGATGTACGACCCCGACAAGGTACCCTGCATCGAGTTGCTGCCCATCGAAACCCGCGAAACCGATACCGGCATCAACGACTATAAACGCCGTCCGGCGGAGTGGACTTCGCTGCCGCTGGACGTCGATTCCCCGGACGCCATGCAGGAAACCTTGCGCTCGGTCAGCGCAGTGCTCCGGGTTGCGCGGGAAAACGCCACTCGCCTGGGTTTCCCCGAAGACGGCGAGCACGCCGCGAAAGCCGGCGAGGACGGGCTGGTTGAAATTCCGCGCTGGCGTCACGCCGTGATCAATTATCCGCACGCTTTATTGCAGCAGGGACTGGTCATACTCGACACGCCAGGTCTCAACGCCATCGGCGTGGAACCCGAACTCACCCTGTCGCTGCTGCCCAGCGCGCACGCCATTCTGTTCATTCTGGCTGCCGACACCGGCGTGACGCAGTCCGACCTCACCGTCTGGAACGAACATATCGGACATTCGGGCGAACACGCGCGTGGCCGCATCGTCGTGCTGAACAAGATCGACGGGCTGTGGGACGGACTCAAGCCGGACGCCGAGATCGCCGCCGAGATCGACAGGCAGGTGCAGGAAAGCGCGCAAACGCTGGGACTTCGCGCCGACCGGATATTTCCGGTTTCCGCCCAGAAAGGGCTGGTGGCGAGAGTCAACGGCGATCAGGCGCTGCTCGAACGCAGCCGCTTGCCGGTGCTGGAACACGCCCTGTCGGACGAGCTGATTCCCGCCAAGCAGGACGTGATGCGGGAAAACGCCGACGCCGAGTTCGCCGACATCCACGGGCGCGCGCACAGTCTGCTCGACGCGCGTCTTGCCGGATTGCGCGAACAAATCGCCGAATTGACCGAACTGCGCGGCAAGAACCGGAGCGTCGTCAGCTACATGATCGGCAAGGTACGCGGGGAAAAGAAAGAGTTCGAAGCCGGTTTGCGGCGTTTTTACGCCGTGCGCAGCGTTTTCTCGCAGTTGACCAACCGGATTTTCGAGCGCATCGGACTCGACGCGTTGCGCGTCCTGACCGCGTCCACGCGCCAGACGATGCTCGAAGCCACCCTGTCCAGCACGTTGTCGGACGCGATGCGCGGATTTTTCAGCGAGACAAATCTCCGCTTGAAGGATTCGGAAGTGCTGATCAACGAAATATTGGAAATGGTCGATGCCGTCCAGAAAAAATTCGTCGTTGAGCACGGCCTCAAACTGAGCAGTTCGCCCCGGTTTTCGCTGACGCAATACGCTCAGGGCGTCAACCGCCTGGAACACTGGTGCGACACCCACCTGAACACGGTTTTCCAGTTGATGACGCATGACAAACAACAGGTCACGCAACGTTTTTTCGAAGAAGTTACGTCTCAGGTCAAGCGGCTTTTCGAGCAGGCCAACCACGACATCGAATCGTGGAGCAAGGTATTGATCGCGCCGATAGAGACGCAAATCAGGGAACGCCAGCGGCAGCTCAGGCATCGTCTGGAAAGCGTCCAGCGCGTCCAGCAGACGAGCGATACGCTGGAAGAACGCGTCAACGATATGACGCACACCGAAAGTCAGTTGTTCGAGCAGTTGCGGGGTCTGGAAAACGCCGGAGAAACCGTCCGTGGCATCCTTTACGCAAGCGTCACGGAAAACGCCTTGCGCGACGCCGCCTGACCTGACCGCGGTCTCCTTGCCGGTCACCAAATCTTGGCAGATAAGGATTGGCTATTTGGAGCGGTAACAAAGCCGAAGGCGGCCCAGGAGCGTGCCACACGCAAGCCAAAGCAAGCACAAAACCACCTTCAGCCCCAAGCTGACCATCGCCAGCGGAGCGGCGTTTGAGCCGGAAACGCCGGGTTTGGGTCAAGGACTTGTCCACTCCGAACTTTCAATCCCGGATTACGGCAGCGCTGGGTTGATGAAGCCAACCAAGCCTACAAATTCTCACGTCATTTTGGCGTTTGGAAACGGATCAAGTGATCGAACGCGGCGAGTGAGGCTTTCGCGCCTTCGCCCACGGCGATGGCGATTTGCTTGAATGGCACCGTCGTACAGTCACCGGCGGCGAAAACGCCTGGCATCGAGGTTTGGCCGCGCGTGTCGATCTCGATTTCGCCGCGCGGGGTCAGTTTGACTTCGGTGCCTTTCAGCCAGTCCGTGTTCGGCAGCAGACCGATCTGCACGAAAATGCCTTCCAGCTCGACGCGCCGCGTCTGGCCGCTGACGCGCTCCATGTAAACCAGACCGTCGACCTTCTCGCCATCGCCGGTCACTTCGGTCGTTTGCGCCTGCGTAATGATCGTCGTGTTGGGCAGACCGCGCAGCTTGTTCTGCAACACGGCGTCGGCGCGCAGCACCGGATCGAACTCGATCAGGGTCACGTGCCGGGCGATGCCGGCCAGGTCGATTGCCGCCTCGGCGCCCGAATTGCCGCCGCCGATCACCGCCACGCGCTTGCCCTTGAACAGCGGGCCGTCGCAATGCGGACAGTAGGCGACGCCGCGCGCCTTGTATTCCTGCTCGCCGGGTACGTTCATGTTGCGCCAGCGCGCGCCGGTCGCCACGATCACCGCCTTGCTCTTCAAGCGCGCGCCGCTGGCCAGGCGCACCTCGGTCAGGCCGTCCGGGAGGGTGGCGAGACTTTCCACGCGCTGCCGATTCATGATGTCCACGTCGTGGTCGCGCACGTGCTGTTCGAGCGCTCCGGCGAGGCGCGGGCCTTCGGTTTCCTTGACCGTGACGAGATTTTCAATCGCCAGGGTGTCGAGGATCTGTCCGCCGAAACGCTCGGCGACGATGCCGGTACGCACCCCTTTGCGCGCCGCGTAGATGGCGGCCGCCGAGCCGGCTGGCCCACCGCCGACGATGAGCACGTCGAAAGCCTCCTTGGCGGTAATTTTTTCGACCTCGCGCGCCGCCGCGCCGGTATCGAGCCGGGCGACGATTTCCTCGACCGTCATGCGTCCCTGTCCGAAATGTTCGCCGTTCAGGAACACCGTCGGCACGGCCATCACCTGGCGTTCGTCGACTTCTTTCTGAAACAGCGCGCCGTCGATCATCGTGCTGCTGACGCCGGGATTGAGCGCGGCCATCAGATTGAGCGCCTGGACGACGTCCGGGCAGTTGTGGCAGGACAGCGAAACGAAGGTCTCGAAACGGAAGGCCCCCGGCAGCGCGCGAATCTGCTCGATGACTTGCGCGTCGACTTTCGGCGGATGACCACCAGTGTGCAGCAGCGCCAGCACCAGCGAGGTAAATTCATGTCCCATCGGCAGTCCCGCGAAATGGATTCGCGCGCGCTCTTCTCCCGGACGGCCAACAGAGAACGACGAACGCCGCGTGTCCTGCCCGTCAAAACGAACACGCACCTTGTCCGACAACACGGCGATATCTTCGAGCATCGCGCGGAGTTCCTTTGATTTGTCGCCAGCGTCGAGCGAAGCGACGAGTTCGATTGCTTGTTGAAGATGTTCGAGATAGGTTTTGAGCTGTGTTTTTATGGCGGCGTCGAGCATGGTGTTCTCCTGGAATGGCGTAAAAAAACCGGCGCGGCGAAGACTGTTTCGTGTCCTTGCCGCGCCGGTCGCAACTGCTTGGCTAATTGACGTTTGTTTAGATCTTTCCAACCAGATCGAGCGACGGGGCCAGCGTTTTGTCGCCTTCTTTCCATTTGGCTGGGCAGACTTCGCCGGGGTGCGAAGCGACGTACTGGGCGGCCTTGACCTTGCGCAGCAGTTCGGCCGCGTTGCGACCGATGCCGCCGGCATTGATTTCGATGATCTGGATTCGGCCTTGCGGATCGATCACGAAAGCGCCGCGATCGGCCAATCCGGCGTCCTCGATCAACACGCCAAAGTTGCGGCTGATCGTGCCGGTCGGATCGCCGATCATCACGTACTGGATTTTCTGGATCGCTTCCGACACATCGTGCCAAGCCTTGTGCGTGAAATGCGTATCGGTCGAAACGCTGTAGATTTCAACGCCCAGCTTCTTGAATTCGGTGTAGTTATCGGCGAGGTCGGCGAGTTCCGTCGGGCAGACGAAAGTAAAGTCGGCCGGGTAGAAGAACACCACTGACCATTTCTTTTTCAGGTCGGCTTCGGAAACCTCGATGAACTTGCCGTTATGGAAAGCGCTGGCGTGGAACGGGAGAACTTCGGTATTGATCAGGGATGACATGGTTTGACTCCTTATGACGGTTGAGAAAACTGCATGGGGTGGATGATAGAGATGGGGCTGGTATTTGTAAAATTGATTGTTTCAATTTTATTGATAGTCATGAGTTATCGCGCAGCAGTTTATGGTCAAACGAACGGTACCGGAGGAGACCGGGCGGAGTTTCTGTCATGACCGTCTGTTTCCGGCCTGGCGTTTCTCCGTCCGGAGCGGTTTGGGCTGAAAGCTCAGGCAGGGGGCGCCAGCCGCCTCGAATACGGCTTGCCCCGGCGGGCGCGGGCTTTTGAAATTCATCGCCCGGCAACCGTAGCGAAAGCGCGTGTCGTGAGTGATGTAGTAATGGACGCAATCCGGGCAGTGAGGAAGGGGGGCAGGCATGGGGAAATCCTTGAATGGTCATAAAGAGGCGGTAACATTTATCCAGGAAAACAAAGCCCAGCGGGGGACTCCGCGCCTCTGCGCGGGAAAACATGGGGCGTTCCCAGCGACCGTCGTTCATCGGTTCCAACCGCCGTTCGCGGGCAGCCGCAGACGGGCGGTCAGTCCGCCTTCGGGGCGGTTGAGCAGTTCAAATTTTCCGCCGTGCAGACGGGCGGCGCGTTCGACGATGGCCAGGCCGAGGCCGGTTCCGGTGGTGTCGGTGCGGGCGCTCTCCAGACGCGTGAAGGGACGTTTGATGCGTTCGAGTTCGCTTTCGGGGATGCCGGGGCCGCTGTCCTGGATGTCGATGAGAATTTCACCGCCTTCGCGCCGGGTGCTGACGGCGAACGGTTCAGCACCGTATTTGCGGGCGTTTTCGAGCAGGTTGACGATGGCGCGCGTCAGCGCCTTGGGACGGACGCGCGTTTTGTGCGGGCCGATTCCCAAGTCGATCCTGGGAACCGCCGAGGCGCGCTCCTGATGACCGGCGATCTGTTCGATGAGTTCGTCGATGCCGGTTTCGACCGGCGTTTCATCGCCTTCGCCGCGCGCGTAGTCGAGAAACTGGGCGATGATGGCGTCCATCTGTTCGATGTCGGCGGCGGCGGCTTCACGCGCGGTTTCGTCGCTGATCGACAGCTCGCTTTCCAGACGCAGACGCGCCAGCGGCGTGCGCAGATCGTGCGACAACCCGGCCAGCACGAGGGCGCGTTCGGCGGCGTTTTGCCGCAAATCGTCGGACATGCGATTGAACGCTTCGGCCACTTGGCGCAGTTCGCTGGCGCCGATTTCCGGCACGGGTTCGGGATGGCGGCCTTGGCCGATCACCTTGGCGGCGGCGGCCAGCGCGCGCAGCGGCCGGGTGACGCGGGAAACGATCAGCCCGGCGGCGAGCAGCGCCAGCGTCAGCGAGGCCGCGCCCCAGCCGAGCCATTGCCGGGGGACAAATTTCCGCGCGCGCTCGCCGGGGAGCATCAGCCAGTAATCGTTGTCGTTGTCGTCGTCGATCGAGAAGCTGACCCACACGCCGGGCAACGCGTTGACTTCGCTGGCAAAGCGCGTGCGCGGGCCGAGCTGGGCGGTGACGGCTTGCTTCATCACGTCGAAAAAATAGGTTTCCGGCAATGCGGTGACGGCGTCGGAATTTTCCAGCGGGTAGAGGTGCACGCCTTCGCTGTCCGCGAGATCCTGCAACAGCGCGACGCGCTTCGCCGAATCGGCGGCGAGCAGCGCGGCGCGGGTCAGGTTGACGGCGCTGACGGTGAGCTGGGCCAACTGCAAGGCGCGCGGTTCGCGTCCGGCGAGGCTGAACAGTGCCGACCAGGCGCAGCCGGCAACGAAGATCAACAGGCTGACCAAGAGAAAGGTATATCCGGGCAGCGTCCGTGGAACGGGAATTGGAATGCGCACGTCGTTGCTCGCGTCAACGGGTCGTTTCGTCGGGGATGAACACGTAGCCGAACCCCCACACCGTTTGCAGGTAGCGCGGCGTGGCCGGATCGGGTTCGGTGAGCTTGCGCAGACGGGAAATCTGCACGTCGATGGCGCGGTCGAACGGCCCCTGTTCGCGGCCCCGCGCCAGCGTCATCAGACGGTCGCGCGAAAGCGGCTGGCGCGGGTGTTCGAGCAGTGCCTTGAGTACGGAGAACTCGCCAGTGGTCAGCGATTGCGGCTCGCCGCCGCGCTTCAAGACCCGTATCGCCAGGTCGACTTCGACGCTGCCGAAGGCGACGATCCGGTTTTCCAGCGCCGGAGCGCCGGGCACGGAAGCGGCGCGCCGACGCAGCACGGCCTGGATGCGGGCAACCAGTTCGCGTGGATTGAACGGCTTGGGCAGATAGTCGTCGGCGCCCATCTCCAGCCCGACGATACGGTCGATCTCGTCGCCCTTGGCGGTGAGCATGACAATCGCCTGTTGCGGTTCGTTGGCGCGCAGCCGACGGCAGATCGACAGGCCGTCCTCACCGGGCAGCATAAGATCGAGGACGATCAGATCGAAGTTGTCGCGCGTCAGCGCCCGGTCCATCGCCTCGGCGTTTTCCGCCGCGCGGACGGTAAAACCCTGTTCGCCCAAATAGCGGCTCAAAAGATCGCGCAGCCGTTGGTCGTCGTCGACGACCAGGATTTTGCGTTTGCTCATGGTTGTTTCTCCGTATCGGATTGCAGCGCGGCCAGCCGGTTTCCGCGCCGCCGCCGGGACGGCGAAGAAACGCAAGGCTCACGGCGAGATTTTCATGGGGCATTTTATTGCGAAATCGTTGCGCTGATTCTCTGCTCTTTCCGTGATCGGGCTGTCGCGTTGTGCCGGAGGAAGGACAGCGCTTAACCGTAACCGGAGCGCGGCGTTCTTTCCCTTGCCCCCGTCATTCCCGCGACCAGGCCGGAGGCCGCGGGACAACCGAAGGCTGGTTTTGCGAAGCAAAATGGTGATATTAAACCGGCAACAAATTTCATGACACGTATCCAGCGGCAATACATTGTTTTTCAATAAAATTTTGAGCGACATGCCAGTAAAAATGTTGCCGGGTCAATTGTCAAAATAATAGTGGAAAAACCGTGGATGAGCCAGATTGCGCCGCCGCGCGGCTTGCCCAGACACGCGCCTACCCTCAATTTTTCCTCTCCACTTGCGTCAGCCTTCCCTTCTCCCCTTGCGGGAGAAGGTGCCCCGGCAGGGGCGGATGAGGGGCGCCACGCAAAGGAGGCGGAGCGTCTGCTCCGCCTGTTGGTGCCCAGGCAGGGGCGGATGAGGGGCAACGCAAGAAGGCGGCGCATCTGCTCCGCCTTCCCGTGCTTCCAAAACCGCCCGATGAATGACCGATAAACACTTCACGCGTAAAACCTTGCCATCCTCCCTTCCGCCCCTGCCGCCGCTACCACCCTGCACCTTCGTGGCACCCCTCCACAGGAGGGGAATTAAACCCGACGCGCTCCTGGTTTAATTCCCCATCCCTTGGAGGGGTGCCACGAAGGATGCTGTGATCTGCTGCCCGCTCCTCCGTAATGCGTTCTGCCGCGACGCGGCGTGTCTCGTCGAAAAGCAGGTTGAGGAAAAACGGCGACAGCCATCCTGTTCGGTTGCACGGGTGTTCGAGTACGTTGTCGCTCACTGGCAGATTCTCCCACACAGCTTCATGTTGCAACATCGCCAGCGCAGTTGGGCGATTGAATGGATTCGCAGCAATCGTTGAATGAGGTTGTAAGCCCATTGCGGATCAGTAGTGACGGGATGCCGGTGGAACCGGAAAGTCGGGGGCGGCTGCGCGCGGAAAGACTCGGCGCCGAGCGTTTCGCCCTTTTTGTGTGCTCTCTGCCAACGGCTGGATTTGCTTTTCGGTCCCCATTTTCGTTGCCGGCAAACGCAAGGGTTCGGGAAATGGAACGATAAAAATTCCACAACGCTGGAATGATCTTTTCCGTGACGATAGCCGCGCAAAGACCAGGCTTCGATCTCCGTTCGCAGCCTGGCGCGCCGATCTATGAGATGAAACGCAGATAGGATTGGGTGATTTCCTGACCCCAGAACAGGGCCAGCAGACAGGCGAACGCCAGGTAAGGGCCAAAAGGGATGGGAATGTTGCGACCGCGTTTGACCAGCGCGATGAGCGCAACGCCGACGATGGCGCCGATCACCGAGGAGAGCAGGACAATCAGCGGCAGTATCTGCCAGCCCAGCCAGGCGCCCAGCGCGGCGAGCAGTTTGAAGTCGCCGTAACCCATGCCTTCCTTGCCGGTGAGCCATTTGAATCCCCAGTAGACGAGCCATAAAGACAGATAGCCCGCCATCGCGCCGATGACCGCCGAGGAGATGTCGGTGTAGGCGCCGCCGAGGTTGAACAGCAGACCGCACCAGAGCAGCGGTAAGGTGATCGCATCAGGCAGGTAGGTGGTGTCGAAGTCGATGAAGCTCAGGGCGATCAGCGACCAGATCAGCAAAATGGCGCCAAAAGCGCCCCAGCCAAAGCCGAAATGCGCGGCGGCGAAAGCGCTCAACAGCGCGGTGAGGGCTTCGACCAGCGGGTAGCGGATGGAAATCGGCGCTTGGCATGCGGAACATTTGCCGCGCAAAAACAGCCAGCTGACGAGGGGAATGTTTTCCAGCGCGGAAATCGCGTGACCGCAGGCGGGACAGCGCGAACGCGGTTTGACCAGCGAAACCGTCTCGCCACGCGGCGCTTCCTCGCCACGCAGTTCGGCGCACTGGCATTGCCATTCCCGCTCCATCATCCTGGGCAGACGATGAATCACGACGTTGAGAAAACTGCCGACCAACAGCCCGATTACGCCGCAGACCGCCGGAAAAACACCGGCGGCGGTCAGCGTTTGCAGGAGAGAATTTTCCATGGAATCAAACGACTCCGCCGAGCTTGAAAATCGGCAGGTACAGGGCGACGACCAGACCGCCGATGACGACGCCGAGGACCGCCATGATCAGCGGTTCCAGCAGACTCGACAACGCTTCCACCGCGTCGTCCACTTCGCCTTCGTAAAAATCGGCGACCTTGCCGAGCATCGAATCGAGGGAACCGGCTTCTTCACCGATCGCTACCATCTGGGTGACCATGTTGGGAAACAGGCCGGTGTTCTGCATCGCCGTGGTCAGGTTGGTGCCGGTGCTGACTTCACCCTGAATCAGCTTGGTTCCTTCCCGATATACATAGTTGCCGGAAGCGCCGCCCACCGAGTCGAGCGATTCGACCAGCGGCACGCCCGCCGCGAACATGGTGGCCAAGGTCCGCGTCCAGCGGGCAATCACCGATTTGTTGATGATCGGGCCGAAAACCGGGAGGCGCAGGAAGAGTCTGTCGAGCACGAGCTGCATCTTGGTGGAGCGTCTCCAGGCGTAGAAGAAAGCGAAAACGCCACCGAAAATCAAACCGAAAATCGCCCACCAGTAGCTGACGAAAAAGTCGGACAGCCCCATGACCACCAGGGTCGGCGTCGGCAGGTCGGCGCCGAAGCTGGTGAATACTTCCTTGAACGCCGGAATGACGAAGATCATGATCACCGCGGTAATGATGAAAGCGACGATGATGATCGCCGTCGGGTAGAACATCGCGGACTTGATCTTCGCTTTGATGGCGAGCATTTTTTCCTTGTAGCTCGCCAGCCGGTCGAGCAGGGATTCCAGGATGCCGGCCTGTTCGCCGGCGGAGACCAGGTTGCAATAAAGCGCGTCGAAATAAATCGGAAATTTGCGGAACGCTTGCGACAGCGAACTGCCCGTTTCGACGTCGGCTTTGATGTCGAGCAGTAATTTCCCCACGGCCGGGTTGTCGTGCCCGCGACCGACGATTTCAAAGGTCTGCAGCAACGGTACGCCGGCTTTCATCATGGTGGCGAGCTGCCGAGTAAACAGGGCGATGTCTTTTTCGGTGACTTTGCGCCCGGCGCGGAATTTCTCCTTGGTGATTTTCGTTACCCTGATGCCCTGCCGACGCAGGGTGGCGTTGACCACCGTCTCGCTGGCGGCGCGCTGTTCTCCACGCACAACTTTTCCGGTCTTGTTTTTGCCGACCCAGAGGAAAGTAAATTCCTTCGTGGTGTTGCGTTGTTTTGTCGGATTCGCTGCCGTCGCCATGATTCGTCCTTTTTCCGGTGATTAAGCGTTGGTGCTGCCAAGTATTTCGTCAAGCGAGGTGTGTCCGTGCATCACCTTGATCAACCCGGAACGCCGCAGGTCATTGACGCCTTCGCTGCGCGCCTGTTTGCCGATATCCAGCGAGGTTCCGTTGGTCATGATAATACGCTGGATGGCTTCCGTTACCGGCATGACCTGGTAGACGCCGACCCGGCCTTTGTACCCAGAACCCTTGCAGCGATCGCATCCGCCCGGCCCCATGACGGTCCAGCCGCCGTCGAGGTCTTCTTCGGTGAATCCGGCGTTGAGCAGTGTTTCATGCGGCGTATCGAGCGGTATTTTGCAGGTACAGAGCCGACGCACCAGCCGCTGTGCGGTGATCAGCAGGATGCTGGACGCGAGGTTAAAGGTTGGAATTCCCATGTTCATCATGCGGGTCAGGGTCGACGGCGCGTCGTTGGTGTGCAGGGTCGACAGCACCATGTGCCCGGTCTGGGCGGCCTTGATGGCGATTTCCGCCGTTTCGAGGTCGCGGATTTCGCCGACCATGATGATGTCCGGATCCTGACGCAGGAAGGCTTTGAGCGCGACGGGGAAGGTCAGCCCCTGACGGTCGTCGACGTTGACCTGATTGATGCCGGGCAATGCGATTTCAGCCGGGTCTTCCGCGGTGGAAATGTTGATGCCGGGTTTGTTCAGCAGGTTCAGGCAGGTGTAGAGCGACACCGTTTTGCCCGATCCCGTCGGCCCGGTGACCAGCACCATGCCGTATGGACGCTCGATGGCGTCGAGCAGCACCGCTTTCTGTTCCGGCTCGTAGCCAAGCATCTCGATGCCCAGCGTGGCGCTGCTCGGATCGAGAATACGCAGTACGATCTTTTCGCCGTACATCGTCGGCAAGGTGCTGACGCGGAAATCGATGGCGCGGCTTTTCGACAGCACGAGGCGCATCCGACCATCCTGCGGGACGCGTTTTTCGGCGATGTTGAGACGCGAAATAACCTTGATGCGCGAGGCGATCTTTTCTTTGATGGCCAGGGGAGGCGAGACGATTTCCTGCAATATGCCGTCGACCCGGAAACGCACCCTGTAGCTCTTCTCATAAGGCTCGAAATGGATGTCGGACGCGCCGTCGTTGATCGCGTCGAGCAGGATTTTCTGGATGAAGCGCACCACCGGCGCGTCGTCGATGTCGCTCGCCGCCTGGTCGTCGGCTTTTTGCGCGCCTTCCTCGTCGGCAAATTCGAGGTCGAGATCGTCGCCGGCCAGGTTTTTCAGCGCGTCTTCGCTCGATTCCGATAATTTTGCGACAATTGGCGACAGCTTGGCTTCGTCGACGATGACCGGGTCGACGGCCAGACCAGTCTGGAAACGGATTTCGTCGAGGGCGCGCAAATTGGTCGGATCGGCAATCGCGACGGACAGACGATTTCCGCGCTTGTACAAGGGGATGACGCGATGCGACGCGATCAGCTTGCGGTCGATGGCCGTGGTGAGGATTTGTCCGTCGTCGAACGCGCTTAGATCGAGCAGCGGATAACCAAACACTTCCGACGCGAAACTGGCGACTTCCACCCCTTTGAGTTTCTGCGATCTGACCAGTTGTTCGACAAAGGTGATTTGGGCGGTGCTGGCCTGTGACAGCAAGGCTCCGGCCTCAGCTTCTTTTATCCGGCCGGCCTGGACAAGCGCGCGGGCAAGCCCGCTCAAGGCTGGTTGTTGTGGGTTGGCTGCCATTGTTCGATTACCTGCGGTAGCGGCGGAGTTCCGCCGCCAGGAAACTTCAAATGGCAAGGATTATGCCATATTACATACCGATGATGCATGTCTTTCCTGATTTTGACATTCTCCGCCCATTCTTCAGCGCTTGCCGGCTGGAGATTCCCGCAGTGTCTGAACGACACTGAACCGGTCAAAAGGCGGCGCCGTCGTCCGCACTATCCAACGTCAAAGCTGCACGGCCAACATTTTTAACAATCCACGCAAACGTTCATACTGACCCGCTGAACGCATCTGCTCAAAACAACGATCTTCCCATATACCACGACAATCGACAGCATCGTTCGCCATTTTTTCGGCAAGTTTATCAAACCCTCTTCCAGAACATTCCTTGCTTTTTAATTGTTCAATATTTCCTTGCCAACCAACCACAAAAAAACGATCGGCAACAGCATGGCTATCGTTAATTTCATCCAGGATACGCTCAATTCTTTCACTTCTCGTATCAAGATCAATCAACAATAAAACGTTTCTTTTTGGAAATCTGCCCAACTGATCGTCGTTCCGCGCGCGATCGAGAGCATTTGACCAACCTTTTGCAGGCGGCTTGACCGTTAATTGTTCAGGACGAATTTTCAATATTTTTGAAAAATACTTGAAGGAATCCGCCAAATCTTTTGTGGCGCTATCCTCCGGGTAGATCACAAGATGCGGCTGTTCACGATTCAATCCCATTCCGTGTCTCCCTGACGCCAGGCTGCCAGAAAATCTCCCTTATAGCCCACGCGCTCACGCCATTCTGCAACGGAAATCGGCAATCTTGTGTGTGAAGCATGATCTTTGCGATATATCAGATAAATATTGTGTTCTGGAATATGCAGTATGGTTTCTGGATGATGCGTCGTCATCCATATCTGCCCGCGTTGCAAAAACTGTTTTACCAATGCCGCAATAAAATATTCAATTTCAGAATTTGCCAAATAGCTGTCAGGTTCATCCCAGAAACATAAAAAAGGCTCTCTTGATTTGTTGGCCATCAATATCGTCAGCATCAAAACCAGGCAGCGTTCGCCGTCCGAAAGACTGTCAAGGCGGATTTTATATTCGCGTTTGTCTTTGACAAAGATGACATAAAAAAACTTCTTTCCATATTCATCCGCTTCGGTACACACGCTTTTGAAATCGGGGAGTGCAGATTTCAAATACGTCTCCCTGGCCTCTGAATACGCATCCGGATTACGTTCAAGCAATCCCACGAACCAGTCCGCGATATTTGAGCCATCCGGCTTTATATGAGACGACGCTCCCCGCAGGGAGGCTTGCATATTCTGGGGTATCGGAGAAAGAATAATAATGTTACCCATCCATGACATAAAACTTTTCAGCACCTCGTCGAACGCCTTGTCGCGATCGTTATATATTGGTAGATATATCAAGTGCCAGTCGTAAACAAAGCTGTTGGCCTGATTATTCGAAAATTGAATTTCCGCAACTGTACGGGTAAAACGCATATTTCCGTCAATAAAAAATTTCTCCTCTTTGACCCGCAGGTGTGAAAACCCCCGCGGCAGCTCCAGTATCAATATATACTGAACAGAATGACCGCCAATTTCAACAGTCAATTCAAATTGAATGTAACTGTCTTGACAAAACATCGCCATTCGGTCTTTATCCACAACCGGTTTGATTTCGTCAACACCATCCTCCAATGGTTTCAAATTTGACTGTTTTCTTCCGATACGTTGAAAAACCTGCAAAACTTCAGCCAAAGTGCTTTTTCCGGCGCCATTTTTTCCAATGAACAACGACAAATGCTTGAAACTCTCATCTTCATCAACCTTGAATTCAAAATTGACCAGGCATTTGTAATTGTGCACATAAACCCGTTTCAACATTTTGACTTCCTCCTGCCGACCAGCAATGAATCACAACAATTTCTTTTGATTTGGAAATGGAATCGCGCCATTTACACCCGGCCAGACAGCACCTCCATGACGAAGCGGCTGCCGATGTAGGCGAGAATGAGCAGGGCAAACCCGGCCAGCGTCCAGCGTAACGCGACTTTTCCTCGCCATCCGTAGTGGCAGCGCCCGAAAAGCAGGGCCGCGAAAATTATCCACGAAGCGAAGGCGAAGGTGGTTTTGTGAGCGAAAACGACGGCCTTGCCAAAAATCTGCTCCGAAAAGACCAGCCCGCTGATCAGCGTCAGTGTGAGCAGCAGAAAAGCGATACCGATGAGGCGAAAAAGCAGGGTTTCCATCGACAGGATCGACGGCAGACTGGCCTGATGCCCGCCGATGATTCCGCGCCGCAGCTTGTGTTCGATAAAACCCATGAAGACGGCGTTCAGCGCGGACACTGTAAACAGACTGTAAGCCAGCATGGCGGCCAGAAAGTGCATCCTGAATCCCAACGTCTGCGCATGGACGATCTCGCGCGTTTGCGCAAACACCACGGGCAGGACGGCGCCTATCGCCGCCAGCGGCAGTGCCAGCGCCAACGGCTGCATACCGTCCATGCTTGAGCGGAAACTTTCCAGCCAGTAGATGAGAACGGCCAGCCAGAGCATCAGCGAGATGGCCAGACTAAAGGAAAAACGCAAACCGCCGCCCGGGAACAGTGCCGCGTAAAGTCCAGCGCCCTGCAAAAACAGCGCCACGGCGATGGTACCTCTTTCCCAGGATTGCATCGGCAGCGGAGACAAGGGTTGGCCGGTATCGTTCCAACGCGTATGCCAGAAATGATAGCCAAGTCCCGCGTACAACAGGGCGGCGGCGATAGGCGGCAGCAGGTGCGGTAGAATATCCCTCATTTTTTTGAGTCTACACCAAGCCGGAAACCAAATGCTCGATAACCTGACACAACGTCTGGCGCGCGTGATGAAAACACTGCGCGGCGAGGCGCGATTGACCGACGAAAACATTGCGAGCGCGCTGCGCGAAGTGCGTTTGGCCCTGCTGGAAGCCGATGTGGCGCTGCCGGTGGTCAAGACCTTCATTGCGTCGGTCAAGGAAAAGGCCGTCGGCGAGGAAGTCATCGGTTCCTTGAGTCCGGGGCAGGCGCTGATCGGCGTCGTGCATCGGGAACTCACGGCCTTGATGGGGGGGGCGCACAGCGGGATCAATCTGGCGACCCAGCCGCCGGCGGTCATACTGATGGCCGGTTTGCAGGGTGCGGGCAAAACCACCAGCGTCGGCAAACTCGCCAAATTCCTGCGTGAAACGCAAAAAAAGAAAGTGTTGGTCGTTTCCTGCGACGTTTATCGGCCTGCGGCGATTGAGCAGTTGAAAACCGTGGCCGGACAGGCGGGCGCGGATTTCTTTCCCTCGTCGACGGCGGACCAACCGGTGGCTATCGCGCGCGCTGCGGTCGATTGGGCGAAGCGGCATTTCCACGACGTGCTGCTGGTCGACACCGCCGGGCGGCTGTCGATTGACGCCGCGATGATGCGGGAGATTGCGGAACTCCATTCGGTGCTGAAGCCGATTGAAACGCTGTTCGTCGTCGACGCCATGCTCGGCCAGGACGCGATCAATACCGCCAAGGCATTCAGCGACGCCCTGCCGCTCACCGGCGTCATGCTGACCAAGCTCGACGGCGACTCGCGCGGCGGCGCGGCCTTGTCGGTGCGCCACGTCACCGGCAAGCCGATCAAGTACGCTGGCGTCGGCGAGAAGCTGACCGGCCTCGAAGCCTTTCATCCGGAACGCATGGCCTCGCGCATCCTGGGCATGGGCGACGTGCTGTCGCTGATCGAGGACGCGCGCAAGGGGCTTGACGAGGCCAAGGCCGTCGAATTGGCCAGGAAACTCAGGTCGGGCAAGAATTTCGACCTCAACGATTTCAAAGAACAGATTGGGCAGATGCGCAAGATGGGCGGAATCACCGCCATGTTCGACAAGCTACCGTCCCAGTTTGCCCAGGCGGCGGGTCATATGCCGGTTGGAACCGGGGACAAGGCCGTCCGGCGAATCGAAGGCATCATCGATTCGATGACGCCGGACGAACGCGGCAAACCCGAACTGCTCAAGGCGTCGCGCAAACGGCGCATCGCGGCGGGTGCCGGTGTTCAGGTGCAGGAAGTCAACCGTCTGCTCAAACAGTTTGAACAGACGCAGAAGATGATGAAACAGTTCTCGAAAGGCGGAGTCGCCAAACTGATGCGCGGCATGAAGGGGATGATGCCGGGGCTGCGTTGAAGCGTGTTTTCTCACTGTTTGGCGCAAAGTGGAACACCGCCCTTTGATTGCGCTTTTCAATGTGGGATACGTTGCGCTTCACCTTTCAGTTCAGCGCCAATTAACCAGGGCGTAGCTCTTCTTGCCCCGTCTTAGCAGGGTGAAGCGACCGAAACGGCGTTCGGTGTCAGTGATTTGGCGATCCAGCGCCTTGACCGGAGTTCCGTTGACGCTGACGCCGCCGCTTTGCAGGAAAGTACGCGCCTCGCTTTTCGACTTGGCAAGACCGGCGGCCACCAGAACCTCGATCAGGCCGGCCGCCGTTTTTTCCAGGGTCACGCCGGGAGCGCCGTCCTGCGCCAACTGCTCAAAGTCGGATTCGGTCAGCGCGGCCATGTCGCCCGAGAACAGGCTGTTGCCGATGCGCCGCGCCGCTTCCAGCGCCGCCTTGCCGTGCACCAGTTCGGTGACCTGTTCGGCGAGGACGCGCTGCGCTTCCGGTCGTCTGCCGCTGGTCCGGTCGACCGTTTCGATGAACTCGATTTCCGCGCCGGAAAGGAAAGTGAAGAAGCGCAGGAATTGGTACACGTCGGCATCGGCGGTGTTCAACCAGAACTGATAAAAGGCATAAGGCGAGGTCTTTTTCGCATCGAGCCAGACGGCGCCCGATTCGGTTTTGCCGAACTTGGTTCCGTCGGCCTTGGTCACCAGCGGCAGGGTCAGGCCGAAAACCGGTTTCCGGTTCAGCCGGCGAGTAAAATCCGCGCCGGCGGTGATGTTGCCCCATTGATCCGAACCGCCGATTTGCAGGACGCAGCCGTGCCGTCGGTTGAGTTCGGCGAAATCGTAGCTTTGCAGCAGACTGTAAGAAAACTCGGTATAGGAAATGCCCTGCTCGTCACGATTGATGCGCTGCTGTACCGATTCCTTCTTGATCATGGCGTTGACCGAAAAGTGTTTGCCGACATCGCGCAGAAAATCGAGCGTGTTCATCGCGCTGAACCAGTCGTAATTGTTGGCCATCAGCGCCGCGTTGGAACCCTCGAAATCGAGGAATGGCGCGAGCTGGCCGCGAATTTTTTCGCCCCATCCGGCGATGACTTCCAGCGTGTTCAGCTTGCGTTCGGCGGCCTTGAAACTCGGATCGCCGATCATCCCGGTCGCCCCGCCGACCAGCGCGATCGGGCGGTGTCCGGACTGCTGGAAACGCCGCAGCAGGAGCACCGGCACCAAGTGCCCAAGATGCAGACTGTCGGCAGTCGGATCGAAACCGCAGTACAAGGTTATCGATTCCTTGTTCAACAATTCATCGAGCGCGGCGGCGTCGGTGATCTGGGCGATCAGGCCGCGGGCCTGCAAGTCTTGGAGCAAGGCGGATCGGTACATCGGATTCTCCACAATTGAGCGGCAAAGCCGGGAATTTTAGCAGTCTGTCGGACTATCCCTTCCGATAAGATGATACAGACTTGTCCCACTCGAGAGTAACCCAAAGACAAGCCGTTTCCGTACCGTGGATCGCCACTCTTGAAAACCCAGGAAACAGGACGCCACGAACATTTCGCCCCGGCCAACGTATTTGCCGAAACCTCGTGGGCGCTGATTATCGAATCAGGCGTGGGCGTGGCCGAAAGGCCAAGGTGTAATCCTGGTCAACTGCGCCGCCATCGCATCCTTTGCCGTTTCCGTATCGAAACGCGCCTGACCGCGCAGCCAATAGCCTTCAGACAAACCAAAGAACCGACACAAGCGCAAGTCGGTATCCGCCGTGATGGCGCGGCGGCCAGCCACGATTTCACCGATACGCTGCGCCGGAACGCCGATCTCCTTGGCGAGCCGGTAATTGCTGATGCCCATCGGGACAAGGAATTCCTCGCGCAGGATTTCGCCTGGGTGAATGGGTTTGAGGGTGTTGTCGTTCATGTCCGTTTTCCGTTAGTGGTAGTCCGCGATTTCAACCGCTGCCGCCTCCGTTCCCGTCCAGACGAAGCACACGCGCCATTGATCGTTGAGGCGGATACTCCATTGTCCTTCCCGGTCGCCGGTGAGCTTTTCGAGCCGGTTGCCGGGCGGTACGCGCAGATCGACAAGCCGGTCAGCCATGTGCAGCTGTTCGAGCTTGCGCCGCGCCACAGCCTCGATGTTGGCGAACCGCGCGACGCGACGCCGCTCGAACAATGCCTGCGTGTCGGGACAGGAAAAGGATTTAGTGCTTATCCGTAAATAACAATGATTTTGTTGAGGGTAATCATAGCAGCTGCCAGATGGAGCAAACCGAGGTAAGACAAATCGGTTTTCTCGTAGCGTGGCGTCAGTTTCCGA
>JAITNL010000034.1 GCA_031290495.1 Accumulibacter sp.
GAGATCAAGACGATCATCAAGGCCGAGTGGCAAGGCGGGCAACCGCTGCTATCCGGACGGGCGCTCTTTTGCGGCTATTACCTCAATGAGCTGCTGCTGGTGCTGCTACCGCGAGAGGATGCTCACGCGCGCCTGTTCTCGGTTTATGCGGAAACCTTGCGCCGCTTCGCCGATGGCCCGAAAGAATCGGATATCCGCCTTTTTGAGCGGGCGTTTCTTCAGGAACTCGGTTACGGCTTGACCCTGAAGCACGACGAGCAGGGGCGGCCCATCGATCCGGCGCGGTATTATGCTTACGAGATCGAACGTGGTCCGGTGTGCTTGCGGGAGGATGACGAATCGGCGTTGGCCCTCCGCGGCAAGACCTTGATCGACCTCTATGCCGGCGATTTTTCCGATCCGCGTTCGTTGCTCGAAGCCAAGCAATTGATGAGAACCCTGATTGCTCACTACCTGGGCGGCAAGGGCCTGGAAACACGCAAGATTTTTCTGGAGCTACAGGAACCATGATTGAACTGGGTGTCAATATCGACCACGTGGCGAGCATCCGCGAGGCGCGCCAGACCTACGAGCCGGAACCCGTCTGGGCCGCCGTCGAGGCGCACATAGGCGGAGCGGACGGAATAACCGTGCATTTGCGCGAGGATCGGCGGCATATCCAGGACGCCGACGTCGAAAAATTACGCACGCTGACGCAAATCAAGCTGAATCTGGAAATGGCGGCCACCGATGAAATGGTGGCCATCGCCTGCCGGCTCAAACCGGAGATGGCGATGCTGGTGCCGGAAGGCCGTCACGAAGTGACGACCGAGGGCGGGCTGGACATCGTCGCCCAGGAAAGCAAACTGAAAACGGCGGTTGGCCGGCTGGCGCAGGCCGGCATCGTCAGCAGCGTCTTCATCGACGCCGATCTGACGCAGGTCGAGGCGGCGGCGCGGATTGGCGCGCGCGTCTGCGAGATACCCACCGGCCCCTACGCGCACGCCTTCCACAACCGTGGACGCGACGCCGAGAGTCCGGCGGTGCTGACCGAACTCGCCAGGATCGGTGTGGCCGGTGAATCCATTCGCCGTCTGGGGATGCGTTTCAACGCCGGTCACGCGCTGAATTACTTCAACGTGCAGCCGGTAGCGCGTCTGCCCGGCATCCGCGAACTGCATATCGGGCACGCCATCGTCAGCCGCGCCGTGTTCATCGGTATGCGCGAAGCGGTGCGCGAAATGAAACGGCTGATGCGCGAGGCCGCCGCGTGTTCGGCGGCGCGTCCCGAATGATTGTTGGCATCGGCACCGACATCGTGGCCGTGGCGAGGATTGCCAGGTTGTATCAGCGCCACGGCGCGCGGGCGCTGGAAAAACTGCTCGCGCCGCCGGAGTTCGACGAACTTTCCAAAGCCAGCGATTACGCGCGTTTCCTGGCCAAACGTTTCGCCGCCAAGGAAGCGTTCGGCAAGGCGCTCGGCATCGGCGTCGCCGCTCCGGCAAGCATGAGCAACATCGTGGTGACGCACGACGATCTCGGGAAACCCACGTTCGCTTACCTGCCGCCGTTGGCGCGCTATCTCGCCGGGCGCGGTCTTTCCGCGCACCTTTCGATCAGCGACGAAGCCGACTACGCGCTGGCGTTCGTGGTCATGGAAAGCGCCTGATCCTGCCTATGTCCATCGCCATCGAACTGCCGCACGGCCCGCTGATGATCGACATCGCGGGAACGGAACTGACCGTCATCGACCGGCGGCGGCTGGCGCATCCAAGCGTCGGCGGCTTGATCCTGTTTACCCGCAACTACGTCTCGCCGGAACAGTTGTCGCGCCTGACCGCCGAAATTCACGCCTTGCGTTCGCCTCGCCTGCTGATCGCCATCGATCACGAAGGCGGACGCATCCAGCGCTGCCGCGATGGTTTTACGCGCCTGCCGGCGATGCGGCGTCTCGGCGACTTGTGGGAACGCGCCCCGCAACGCGCGCTGACCTTGGCCCGCGACATCGGTTTCGTGCTGGCCGGCGAACTGCGGCTGCGCGGCGTCGATCTATCGTTTACCCCGGTTCTTGATCTCGATTGGGGGCGCAGCGGCGTGATCGGCGATCGCGCTTTCCACCATGATCCGCGCGTGGTCGTCCTGCTGGCCAGACAACTGATCGACGGTTTGCGCGCGGCCGGCATGAGCGCCTGCGGCAAACATTTTCCCGGACACGGCTGGGCGGAAGCCGATTCCCACGTCGCCATTCCAGTGGACGAGCGCGATCTCGCCGAAATCGAGCCGGACATGCGCCCATTCCGCGAACTCCCTCTCGACGCCGTCATGCCGGCGCACGTGATCTATCCGCGCGTGGATTCGATCCCCGCCGGTTTTTCGCCGCGCTGGCTGGGCAAACTGCGCGGCGAACTGGGCTTCGATGGCGTGATTTTCAGCGACGATTTGTCGATGCAAGGCGCCAGCGTGGCGGGCGGCATCGTTGACCGCACCGCCGCCGCCTGGAACGCCGGCTGCGACATGCTGCTGGTGTGCAACGCGCCGGATCAGGTGGATCAAGCGCTGGAAAACTGGCAGCCGGATTTCGACGCCCGGCGCTCCGCGCGCGTCGCCCGTCTTCTCCCCACGTCGGATGTCTCAGACATAAAAAACGATCCCCGCTATCTGGCCGGGGCCGCAGCGGTCGCGCGGCTGGTTTGATCTCCAGGGTGGCGGCATCGCGGCGCGCGTCGGCCTGTTTTGCCGGGGTTCGCTTTGCTCACCCAGACCTATGTGGGCTAGTGGATAATCCGGATTTATTGTCGCGCCGCGCGCCGCTGAAAAACCGTTTTCCCATACAGCCGCTTCCGTAAATGCCAGGTATGTCCGCGCTTCAGATGCCCGTTGCCGGCGGCGACGCGGCATTTGATGTCCGGAATATCCAGTTCTCCCATCGCGTAAGCGTATTGCAGTTTTTTCAGGCGTCTTTTCAATCTTTGCTTGGCGGCGGTGCGCAGCGCGCGGACGACCTTGCCTTGCGGCGTCAGATAAAAATGCCAGCCCAGATAATCCACACCGTTTTCAAGAGGGAAAATCTGTGTTTTCTGGTTGAGTTCCAGGCGCAATTCAGCGCGGCATTTTTCCCGCATTTGGCGCAGGCATTCCTGTAAATCGGCCTTGTCGGGAGAAAGCAGCACCATGTCATCCATATAGCGGGTGTAATGCGGGACGCGCCGTTGCTCCTTGACCAGCCGGTCGATCGGGTCGAGATAATAAAGGGCGAACCATTGGCTGGTCTGGTTGCCCATCGGCAAACCCTTGCCTGGCGCGCCATGAAAACTGTCGATGATGGTTTCCAGCAGCGCCATGATTCTGGGGTCGGGAATATGGCGGCGCAAGCGGGACAATAAAACGGCGTGGTCGATGGAAGGAAAATACTGGCGCACGTCGGCCTTGAGAATCCAGCCGCGCGCGCCATACCGCCGGTAATGCTCGCGCAGAAACGCCGATAGCCGCGCCACGCCAAACCCTGTCCCCTTGCCTACCCGACAGGCGCAATTGTCGTAAATCAGGCGTTTTTCAAAAAAGGGCGCCAGCACCTTATCGCACAAAGCGTGCTGCACCACGCGGTCTGCGTAGCTCAAGGCCTGGATTTCGCGCGTTTTTGGATCGTTGATGACAAAGCGTTTATAACCGCCGACCGTATAGCGCCCGCTTTCGAGATCGGTTTTCAGCGTCCACAACTGATTGGCCAGATCGGCTTCAAAACGGATCACGTCGGATTTATGGCGTTTGCCCCGCCGCGCCGCGCAATGCGCGGCGTAGAGCGTTTCAAAGGCGCACAGATTTTCAAAGTCGGAAGGCATGGAAAATCGCCTAATTGTTGCCAGCGCATCGTTATCGCGTCGCTGAATCGATCCACGCAAAGGAGAAACCCGTAGGCCGCGCTCAGACCGCCGCCAGCCGTTCGACGGTATCCGGAAATTTTTCCACCAGACGAATCAGCAGCGCGGCCTGGGCATTGGGTTTGGCGCGCCCCTGTTCCCAGTTTTCCAGCGTCCTGGGGTTGGTGCGCAGATAACCGGCGAAAACCGGGCGCGACAGGCGCAGACGTTCGCGCAGCCCGACCAGTTCGCCAGCGGCGATTTCCGGCGCTGGCGGCAGGTTGACCGGGTGTGTGCGCAAGGTTCGCTTGCCGGCGCGCGCATCCGCCAGCGCCTCCAGCCCTTCGCTGATCTCCGCGAACAGGTTTCGTTTTTTCATCGCCGCGCCTCCAGTTCCGCTTTCAGTAGGTCCTTGAGCACCTTTTTTTCCTTGGCGCTCAAATCCTTCAACTCGTCCTTGTCGTACAGGGTGAACAGCCAGAATTGCCGTCCTCCGTCCCACCAATAATAGATCACGCGCAAGCCACCGCGCTTACCTTTGCCACGGCGCGGATCGGCGTGCCGCAATTTACGCAGTCCGCCCGTTCCTTCGATGACATTTCCGGCTTCCGGGTTCAGCAGCATCGTTTGCTGCAAGCTCAGAAATCCATCGTCGTTGAAATAATCGGCGCGGTATCTGGCAAAGGCCGGAAGTTCGACAAACAAGGCGTTCATGTGCTGACTATACGCAATTTGCGGATAGTTGGCAATCGTCGTAAGCTCTAAACAGGTAGAAATGGTTTTCTGAAAAACGCCGCGTTTCCGCAATACTTCCGTAACGTTTCCCGGTTTCCCGACGACTGACTTTGGTGTTTTCGGCCCATAAAAAAATCGCCTGCGGCGGCCTCAGGGCCGCCGCAGGCAAAAGATCGCAGCACACCGCCAGCCGCCGGGTCGCGTCGCGCCCGCACGGAAAGGCCGCGAAAGCAAGTTGCAAGCGTCCGGGCCACCGCGGTCAATATTCGTCTCGTTCGCGTCCGCAAGCCACACAAACACCCACAAGACAGGAGTCGGGTTCCTTTCTTCCACGCGCGGACGGCCTCCGCCTGGAGGCGCGTTTCAGGCACTGGAACAAATCGGGACGGACGGCGTACGACGGATTATCGACGTTGTTGTTGTCGTTGTCGGCGCCATCAGCCCGCCCGGCAAGCGCGTTGTCGTTGTTGTCATTCGGCGAGCGCAGCCACCAGGCAGAGGCCGCATTCCAACCCAACCCACTTTGCCACATGGACGGCGCTCGTCAGGCGCCGTTTCTCTTTCTGTCGCTGATTATCCACGCACCGAGCAGGTTTTGGCAATCGCTGGCGAGCTGGGCGATATGTTCATACTGCTTCGGCAGAAGGCAGCCCTGCCCGCGCGCCAGCAACGCCATGTAGGCCAGGAGTTTGACGCTGGTCAAGGCACCGTGCTGCAAATCCAGTCGTTTGACCTGCGCCGCCGCCCGTTCCTCCCCCTGGACAAACACCTCGTTGGCGCGATACGTCTGCTCGATCAGCTCCAGCGCCAGATTCTGCATCCGTCCGGACAGGGTAAACCGGAAGCGTTTGGGCGATTTTTCCGTACTCTCCAGCACGTAGGCGCACAGGTCTTTCGCTTTGGTGATGACGATCAATTCAGAGGCGCGAACCGCCATGTCGTTTTCTCCGCGCGAGGGTTCCTGGGGGAGGACGCGTCGGCGAGCATGGGTTTACGCCGCCCACTTCGCCTGCAAATACTGATGTATTTCCTGCTTGCTCTGCCGCAGCAATGCGATTTCGGATGGTGTCAGCATCCGGGGTGCGGGCGAGGTACCGAGCTTCCGATTGAGTAAGGCAGTCGAAGGAGTAATGAAACCGGTCTCGCCACCAGTTTTCAAGTTCTTGTCCATGTTTCCCTCGAAGTTCGTTAAGTTGCTCATTTGACAGGGCAAGTCTGGCAGAAAACGGCTTTCCGGTCAAAGTTACCGCGGCGGTAACCTTGCCGCCACGCGCTTCGATATTCCCTTGCCAACGACACGACGGGATGATTTTTCAGTTGTTGCTTGAAGGTTCCCGTGCTGGAGAGCGATTGGCCTGGCGACGGATGTGTACTGATGGCCTTGATAACGCAGGTACCAGCACGGCAGCCAGATGTCAAACCGACAGTTTCGGGATATGCTCACCTGTAATGACCATTTCATTCGATACCTGACAGGAAAAGCAATGCCGATACCTTTTCAACCACGCGCGGGGGCTGTGGTGCGCTGTGATTTTCACGGGATGATTGCGCCCGAAATGGTGAAAATGCGCGACGTTGTGGTGATTGCGCGTCACAAGCGCAACTCGAAGCTGGTAACGGTTGTGCCGCTTTCAGCCAACCAACCCAACCACCCGGAACCGTACCTCTACGAATTACCCAAGGACCCACGGCCAGACGGCGATTCGATGCGCCCGATTTGGGCCAAAGGCGATATGGTCTATACGGTCAGCCTCTAGCGGCTGGAAATGCACTACGTAAGGACACGGCGCGGCGGTCGCCAGTTGATTCCCGTCCAGCTTGCGCCGGAGGATTTTTCGGCCATTCGGCGTTGTGTTGCAATTGCCTTGAATCTGGCGGATAATCAAAGGGTACCTGAAAGGGGCATCGAGTCGGGTTCCGCCACGGCGTCGAACCCGCCAGAGCAGCAGCACGATGACAAGTGATCTGCTCTGAAACTTAGGGCGCTTCGGCGCCCTTTGTCTTTTTGGAGATTCGCGCCAGCGCCGGGAAAGTTGATGCCCCGACCTTTATCCCATCCACCGCAAATTAGCCAGCGTATCGTCCTGTTCAACAAAACGACAAAATCATCTCCCAGCGCATGACGCCCGGTTTTACTTCGCCCACGAGTTCGGCTTGCCGTGCCAAGCGGGTAAATCCACCTATGCGGGCTGTCCGCCGACGGGCAGGACAGGCGGGAGAAAAAGGCGTTCATGCGATTGCGCTGGACAGTTTCGAAAAAAAAAGCCATGACCAGGCAGCGGCTTGAGTACAATCACCGTGTTTTTTCGTTTTTCACTCATTTCTCACTTTCAGGAAAAAGGATCATGAAACCGCAAGCAAACAAGCATGATGTAAGCGTTTCCCCCGCGTTCTTCAAACGCAATGCACTGTTTAGCGCCCTCATTGGGGCGCTTTCTTTTTTCCCGTTCGCGGCACAGGCGACGCCGTGGAACGGTACTGTTACCACGACAACCGACAGCGGTAGTAACCCCACGGTAATCGGTTTTGGCGGTCAGGAGTGGGTGGTGATTGGAAATGACACGGAAGGCGGCGTGTATTCGAGCAACACTGGCAATACCAGCCCATCCAGCACGACCGCGCCGACGAACAGCATCACCTTGTTACTCAAGAGTGGGAGCGCTGGCAACGGGTATGCCAATTCCGCGTTCAACGCCAGCTACACCCCGTTCATCTACAGTGGTCAAGATTATTACAACTACTACAACGGCCAAACGCTGCAAGCTGCACTGGCAGGAATTGCGGCTGCTTTGGGAAAAGAGCAAGGCGTCATCAACGCGCGTGATTTGCTGCCTGTGACGGGGAATAACGGGTGGTGCTATTACGGGAACTGCATCTTTTATGGTGTTCTCGATACAGGCGACGGCATCAATGGCACGGCGGCGTATGACCAGCTTCTATGGGCGCTTTCTTATCCCGAATGGGTAAAGCTTGGTGACACAGACGTGCGAAAGTACACTGACGCTACTGCGGCCTCTGCCTGGTGGCTGCGCTCGCCGTTTGGCCTCGGCGTCGCGCTTGCCGGGCGGGCTGATGGCGCCGGCTACGGCAGCATCTTCGTCGATAATCCGTCGTACGCCGTCCGTCCCGCTTTCAATTTAAATCTGACATCTGTTCTCTTCACATCTGAATCTTCCGCTGCCGCAGGCAGCGGCAAATCGGGCGCCGCCGCAGGCGGCGCCTACTCTGGGTCGGCGAAGCCGACCGGCGCGCAAAAATACACATTCCTTGTTGACCAAAATGTCATCAAAACGCCGGAACTCACCCTGACCGGCGGGACAAGCGGCCTGAACTTCGCATTCACCGGCGCGGAGACGGGAACGAACGCCAACGGGCAAATGTACGTTTCCGGCTTCCTGCAAGGCAGCAGCACCGATCACTACTACGCCAAATACGCAGACGCCGCGAGCCTCGCCAGCGGCGCTTTCGACGCCGCCGGAAGCGGTGGCGCCCTGACCGGCGTCACCTCCGGTGCCTACTTCCTGCACATCTTCGGCGAAGAAGCCAATTCGTATCTCTACAGCGACTTCGCCAGCGAATCGGTCGATTTCAGCCTGAGCGTCGACGCCTCCGGCCATGCTTCCGACCTCGTGCTCCTGAGCGATGTCGCCTTCGGCCTCGACGGCGGCACGATTGGCTTGCTGGGTTCATACACCAAAACCTGGACCCTCGGCGCCGGCGACAACACGCTCCACATCGCCTACGGCGACGCCGAAATATCCGGCAATATCGGCGGATCGGGCGGCCTCGTCAAAACCGGCGGCGACACGCTGACTCTTTCCGGCGCCAACACCTACAGCGGCATGACCACCGTACAGGAAGGAATCCTGAAACTGGGAAGCGGCGGCGGCATCGCCGATTCCAGCGGCCTCACCCTGTACGACGGCGCGGCGTTCAAGCGCAACGGCCAAGCCCATTCGCTGGACGGCAAGACGCTCAACGTCCACGGCAAAGCCACCTACAGCGGCGCTCTTTCCGCCGCCAACGCGAACCTCAACTTCTACGGCACGACGCTCAACGACACAACAGCCCTGCTCACCGTCGATGGCACGGTATCCCTGATCGGCAGCATCGTCAGCCTCTACCTCGACGCCAGCGCCCCAAGTCTGCAAGCGGGTGACCGGATCTTACTGATCGACAGTACCGGCGACCTGACCGACACGCCCAGCAACGAAACAGTCACCGTAACGCAAGGTAGCGACACGCACATCCTCGCGCTTTCCACCACCACCGTTGCCAACCAGCTCATCGCCCTCATGGCTGAGATCGATCCGGACAACGGGGACGGTTCGGGCAACTGCACCCGGTGCGCCAGCAAAGCCCTCGCCGAAGGCTACCTTTCCAGCGTCGCGCTGCTGAACAGCGGCGCTGACTTCGCCGAACGGAGCCTTCCCGACGCCGCCCGACTCGAACCGGGACCGCAAGTCTTCGGCACCGTCGGCGGCGGACGGATACGCTACACCACCGGGGCGCATTTCGACATCGACGCCACGCACCTGATCGCCGGTCTGTCTTCCAGTCTCGACCTCGCCCAGGGACGCGCCACCGTCGGCGCGTTCTTTGAACACGGCGAAGGCGACTACGACACGCGCAACGACTGCGCCAACGCAAAAGTCAAAGGCAGCGGCGACAGCGAATACTCCGGCGTCGGCGTCCTCGGAAGATTCGACGCCGACAACGGAACCTACGCCAAAGCCACCTTGCGAAGCGGGCGCGTCAAAACCGATTTCCACTCGTCCGGCGTGCTCCCAGGCGTCAGAACCGAATACAAAAGCAGCGCCGCGTATTACGGCGCGTCGCTG
>JAITNL010000053.1 GCA_031290495.1 Accumulibacter sp.
GTCAGCTATCAACACGGGTTTTCCTCGCCCGACAAGGGCGACGCCAGGGAAGGCGGTTCGGTGAATGTCGGCGTGCGGTTCAGGTTTTAAGCGTTGGCGGGCGGCCGGGAGGGGCGCCCGTACGGGACATTTTCGCCGCCGCCCTCTGTTTTTACCCGTCATTCCCGCGCCAGCGGGAATCCAGGTTTTCAGGGTTCCCCTGTGACCGCGTGGATTCCCGCTGGCGCGGGAATGACGAAATTTTATTTGTTCGGAATTTCCGTTGCGGAAAATCCGTTGGCTCAGGCCGCGGCGGACGTGCCGCTGCCGCTCGCCGCATGTACCGATTTGCTGCGCTCGATCGATTGCAGCGCCAGATAGTTGTCGCCGAACTTGACGAGGTTGTCCATTTCCAGATCGAAGCGGTCGTAATGCACTTCCTCCGCTGCGACCAGTTCCTCGAACAGTTTTTTCGACACCGAATCCTCGTTCTTCGAACATTCGTTCGCCCAGCGGTTGTATTCGCTGGTGGTGCCGGACTCCATTTTCGCCGCTATATCGAGCATCGCCTTGACGTCGTGAATCTTTTTCACGCCCTCGGCCACGGCCATCTCCACGTCGCCCTTCAGGAACAGGATTCTTTCGGACAGCTTTTCGATATGCAGCATTTCGTCGATCGCCGTGCGCCTGAACAGATTGGCCAGCAGGTCAAAACCCTGGTCGTCGCAGTGAAAGTGAAAATACATGTACTGGTGCACCGACGCGAGTTCGCCAGCGACCGCCTTGTTGAGAAGCTCAATACTTTTTTCCTTTTTCATCGTTTTCTCCAATTCGTGAAAGACCATCTGCATCGTCGGCACACATTGCGACGACCGCCACAGGATTCTAAACGAGCAACCGGCAGCACGGCGAGATAAATTGCTTCAAAACCCGCAATCTGGCGCTGACCGCCCAGGTCACGGCAACGAGGATATAATCCCACTCCCCGATCGAGCGTGACTTTGTCGACGTCGTCTCGCCGCGCAATCCGTACCATCCACGATTCGGCTTCGCGTCACGAACGGTTGGAAAATGGCAGCAATGGAATATGGGCTTGTCCAGATAAACAAGCGTTGCGCGGTCGGATACCGCGTCGAAACGCTTTTTTTATTTTGGCCGGGCGCCATCGACATGTCCGCCGTGAAAGAGCGCTTTTCTCAAGGTCAATCGCGTTGAAACTCGAAAAACTCTTCAAACCGATCGAAGCGGACATGCAGGCCGTCGATGCGCTGATCCTCCAGAGACTGCACTCCGACGCGGGGCTGATCAAGCAAATCGCCGAATACATCGTCAACGCCGGCGGCAAACGTCTGCGTCCGGCGCTGGTGCTGCTCAGCGCCGGCGCGCTGGGGTACGGCGGAACACGTCATCGCGAACTCGCCGCCATCGTCGAATTTATCCATACGGCCACCTTGCTTCACGATGACGTCGTCGACGAGTCCGACCTGCGGCGCAGCCGGAAAACCGCCAATATCCTGTTCGGCAACGCACCCAGCGTCCTGGTCGGGGACGCGCTCTATTCGCGTTCTTTCCAGATGATGGTCGATGTGGGCGACATGCGCGTCATGAGCATTCTTGCCGACGCCACCAACATCATTGCCGAAGGCGAAGTCATGCAACTGATGAATTGCCACAACGCCGACGTCGATGAAGCGCATTATCTGCAAGTCATCCGCTGCAAGACCGCCAAGCTGTTCGAAGCCTCTTCGCGGCTCGGCGCGATTGCCGGCGGCGCTGGGCCGGAAACCGAAAATCGTCTGGCCGGATACGGCAATCACTTGGGCACCGCCTTTCAACTGATCGACGACGTGCTCGATTATTCCGGCTCCGAAGCCGAAACCGGCAAGCATCTCGGCGACGATCTCGCCGAAGGCAAACCGACGCTGCCCCTGATCTACGTCATGCAGCACGGCACAGCGGAACAGGCGCGCTGCGTGCGTCAGGCCATCGAAAAGGGCGGGCGCGAGGATTTTCCGGAGGTGCTGGCGGCCATCCGCGCCACTGGTTCGCTGGAACACGCCCGCCAACAGGCCGAAATCGAAGCCGCCCGCGCGCAAGCCGCGATCGAGGCGCTCGCGCCTTCCGCGCACAAGGATTCTTTGTTAGAATTGGCGTCCTTTGCGGTCGCCAGGACGTTTTAGCGGCTGTTTGTCTGTTCTGTCTGTTTCCCCGGTCGGGGCGTAGCTCAGCCTGGTAGAGTACTACGTTCGGGACGTAGGAGTCGGAGGTTCGAATCCTCTCGCCCCGACCACTCCTTCCAAAAGCCAGATCGGCTGTTCACGCGATCCGGCTTTTTTATTTCCTGTCCAAAGAGACACTGGCGGCACGAAGAGCGCGCAACACAAAGGAAATCCGGCGCGCTTCTGCTATGCTTCCGCGCAACCGCACAATTTCACTCAAACCATGAAATACATGATTTTGATCGGGCTGGCGCTGATCGTTCTCTGGTTTTTTCGCCGCCCGGCAGATAGCCGATCCCGGACGACAGGAACGCCAAACGCGCGCCAGCCGGAGCTGATGGTCAAATGCGTCCAGTGCGGCGTGTATCTTCCCGAAAGCGAAAGCCTCCAGGACGGCGCCAGCCACTATTGCTGCGCCGAGCACCGGCGCGCGGCGCGTGATCGAACGGACTGACCCGCCATGCCGGACGCCAGGCGCGCCGACGCGCCGCCAATCTCGTCGATACACTGGAAAACCCTGCGTTATTTCAGTATCTACCGCTTGTGCGTCGCCGCCTTGTTCGCGGTTTCGACGTTTTACTGGATACCGTCCCTGTCGCTGATCGGCCACGAGCGCGTCCCCTATCAATTGGCGATCGTCGGGTTCTATTTTCTGGCCAACGCGGCGTCGCTCGCCACGCTTTACGTTTACCGACGACATTTCAACCGGCAGCTCACTATCCAGGTGCTGATCGACGTGTTGGTCCTGATCTGGCTGGTTCATGCCGTCGGCGGTTTGCGCGACAACCTGGGCATCATGCTGCTGGTCACTCTGGCGGGCGCCGGTCTGGTCGGACAAGGGCGTCTGGCCATGTTCTACGCGGCGCTGGCGACCCTGGCCGTGCTCGCCGAGGAATCCTTGCGCGTGCTGACGCGCACCGGCGAGACCGTCGATTTTTTCCAGATCGGTCTCTTTTGCGCCGGTTCATTCACCGTCGCCATTTCCGCCCGCCTGCTGGCCAGCCGCGTCATCGCCAACGAAGAATTGGCCCGCAAGCGGGGCGAAGCGCTCAGAAACCAGATCATCGTCAGCCAGCACGTCATCGAGGAAATGCAGGACGGCGTCCTCGTGCTGGACCGCGCGGGGCAGATCAAGCAGCACAATCCACGCATCGGGCAGCTGCTCGGTCTTGGCAACCCCGAAGAACGCAAACTCTCCAGTTATTCGACCGAATTGGCCACGGGCTTCAGAAATTGGTCTGAGCGCGGCGGCGACGTGCCTGTTCTGATCCGGGCGCCGGCCAGCGGTATACATTTGCGCGTGCGTTTCATCGCCACCGAGAGTTCCGAAGGCGATGTGCTGGTCCTCATCGAAGATCTCGGACGCTTGCAGGAACAGGCCAGGCAACTCAAGCTGGCGGCGCTCGGACGGCTGACGGCCAACATCGCGCACGAGATCAGAAACCCGCTTTCGGCGATCAAACACGCCGGCGAACTGATGCGCGAGGAATCCACCAGCCCGCCCCACGACCGTCTGCTGCGCATCGTGCTCGACAACACCCGGCGCGTCGAACGCATCGTCAGCGACGTGCTCGAACTCGGACGGCGCGACCGTATCCATCGAGAATCCATCGATTTGCGTCAGAGTCTGCCGCTCTTCGTTGAGGAATTTGTGTTCAAGGAAGGCGTTTCCGCCGGCGTCGTGCGGGTCGAAATTTCCGGGCGCGCGGTCATCGTTTTCGATCGCTCGCATCTGCACCGGATTCTGTGGAATCTCGTCGGCAACGCGCTGCGTCATTCGCGGCGCGAAAATGGAAGCGTCCGTCTGCGCGTACAGGAGCGTGAGCGTCACATCGATCTCCACGTGATCGACGACGGCGACGGGGTCAGCGAAACGCATCGTGAACAGATTTTCGAGCCTTTCTTCACGACGCACAGCCGTGGCACCGGTTTGGGGCTTTATATCGCGCGCGAATTGTGCGACGCCAACGACGCCCAACTCGAACTTCTGGACAACCCGGATCAGCCCGGCGCCGATTTTTGCATCTCAGGAAGGAATGTCGAATGAGCACGGACAGGATCGACAGGAAACGCGAAGCGCCGTCGCGCGTGCTGGTCATCGACGACGAGGAGGATATCCGCGAGCTGCTCGACATGACGCTGGCGCGCATGGGCTTGTCGGCCGATTGCGCCGGCACCGTGGCGGAAGCGAAACAACTGTTGCAAAAGGAACGCTACAGCCTGTGTCTGACCGACATGCGCCTGCCCGACGGCGAAGGTCTGGAGATCGTGCGCCTGATCAGCGCCGACTACGGAGCGACGCCGGTCGCCGTGATCACCGCGTTCGGCAGCGCCGACAACGCCGTCGCCGCGCTCAAGGCCGGCGCTTTCGATTATCTGGCCAAACCCGTGGCGCTCGATCAATTGCGCGCGCTGATCAAATCGGCCATCAACCTCTCGCGCGCGGGAACGGCGCAGGACGCGGCGAAGGACAAGCTCGCCAAAAGCACCGGCCAGTTGACCGGCGACTCGCCGGCCATCGCCGCCGTCCGCGAAATGATCGACAAGCTCGCGCGCAGTCAGGCGCCGGTTTACATCTCCGGCGAATCGGGCAGCGGCAAGGAACTGGCGGCGCGGTTGATCCATCGCCGCAGCTCGCGCCAGGGCGCGCCGTTCGTTCCGGTCAACTGTGGCGCCATTCCGGAAAACCTGATGGAAAGCGAATTTTTCGGCTACCGCAAGGGCGCGTTTACCGGGGCCGACAGCGACCGCGACGGCTTCTTCCAAACCGCCAGCGGCGGCACGCTCTTCCTCGATGAAGTCGCCGATCTGCCGCTGCCCATGCAGGTCAAGCTGCTGCGCGCCATCCAGGAAAAAAAGGCGCGCAAGGTCGGCAGCGCGGTCGAGGAACCCGTCGATGTGCGCATCGTCTCGGCCACGCATCGCATGTTGAAGGATTGCGTCGACGCGGGAACGTTCCGCTCCGATCTCTACTACCGGCTGAACGTGATCGAGCTGAAAATGCCCGCCCTGCGCGAGCGGCGGGAGGATGTCCCGATCCTGGTCGAATCCCTGTTGTCGCGGATGTACCCGGACAATCGCCCACGGCTGACCGAAGAAGCCATGCGCGCCCTGTGCGACTACGGCTATCCCGGCAACGTGCGCGAACTCGAAAACATTCTCGAACGGGCCACCGCGCTGTGCCACGACGACGTGGTCGAACTCAAGGATCTGCAGCTCACCAACGATCCGGAGGTCAGCGACGGCGAAAGTCTTTCCGGCGAAACGCTGGACGATCATCTCAGCCGTGTGGAAAAGCAAAGCATTCTCGACGCCCTGGCGAAGACCGGTTTCAACCGCACGGCGGCGGCGCGGCTGCTCGGCGTCACTTTCAGGTCTTTGCGTTATCGCATCGAACGGTTGGGCATCGAAGAGAATGCCGGATGACCATCGCCGACGCGACAGCCAACGGATGGTTCGCCGGCGCTCGCCGCGTACCGTCGCCCAACTGCGACGAGCGGCCTGACGGTCAGACCGCGTCGCTCATCGTTATTCACGCGATCAGCCTGCCGCCAACGCAATTTGGCGGCGACGACATCGAACGGCTATTCACCAATACGCTCGATCCCGACGCGCACCCTTATTTCGCCCGCGTTCACGCGCTGCGGGTATCGGCGCATTTCCTGATTCGGCGGGACGGTGAGCTGATCCAGTTCGTTTCCTGCGACCGGCGCGCCTGGCACGCTGGGATCTCGCGCTGGCAAGGACGGCAAGCCTGCAACGATTTTTCCATCGGCATCGAACTCGAAGGATGCGACGAACTTCCGTTTGAAGACATCCAGTACGCTCGGCTGATCGAGCTGATCGGACGCGCGCGCGCGCGCTACCCTGTCGTCGCGCTGGCCGGTCACGCGGACATCGCGCCGGATCGCAAGACCGATCCTGGGCCATGTTTCGCCTGGCAACGGCTCGCCGTCGAAGGCATGCCGCCGCGCGTTGTTCAATGACGGCACTCTTTATGACAAATATGACGGGATATGAAAGGACTTGCTGCGCAACCTGACCGAAGATTTCAGAGTGAGAGCCGAGGCGAAGCAAGTGGAGAAACTCCAGGCCAGGCTTGCGATAGGTCAGTCGCGGAAATTACCGGATTTGATCGGATAGTCCGTCATCGTTTTGGTCACCAGGGCGATGCAGGCTTGCAGATCGTCGCGCTTGGCGCCGCTCACCCGGACGGTATCGCCCTGAATCGTCGCCTGCACTTTCAGCTTGGCGTCCTTGATCATTTTGACCATCTTTTTCGCCAGTTCGCTCTCGATGCCAATCTTGATCTTCAGGTCCTGTTTGACCTTGTTGCCCGAAATCTTCTGGATGTCCTGGTGATCGAGGCGCTTGACGCTCTCTTTCTCCTTCTTCTCCATGGCCGGAAACAGAAGATCCTTGATCTGGCCGAGCTGGAAATCGGAATCTCCGTGCAACGTGATGATTTTGTCTTTCTCGTTGAATTCGACCTTGGCCGAAGTACCCTTGAAATCGTAGCGCGCCTCGATTTGACGGCGGGTTACGTCGATGGCGTTCTTCAGCGCGTTGAGGTCGGCTTCAGAGGAAAAATCGAAAGAGGGCAAGAGTGGCTCCTTCTCAGAGAGGTTGCGGAGTCAATGGATTCCGGCGATTCAGCCGTAATAACAGACGTAATGATATGGTTCGCCCGTCACTTCGATGTCGAAGCTGGAATTGCCGGGAACCTTGAAGGATTCGCCCGCGCCGCAGGTTTTCCATTCCGTTTCGCCTTGCAGACGCACGTGGCAGGCGCCGGCGACGGTTTCCATCGTTTCCGGCGCGCCGGTGTTGAAGACGAGGAAGGCGGGCAGAATGACGCCGACGGTCTTTTGGGAGCCGTCGGCGAACAGCACGGTATGACTGACGCATTTGCCGCCGAAATGGACATTGGCCTTGGTCAGCACCGAAACATGGTCGAATTGAGGATCCATCGCGCGCCTACTTTCCGCGCGCCGCCAGGTTCGCGGCGATGCGCAAGCGCAGCGCGTTGAGCTTGATGAAGCCGCCCGCGTCCTTCTGGTCATACGCGCCGGCGTCGTCCTCGAAGGTGGCGATGGTCGGATCGAACAAGGAATCGGTCTTCGAGTCACGCCCAACCACGATCACGTTGCCCTTGTACAGTTTCAGCCGCACCCAGCCGTTGACCCCCTGCTGCGTCTGGTCGATCAGCGCTTGCAAGGCTTTGCGTTCGGGACTCCACCAGTAGCCGTTGTACACCAGACTGGCGTAGCGCGGCATCAGATCGTCCTTGAGGTGCGCGACTTCACGGTCGAGCGTCAGCGATTCGATGGCACGGTGCGCCTTGAGCAGAATCGTGCCGCCGGGAGTTTCGTAACAGCCGCGCGACTTCATGCCGACATAACGGTTTTCGACCAGATCGAGCCGGCCGATGCCGTGCTTGCCGCCGAGCGCGTTGAGTTTGCCCAGCAGCTCGTGCGCGGCCATGCGCTGGCCGTCGATCGCCACCAGGTCGCCCTGGGCAAATTCCAGCTCGATGTATTCCGCCGCGTCCGGCGCGGCTTCGGGCGAAACCGTCCAGCGCCACATGCTCTCCTCGGCCTCGGCGGCGGGGTTTTCGAGGTGACGCCCTTCAAAGGAAATGTGCAGCAGGTTGGCGTCCATCGAATACGGCGAACCGCCCTGCTTGTGCTTCATGTCGACCGGGATGCCGTTCTTTTCGGCGTAGGCCATCAACTTTTCGCGCGAGAGCAGATCCCATTCGCGCCACGGGGCGATGACCTTGATATTCGGATTCAGCGCGTAAGCGCCGAGTTCAAAGCGCACCTGGTCGTTGCCCTTGCCGGTCGCGCCGTGCGCAATGGCGTCGGCGTGGGTCAGATGGGCGACATCGATCAGGCGCTTGGCGATCAGCGGGCGGGCAATCGACGTGCCGAGCAGATATTCGCCTTCGTAGAGGGCGTTGCAGCGGAACATCGGGAAGACGAAATCGCGCACAAATTCTTCGCGCAGGTCGTCGATGAAGATGTTTTCCGGCTGGATCCCGAACTTGATCGCCTTGGCGCGCGCGGGTTCCAATTCCTCGCCCTGACCGAGATCGGCGGTGAAAGTGACCACCTCGCACTGATAAGTGTCCTGCAACCACTTGAGGATAACCGACGTATCCAGACCGCCCGAATACGCCAGAACCGCTTTTTTGACATCGCTCATTTCATGCACTCCATTTCAAAAATCAAGAATTAACGCGACCGAGGAGCAGGTATTCCATCAGCGCTTTTTGCACGTGCATCCGGTTTTCCGCCTCGTCCCAGACGAAGCTTTGCGGCCCGTCGATCACTTCCGCCGTTACTTCCTCGCCCCGGTGCGCCGGCAGACAGTGCAGGAAAATCGCCTCGGGCTGGGCGGCGCGCATCATCTCGCCATCGACCTGAAAATCGGCAAAATCACGCATCCGCGCCTCGTTTTCCGCCTCGAAACCCATCGATGTCCAGACATCGGTGGTCACGATATCGACGCCGCACACGGCCTCCATCGGATCGGTGAACTGCCGGAAATGCCCGGTGCCGTGCAGACCGGCGCGTTCCGGCTCGACCTCGTAGCCCGGCGGGGTCGCCACGTGCACATTGAAGCCCAGCACCTCGGCGGCTTGCAGCCAGGTGTTGCAGACATTGTTCGAGTCGCCGATCCAGGCCA
>JAITNL010000100.1 GCA_031290495.1 Accumulibacter sp.
TGCTTGCTTGCTTGCTTGCTTGCTTGCTTGCTTGCTTGCTTGCTTGCTTGCTAATTATTGTATGCGGATTTTCTGAAATGTCAACAAAAATATTCGTGTTCATGGCTTTTTTCTCAAAAAAGTTGCAAAACCGTGACAGTTTTGCTGACGTTAAAAAATTTAAGTATTGCCTGAAATAACGCTGTTTGGTTGTTGAATGGAATTGACTTTCTACGCTTATTTTTTCCGCTTGTAAAGCGTTATACAACAAAATTCGCGCCGCGCCGCAAAATTTTTGGTTATAGTCAAAAATCGGTTGAATTTGCGAAACCCATCCCGCACTCTCCCGTAAGGGGGGATGGAAGGATGCCATTCATCGGACGGTTTTGGAAGCACGGAAAGGCGGAGCAGATGCTCCGCCTCCTCGCGTGGCACCCCCTCATCCGCCCCTGCCGGGGCACCAACAGGCGGAGCGGATGCTCCGCCTCCATGCGTGGCACACCCATCATCCGCCCCTGCCGGGGCACCTTCTCCCGCAAGGGGAGAAGGGAAAGCTGACGCAAGTGGAGAGGAAAAATTCAGGGTAGGCGCGCGTTTGGACAAGCCGCGCGGCGGCGTAGTCTGGCTTATCCACGGTTGTCTACCATTATTTTGACTATCTCCTTGCAAGTTGTTTCAACAGCCTCCCCAATGCCCGGCGGACGCCTAAAATGGCGAACGATTTCCTTGACCGCCAAAAGTCGTGTACATGAAAAAAATTCTGCTGGTCGACGACGATCCCGAATTGCGCCAATTATTGGCGACTTATCTGGGGCGTCATGGTTTCGACACCTTGCTGCTGCCCGATACGCGCCAGCTTGACGCCTTCATCGAACGCTATCAGCCGCGCTTGATCGTGCTCGATCTGATGCTGCCGGGCGAGGATGGGCTGGCCGCCTGCCGGCGTTTGCGCGCGCGCGGCGAGACGCGGCCAATCATCATGCTCACCGCGCGCGACGAGCCGGTCGACCGGGTTATCGGTCTGGAAATGGGAGCCGACGATTACGTCGGCAAACCCTTCGATCCGCGCGAACTGGCGGCCAGGATCGACGCCGTGCTGCGTCGGGGAACGCAAAATGCCGCCGCGCCAGTGGCGCAGGGCGGCGTTTTTCGCTTTGGCGGCTGGGAATTCGACCGGGCGGCGCGCCAGTTATCGCGCGCCGGACAGGCGGTGGCCTTGTCCAGCGGCGAGTTTGCCTTGCTCAACGCGCTGATCGGCAACGCCGGTCAGCCGATGAAACGCGAGCGGCTGCTGGAACTAACGCGCGGCGAAGACAGCGAATCGTTCGACCGCGCCATCGACGTGCAGATGCACCGTCTGCGCCGGATGGTCGAGGCCGATCCGGCGCATCCGCGTTATTTGCAGACGGTATGGGGCATCGGTTACGTCTTCGTGCCCGATGCCGATCCCGCCTCTGACGCCGTTGCGGACGGCAAGCCGTGAGCGGCCCGCGATTTTTCCGGGCCGGGTTTTTCCCCGGCTCGCTGGCGGTGCGTACCGTGCTGCTGGTGATCGCCGCCGTCGCGGTGGCGGAGATCACCACGTTCTCCCTGATTTTCCAGAACCGCAGCGCGGTACACAAAAATCAGACGGTGCGCTACATCGCCGGTCAGGTGCGGCTGCTGCAATCCATCCTGCCCGGCCTTGACGCCGAATCCAGGCAACGGCTGGAAGAGACCGAAGCTGGCGAACAGTGGCTGCAACTGCGTCTCGACGATGACCAGGTGCCGACCGACGAACCGCAATTCGGCCTGGCGCGCCTGCTGGCCGAGGATTTGCAACAAGTGTTGGGAGAACCGGTCAGCCTCCGGCAGTCCGGACACGGCGGCGGTTTGTGGATCGGCTTCGACGCTGGCGGCGAGCGTTGGTGGCTGATCTTTCCGGCGCCGCGTTTCAAGCCGCACGATCTGCCGCGTGACCTGTGGCTGAAACTGGGGGGCGCGCTGGCCGTGCTGATGCTGATCGCCGGTCTGTTCGTGCGCGGCATCGTGCGCCCCCTGCGCTGGCTGGGCGACGCCGTTTCAGCCGCCGGCGAAGGCAGTGTGCGCCGGGTCACGCCATCGGGGCCGCGGGAAGTGCGCCGGCTGGCCGAGCGGCACAACACGATGCTCGATCGATTGGCGTGCGCCGAAGCCGAACGGCGCGAGATGCTGGCCGGTTTGACGCACGACCTGCGCGCGCCGCTGGCGCGTCTGCGCGTGCGCCTGGAATTGCTCGAAAACGAGGCCGAACGCGGCGGACTCAAACGCGACGCCGAGGACATGGAACGCATCGTCGGCCAGTGTCTGGATTTTCTGCGCAGCGAGGCATCGCGGCCGGAGAACGTCGAAATCCTGCCGCTGGCCGACGCCGTCAGCGACGAGGCGGCGCGTCACCGGGCGCTGGGGCATCCCCTGAACATCGTGGTCAGCAAGGAAGCTGAGGTCTGCGGCGTATCCATCGAGCGCGGTAATCTGCAGCGCTTGCTCGACAATCTGATCGCCAACGCGCTGCGTCATGGCGCGCCGCCGGTCGACGTATCGCTGTCCGTCGAGCGTCCCGAATGGGTAACGCTCCGCGTGCGCGACCACGGCCCCGGCATTCCCGCCGCCGAACGCGAGCGCGTCCTGGAAGCCTTCGTCCAGATCGATCCGGCGCGCGCCACGCACGGCAGTTGCGGCTTGGGTCTGGCCATCGCGCGCCGTATCGTGGAAGGCAGCGGCGGCACGCTGGAACTCGCCGACGCGCCGGGCGGCGGACTGGAGGTGCGCATGGCGTTTCCCGATCAGTCGGTCATGCCGCGGGAAGGGCAAGCAAAATCCGATAGAGTGATTCCATGCGTAAAACCAAACAATAGCTCTCCCTGCCTTACAACCATGCCCTGAAAAAACGGGCGCTGGAACTGCGTCGCGCGGGGAATTTGTCTGAAGTTTTGTTGTGGCAGCAGATCAAAAACGGGCAATTTTTCGGTCTGGATTTTGACCGGCAAAAAATCATCGGCAGTTATATTGTCGATTTTTATTGCGCCGAGAAAAATGTTGTTCTGGAAATAGATGGCATCAGCCATGACAGTAAGGAAGATTATGATGCGCGGCAAGATGTTTTTTTGACAAACCTGGATTTGACGGTGATTCATTTGCAGGATATCGATGTAAAAAGAAATCTGTCGGAGGTGGTGATTTTTTTGTGTAACCACCCGGCGCTGGCGACTGCAGGCAGGTCTTTTTCCACAAAGCTGTGACGATCCCTACCGCCTCTTCGGGACGCCCATCCTTTGGAGGGGCGGGGTAGCAGCGGCGGTAAGGGTGCCACAAAAAAGGGGGGGGGAACCAAACCTGTCTGTCTTTGCCGGTGTGCTGCCACGCCGCTTTCAAAAGCCAAGCTGTCCGCGCTCGACAAACTCAGGGACGTCGCCTCTGCCTGGTCATTTTCGACCCGGCAAAAAAAGCGGCTGCCGGTGTTTATCCGGCAGCCGCGCGATCTTGCCAGCCAGGATTACTCGATGACCAGTTCTCTCCAGGAAAGGCGGCGCACGTTGTCGCCGGGGTCGCCGAAGGGGACGTTTCTATCGCCGATGAAATCCGCTCCCGATCCATCGCCTTGCGCCACGATGCCGATCGAACCGTCGGGATTCTGCACGAACACCGGGCTGGTCACCAGGAAGTCGCCCCATTTTCCGCCAGCGAAACCGTTGCCGTCTTCATCGACCTCGTTGCCGACATAGCCGCCGGTCTCGTAATCCAGGAAGTAGACATAGCTCACCCCGGCGGGAACGCAGGCGCCCGATTGCGGCTTGTTGGTCATCAGCACCAAGGTTCCCTGCAACAGCTTCATCGTCGTATTGACCCGCTCGCCGTCGGCGATGAAATCGACGTACCAGCCATCCTTGGTTCCCCAATCGACCAGATTCTTGCTGATCTTCACGATGGGATCGTCGGTGACGCAGTAAGGATTGCCGGATGGACAAAGCCCACCGTCCTGCATGATCTGTTCCACAAAATTGGGGCACGCGGTATCGGACGGATTGACGCACGCTTTTGCCGTTTTTGAAGAACGCGGATTGCCGTAACCGTAGCTGGAGGCGTCTTCGATAACCCCCAGCCAGCGATCCTTGATCGCGTACACCGAGTGAATTTCCTCGGTCACCAGATCCGGCGCGCCGAGCAGCTGCCCCGTGCCGACGAACACCACGTGATTATTCTTCACCAGACCGAGTTCCGGGCGCGTGGTAACCGGCTGCGCGTTGAGCTTCGAGTCCTTCAAGGTCGCCAGCAGTCTCGCGTCGCCGACAATCTTGCTGTCTCCGTAGTCAGCGATGTCGTTGAGGTCGAAGCGCCACACATTGCCCAACAGATCGCCGCCATAAACCCACAGCGCGGTATTGTTGAGCATCGGGTAATTGGCCCACGCCGTTATTTTCGCCACTCCGTTGGGCGTCACGACATTGCCTTCGGAGGTGACGATTTCCTTGAGTTTCTCGCCGCTATGGGCGTCGAGCACGAACAGATGCCCCTTGCCGTCACCGTCGCCAGTGTTGTTATACCCCGACGTCAGCAACGCCACCCAACGACCATCGGTGAGTTTGGTAATCAGCGGATTGCCGTAGCTATAGCCCAGATTCGGGTCGGTAAATTCCCACAGTCCCTTGGGATGCGCCGGGTCGGTCACGTCGAGCGCGTAATACCCCTTGCCGCCCCGATTGACGCCGGCCACCAGAATCGTCTTCCACGTCACCGTGCCGGTGGCGTTCGGAGCGCAATTCTCGGTACAGATGTCGCCCATCACCGGCGTCCCGTCGGCGAAGAACTGGTGCCTGGAGGTGTAATTCTTGTCGGCCAGCTGATACAGACCGGGCAGCAGGAAGGTTGGCACGTAGGCCCACTCCTCGCGCCCGTTGCTCGTCTTGAAGGCGTGCAACATGCCGTCGTTGGCGCCGACGTAGATCATGCCCTCGCGGCTGAGCATACTCGCCCTGAAATTGCTGTAGCCGCGATCGACATAAGTCCACAACGGTTGCTGCACGTAGGCCGCCTCCGAATTGACGATGTCGCCCAACACGGACGCGCGCTGGCGGAAATACTTCGACGGTTCGTTGCTCTGTCCTTCGTTGCCGCGCTCCCCGCGCAGGAAATTCACCAGATGTTCACCGCCGGCGTTGTCGTGCTCCGCGGGCAGCAGGCATGTCGTTTCCGTGGTGCACAGCTGCGCCAGCCCTTCGATGTGCGGTTTCTTGAAGAACTTCTGCTGCTCCTCGGTCAGATTGCCCCACACGAAAGGCTTCAGATTGTCGTCGCTGTCCGGGGCGAAGAAATGGATCGTCCGGCTCGCGTAATCCCGTCCATCGAGCAGATTTTTGGCCGACCAGGTCAGCGTCTTGGCAAGATCGCCGATTGAACCGCCGAGGTCCCAGCGCTGCACATCGCCGGTCCAGCTTCCCGAACTGAACGAAACCTGGAAAGCTCCTGACTTGGGCTTGTTGTCGTCTTCGGTCAGGGCGCTGCGGTCGACCGTGATCGACGCCAGCGCGCCGTCCTTGGCGAGAACTTCCTCAAGCGCGGTACTGATCCCGGCCGCCACCGACGCCGGATTGTCGGCGCTGAAATACGTCCCGCGCCCATTGACCGCCGTGTGCCACAGATCGTCGACCGTGGTTTGCTCGTTGGAGATCGGTTTGGGCCAGTTGCAATCGCCGTATTCCTGCCACGAGCAGACGCCATCCGCCGGACGGGCATAGGTGCCGTGCGCGACGCTGTAGTAATCGCCCGCCGTCGCCGTCGGATCGTCAGGCTTGTCCGGAACCGCCACTTTGTAGTTGGCCTGATACTGCATCACCCCCGACACCCCAAGCCCCAGGGTATAGGTGGTCATATTCTGCCCGTACTGGGTGTTTCCGTTGGCGCAGACATCGCCGACTCCGGTCGATCCTGGCGTGCAGTTCCCCAGCTCTTCGGTGCGCAAATCGTTCAGGAAATAATATTGCGCCACGTCGGCCAAAGTATCCGGTGTGGGAGTTCCCGCGCCGTCGGTACATTCGGTCTGCAAAAAGCTGGTGGCGTTAGTTCCCGCCTCACAGGTCTTGGGGGCGGCGCATTGGGGAGTTGCGGTACCGTTGATATAGCACCACGCCGTCCACGCATCACCGCTGCAAGTCGTCTTCACCCCATTATTGGCGTCGGAGGCGTCTTCGTTCGCGCACGTGGCCACGGCGAAGGCGGCGGATGCGCCAGGCTTATGGTACGTGCACTTGGTGGTCACCCCATTGACGGTTCCAGGGACGCACACTCCGACGGAGCTGACCGGCGACGGATTGGCTGCCGTGGCCGCCGGCACGACGGTGGATACTGGCTCCCAATCAGTGGCCGTTTCCTCCCGGAAGGTCTTGCCCGTTTCGTTGGGGAGATGGGCCGGATCGAAGCCAGGATAATTGGCGTCGGTGACTTTCTCGGTTTCCAGGAAGTTGGAGCAGCTGAAATGAGCGGTATCGGCGCATTCGGGGTCGTTCTGTACGGTGTAAACCCAATCGTTACTCAGGACATTCTCGCAGGTATACCGCGTGGCGACGTCATAAGTCGTACCCGCCGCCAGGGTGTTTCCGGGGGTAAAAGCCGGCAGCGCCGACTGATCAGCTGGACAAGCGCCCGTGACAACGTTGCCCCACGCCGAGTACCGGCACTCAGTGGCGGGATGATCGCTGTAGGGAGTGCAACTCGACACGTTGCTCCAGTCGGATTCCTCGAAGGCTTTCTCCTGGCACTGTATGATCGGGGCGTGGGTGCCCGCCGCCAACAACGCCGTCGACGGGGCTGAACTACTCCAGGCGCCTCCATCCGGGCAAGTTCCATTGGAAAATGCCGGGGCGCTTTGATATTTGCATAGCCTCCCTGTTGCAGCGTTAGTATCGGTTGTCGTGGAAGTACACGAAGGGGTTGCGCCGGGTTGGTTTGTCCAGTTTCCCCATTGGGCTATGCAAGTATCCGTCGAGACGCAACTCGCCTCCTCCACAAAATGATAATTCCCTGACCAGGTGACATCGCACTCTCTTGCCGGTCCGGTATAGGTCGTGCCATTGGTGACGCCGGTTGACATGGGTGTTGACGCTGGGCAGACGGTAGAGTTAACCCAGGTCTCCGTGTAGAGGCCATACTCGCAGTCTACCCGGTCCTTGCCCTCCGACTTTATCGTACATGTACCGCTGGCGGCGGTCACGTAGTATTCATTGGCCGCCGTGCCGGTCGACCAGGCAACGTTACATTCCTTGGACGTGAGATTCGTATAGTTGGCCGCCGCCGCTCCTGGACAGTTCGGATAATCGGTATTATCAGTTATGACGTAAGAGTAAGTACACTTAACCGTGGCGCTCTCCACACAAGGCCCGGTCGCCACCGTGGCCGGTGTCCATCCGGTGTTCTGGCACAGACGTATCGTGGAAACGTCATATTTGCCAGCGCTTTCCTGACTCGGACTACAGAGGTCGTCCTGCACCCATTCGGCACTACTATTCCAGGGCGCCTCGGTCCAGGGCGCGTATCGGCAAGCGACGCCCCGGGTCGCGTCCGGCGAACAGGAACTCGGATAATCGACCACCGGATTGATGCCCGCGCACGTCTTTGTATACCCTGTCGATGAAGCGGCGATACAGGGGCTTTCGTTGGTGGTCGTGGTTTTGTCCCGGCACAATATCCTCTTGTAGTAGGTCGTGCTCACGCTATCGGTACCTTCGCCGGTAGTCACGGAATTACCGCCGCTCTCGATACAGGTCGCAACGTCGTACCACCCTTCTTCGGTTCCGGTCGTGGCCGCTACCGTACATTCCACTTTACTGGTAACCGTCTTGCATTCGTCTACCGGTGTCGGCCCGACCCATGAGCCATCGATTTTTTCCCGCTTCATCGGCTGGACGATCTGTTGCTGGCGCTGTTTGACCGTGGCTTGCATCGTGCTCGTCGTACGCACGAGGTGAGACTCCTTCTTCATCATCACGCTCTGGGTGCTTACGTACAGTGTGCCAGTCTTGATTTGCGCTGTTCCCGTTCGCGTCAGGAGAGGCGCGGTAATCTCTATCGGCTTGTTTTTCGTGTCAGCCCAGTAGCCGCCATTATCAATTCCTTTATAGCTGTATTGCAGACCGATCGTGCGCGTTTGAATCGTCGCCGTCCGTTTTTGCAAGGTCGAACTCTTGTATTGCGCGACGTTTCTCGCTTGCTTCTTCCATTTCGTGATGTCGACGTACCACTGCGTGGTCATTTTCCGATGCCAGGTCTGGAGGGTCGGGGTGAGTGTTTTCTTGAGCGTCCGCGTTCTTCTCATCATGTAACCAGAACCGGCGTCGAGCTGCGGACGTATCACGGACAGCCCCGAAGGTTCCTTTTTGTCCGGGCCGTCCTGATCGCCGACGAGCGTTTTGCCGTCGACCTTGAAACCCGCGCCTTCGTTCCAATAGCCGTCGGTCGACAGAATCGTCGAGTTCGACTGGCAGAAATACTGCATCGGGTCGATGACGTCTACGCCGTTCAGCTTGTTGAGCAGTCCCGCGTAAATCCGGCCCGCGTTGGACAGCGCGACGCGCAGCGGGGTGTTGGCCCCGTCAACGGGGATCGCGGCAAACAGTTTGTCGTACCAGTCCTTTTTTTGCGTACCGCTGAACTCGGCGATATTCTGAAAATCGTAGCCCGGCTTGTTGACGCCGGGTTTGCTGTTGTTGTTGTTGATGGTGAAATAACCAATCCGGTATTTTTCGTCGATCGGCTCGAAGGAACGGCTGGCCGCCGACTTCATGGCCTGCATCCGCGTGCGGTAGTAAGCCCACCAGTTGGCGTAGTTGGTCATTTCTTCGGCATACGTGCAGGTGGCTCCCGCGCAATCGCGCGTCGCCGCTTTCGGGTACTCGTTGACGCTCGACTCGATGACGGTGCGCAGGTTTTCACCGGGGGCTTGATTCACGTAAGCAACAGCGCCTTCACCCACGACGTAATTCGCCGACGAGGGGCGGGCAAAGGCGGCAGCGGCGGCAGTTTCGGCAAACGCCATCGTCCCGGTCTTGCCGGTAAGTATGGGCTTGGACGCAGTTTTGCCGGGCGCGTGGATGATGAGTGCGGTGGTGGAACCATAAGCCAGTTCCGCGCGGTATCCGGCAATGCCGCAAGTGCCGGTTCTCTTGTAGGTGCAGGCATTGATGCTGTTGATGACGGCTTGGGCCATCGTCGCTGGCACCGTGGTGGGACCGACCGGGCCGGACAGGATTCCCTTGCCGTCTACCGTGATGTTGGTGACCGTGGTGCTGACGGTACCTGTAATGGCCAGCCGGCTTCTCCGGGGCGCGGGCATACGCGATTGAGTGTAGGTGGGAAGCGCTCCGATGCCTGTCAGAGCGTCGATCTTGGTGGCCTGACACTTACCCGCAGTCGGCGTGACGCTATTCGATATGCTGGTATTTGTAGATACTGTCGTACAGGCGGCTGTAGTACATGAACACCACCGCAGCAGCGCGGGCACCGGATGGGCTTCGCTCGGGGCCGTCTGGGTGACGCAGTATTTCATGGTGTTGTCGGTGCAATACTCGCCGGCTTCGACGGTGTAGTAAAACGCGCCGATATTCACCAGGTTCGCCGTCTTGGTCAGAGGATATTGGACGCCGTAACCGTCCATTTTCACCTTTTTCCAGTCATCCGTTTCCGCGGCGGTCTGGCTGGGGTAGGTGGTCGTGTCGAGCGCGCCGGCGGCGGTGAAGTATTTGGGCGGGGCGTAGGTGACTTTGGGGTTGTAGGCAACGCCGTTGAAGTCCGGATTGAAGCGCTGGTGCGGGAATTTGTCCTCGCTCACAGCGGCCCAGTCGGGAAGGTAATCCCAGTCCATGCTCCAGGAATCGTCCATGATGAACATGATATTGGGTTTGATTTGCATCGAGATGGCCCCGGAAAGCGGTTCCGTCGCCAGTTCGGTCAAGCCGCCGAACGCGGGGAGCGCGAGCAGCGGCGCGGCCAGCAGACTCGCCAGCCGGGCGGCGCGGGAGGGGGAGAAGGAACGGGATATGTTGGTTGTTTTCATGGCAGTTTCCTCAGCTGATGCGTCCGCGATCAAAGCGCGAGAACGGTTTGCGTGTACACAACGGTGTTGCGCGGGCCTTTGACCCGACTGGTGATGCGGTAGTAAACCTGGATGTATTCGGGCAGGGGTTCGCCGCCAGCGGAGTAACTGCTGCCGGAACTTCCAAGCGGTGGTTTGGAGCAGTTGGCTTCTTTCTGGGGATCGGCGTCTTTTACAGGCCCTGCCCGTTCGCACAGGCGATGCACGATGTAGGTGACGGTGTTGCCGGAACCGTCCGTTGTGCCGGGGGCGCTGCGCGGCAGTAGAGAATCGTAGAAGGCGTCCCATTTCTGGCCGCTCTCAGGATCAGGATCGACGCGTTTGGCCCAGTAGTGGATTTTGTTCGCGGCATCCTCAATGTCGACGTTCAGCCCGGACAGCGCCCGTGGTCTGAGCCAGACGAGCGCTTCTTCCATGCCGCGTTCGGCGGAAAGTACCGCCGATTCGCGGAACGCGAGGTTGCCGGAGATCAGGTTGGTCATGTTGACCGAACGGATCAGCGAGAGCGCCGAGAGCGTCATGGCGATCAGGACGACCAGGGCGATGATCAGGACGACGCCGGATTGTCTGGCCGGGCCGATTGGGCCGATCCGGATTTTGCTTGAGGTGTTCATGAACATGTCTCCATCCATGGAATGTTGCGCAGCGGTATGACGGTTTCGTACACTTGATAGCGGTAGTGCCGCCAGTCGTCGGGGGCGTCGGGATTGCTCAGATCGATCGGATTGCCAACCGTGGCGGCGTGGCCCGTGGCCGGATCGATGTCGACACTGCCCGTCCAGGTCGGAGCGACGGTGGTCGTTGTCTCGCTTCTGTCCCATTCGCCGTTGCGGGCGGCCAGCGCCAGGCGTATCGCTGAGACGCGCGCCCATCGGCACGCGAACTCGCTCTGGTCCCGCGCGTCGGACAGGTCTTCTTTTTTCGGTGTTGCCCGATCCCAAACGTTGACGCCGCTTCGCGGGGAGTGAGTGTCGCGGCCATATTGCGCCTTGAGGCTGACGATGCCGTTGGCAACGACGATCCAGTTGCCGACGTCGGAACAGATGGTGATCGCGTAATCGCAGGTGGTAAGGTTGCCGCCCCGCACGGCGTAGCCGATGATTTTTGGCTCATGGCCGAAATTGAACAGGCTTCCGGAGCTGACCTTGCCGATACCCGATACTTTTACCCATTGGGAGACGTCGCTGTCGCCGCCTTTTTCGCTTGTCGTTTCGCCGTCACCGTCACCGCCAGATTCGCCTTCGCCCGATTCGCCGCCGCCGCCTTCACCGCTGCCGCTGCCTTCGCCGCCTTCACCGCTGCCGTCGCCACCCGATCCGCTGCCGCCTTCCGGCTCTTGCGGCGACGCGCCGACCCACACGACCTTGCTCATGACCAGCGCGCAGTCAGGGTCAGGCGTCAGGGGCGCGGCGACGACCCAATCGTTGATCTTGAAATGGCTGACGGATGAAATGCCGAACAGATCGATGTTCGACGCTGACGTGTCGACGATGGTCTCGCCTTCGGGAGCGCCCGCGCCGCTGCCATAAACGACGAGCAGGGTGTCGGTGTTCGCGTCGGCGGCGGGAATCAGCGACGAATTGATCGTTACCGGCGCGAGAACTGGCAGGTTAACGCCGGGCGTTGCGTTGAACGTCAGCGGGCAGCCGAGGATGTTGAGCGCGTTGAAGCCGTAGCCGCCTTGTTTGACGTCGCGCTGTACGGCATAGATCGCCAGCGCGCCGTTGTTTTGCGAGTCGCCGGAGCCGGTGGTCATGCGCTTCTGCGCTTCCGAGGTACGCGCCACCTGCATGATAACGAGTACGCCAATCATGCCAATGACCAGGGCGACCATGATTTCAACGAGCGAGAAGCCGCGATTGGCGCGCTTCATCTTCGCCGTTTCCATAACCGCCCTCCCCTTCCCGCGCACGCGCGAATCCAGGTTTTCCGCCACCGCCGCCGGATGGATTTCCGCTGGCGCGGAAACGACGGGGGATGATGAAAAATACATCTGTGTCATGTCGGATTCCTCGATATCTGCGAGGTGACGATGTGGCGATGCCGTTCGCATTGGGGCATCGACGGGGTTCTCCAGTACAGCGTAATTTCCACTTCGCCGTTTTTTACGTCGCCATCGCCGTTGACGCTGACTTCGGGGAGGGTGGAAGAGGAATCGCCTTCGCAGCTGCCCGATTCGTCTTCCGCGTCGACGGCGCAGGGAACGCCGGGAAGCCCTTGTTTGGCAAAGGCGCAAACGTCTTCCAGCCATTCTTTGTAACTGTCGCCGTCAGGCGATTCAAAGGCGGCTTTCATGGTGTCGATGTCGCCGCCGTTGGCCCACATCTGGCCGATCAGCCGGTTGGCCAGCAGCGCGGCTTTGGTGCGCAGCTGCGCGTCGGCGGCCATTTTGATCGAGGTGGCCTGAATGCCGACGACGGTCAGGATGCCGAGCGAGAAAATCAGGATGGCGATCAGCGCTTCAAGCAGCATGACGCCGGATTGGAATCGTTGGTTCAATTGGTCCCCCCACACGCTTGCGCGTCGCCGCTCAACGCTGGATCGCACATGCGAATACTGCCGCCGCTGCTGATTTCGACGCGCAGACAACGCGGCTTCCCGCCGCTTCCACCGTTCGCTGAAACACAGTCGTCTTCGCCGTCGGCGCCGTAAACGTCGATGACCGTGCCCGCGCCGCCGGTGGCGGGAGCGATGAGACGCCCCAGACCGTTGAAGGTGAAAAGATTCGCGCGCGCGTCGATGACGGTTTTGTCGCCGCCGGCCTGGGTTCCGTCGTGCGACTGGATGACGTGGGACACCGCGTCTTCGTCGTCGTCATCGTCATCGTCCGGAGAATCGTCGGCGCATACGCCGGCGGCGTCGCTGACGACCCAGTGCGGCCCGGCGCTGTTCAGCGAACAGCTGGCGTCGAGCAAGGCGGTCAGTTGGAAGTGCATGGCGGCGTTTCTTTTGAGGGCTTCGGCGCGCGCGAGCTGCAATCCGGACACGAGCGATTCGGTCGCGCCGCGAATCCCCATGTTCCGAATCCAGAGCGAGAAATTCGGCACGGCCAGCGTGATGAGGATCGCCATCAGGGCAACCCCGATCATCAGCTCGAGCAGGGTGAATCCCAGATTGAACCGGAACGATCGGAACGACCGGAACGGGAAACTCAACATATCCCGCCCTTTTTGGTGACCCAGCAGTTGTTGGGGTTGTGCGCGCTCCAGCCGCTGACGCCGGAAATGTTCGTCGTCCGGCTCTCGCGGCCGTTGCTGTTCAGCGTGACGGTGTACGTGAAGCCGGCCATCGAATTTTTGCCGGTCGCGGTCAGGGGAAGAGCGCCCGACGAGTCGCAAGCAAACTCAAAGTTATCGGCGCCGTCATTGACATCGCCAAGATAGTCGTCCTTGCAGGCGTAGCAGTCAGCGTAGGTATGGTTGTCCTGATAGCACTGCTCCACCTTGACCAGCAGGGACGAAAGCCCGCTGACGGCTTCCATGATCTTCCCGCGCCTGACGTAGTCCACGTAAGAGGGAATCGCAATCGCCGAGAGAATGGCGATGATGCCGATCACGATCATGAGTTCGATCAACGTGAAGCCGTGGCATTGGTCTTTGTGAAGCATCGTGAATGTCCTGTAAGGTGTCTGGCGAAGCGCCCATGTGTTTGTTCAAGGCTGCATCTTAGGGAGATATTTCGACGACGCAATCGCCAAACGACGTTCGGCGGATATTTCGGGATGAGCGGTTATCAATACCCCACGCCGTCATTCTCGCGCGCGAAAATGACGGAAAAAACAGCGGCGGCGGCCAAGGCAATCGCATGAACGCTTTTTTTCTCAAAGTAAAGGAACGGCAGCCGGAATCCCGCCCTTTGCGCCCGTCTTTCCTCCAGAAACGGGAAATTATGGCGGTTACCACAAATAATCGTCCCCAATGGAGGCCTGGAAACCTGGATTCCTGCTTTCGCAGGAATGACGGTTTTTTTAGAGGGGGTGGTTATTTATGGGAACCGCTATAACCCGCCCTTTTTTGGGCACTCCTGTCGCCGCGCGGCGGCGCTCATTTCAATCAGCGGCGTTTCGTACCGGGAGTATGGGTGCCGGATTACGCCGCTGACGCGGCTTATCCAACCTGCAAAACCGTGCCATGTTTCAAGCGTCCATGAATCGTTACAAAATTTCATGGGCGATGCCGAGGTTCGCTTTGCTCACCCTGTGCCGGGCTATTTTGCCCGTTTCAGGCTATCCGCTCCGGAAACATACGCGCGGAACCACGCGGCCCAGCGTGCGATTCCTTCGGCCAGCGGTGTTTGGGGCGTGAAGCCGATGTCGCGCGCCAAGTCGGCGACATCGGCGCAGGTCGCCAGTACGTCGCCCGCCTGCATCGGCAGGAAGTTCTTTTTCGCCTCGCGGCCCAGCGCCCGCTCGAGCGTTTCGATGAAGGTCATCAGTTCCACTGGCTGACGATTGCCGATGTTGTATACCCGGTAGGGCGCCTGGCTGCTGCCGGGGTCGGGGTGGGCGGCGTCGAAATCCGGGTTGGGCGCGGCGATCCGGTCGAGCACGCGCACCGTGCCTTCGGCGATATCGTCGATGTAGGTGAAATCGCGCCGCATCCTGCCGTGATTGAACACGTCGTTCGGCCGGCCTTCGAGAATCGCGCTGCTGAACAGCCACGGCGACATGTCCGGGCGTCCCCACGGCCAGTAAACGGTGAAGCAGCGCAGACCGGTCGTCGGCAGGCCGTAAAGGTGGCTGTAACTGTGCGCCATCAGCTCGTTCGATTTCTTGGTCGCGGCGTAGAGGCTGACCGGATGATTGACTTCGTCGCGCACCGAGAAAGGCATCCGCGTATTGGTCCCATAGACGCTCGAACTGCTGGCGTAAACGAGGTGCCGCACCTGGTTGCGGCGGCAGCCTTCGAGGATGTTGGCGAAACCGACGAGGTTGCTCTGAATATAAGCCTGCGGGTTGGTCAGCGAATAACGCACCCCGGCTTGCGCGGCGAGATGGACGACGCGCTCGAATCCTTCGTCGGCGAACAGCGCCGCGCTGGCCGCCGTATCGGCGATATCGACGCGCCGGAAGCTGAAACCGGAATACGTTGCGAGGTTCTCCAGCCGCGCCAGTTTGAGTTGCGGATCGTAGTAGTCGTTGAGGTTGTCGATACCGATCACCTCGTCGCCGCGTTCGAGCAACAGGCGCGCGACATACATTCCGATAAAGCCGGCCGCGCCGGTGACGAGAACTTTCATTGCTACCCGGACTCTTTTTCTTCGTCGAACTGCATGGCGTGCAGGCGCGCGTAATGACAGTTCCGCGCCAGCAATTCGGCGTGCGGCCCCCACTCGACGATGCGTCCCTGATCCATGACCATGATCGCGTCGGCTTTCTCAATGGTCGACAGGCGATGCGCGATGACCAGCGTCGTGCGGTTCCGCGTCACGTGATCGAGCGCCTGCTGAATATGCCGTTCCGATTCGCTATCGAGCGACGAGGTCGCTTCGTCGAGAATCAGGATCGGCGCGTCTTTCAGGATGGCGCGCGCGATCGCCAGCCGTTGGCGCTGGCCGCCCGAAAGCAGTACGCCGTTTTCGCCGACCGGCGTGTCGTAGCCCTGCGGCAATTTTTCGATGAACTCACTGGCACAGGCTGCTTCGGCGGCTTCCTCGATGGATTTCCGGGGAGCGTCGGCCAGATCGCCGTAGGCGATATTGTTGGCGACGCTGTCGTTGAACAGCGACGTTTGCTGAGTGACCAGGGCGATATGCCGGCGCAGATTGCGCAAGGTGAAATACTTGATGTCGATGCCGTCGATCAGAATCTGCCCGGTTTTGTGACGGTAGAAACGCGGAATCAGGCTGGCCAGCGTGGATTTGCCGCCGCCCGAACGCCCGACCAGCGCGATCATCTGCCCCGGTTCGATGAGCAGGTCGATGTCGTTCAGCACGTGTTGCCTGCCGTCGTAGCCAAACGACAGGTTTTTGATCTCAATGCGTCCCGACACGTGTTCGCGTTCGACCGTGCCGTGATCGGCTTCCCGCGGTTCGTCGAGTTGCGCGAAGATGCTTTCCGCGCCGGCCAGACCTTTCTGCACCGTGGCGCTGACTTCCGACAATTGGCGGATCGGCTTGGGCAGCATTCCGGCCGCCGTGATGTAGGCAACCAGATCGCCAGCCGAAGCGTTGCCGCGCAGCAGCAACACCAGGAACAACAGCACCGCCATGGTGGAGAAAGTCGCCAATTGCAGCGCCGGCGTGAAGATCGCCGAGGTGCGTGCCATGCGCAATTGCCTGTCCGTGTTGTCCTGACTCGACGCGCGAAAGCGCGCCGCTTCGTACTCCTCGCCGCCAAAGCCGCGCACCACCCGGTAGCCCTGGATCATTTCCGAGGCGATGTGCGTCAGATCGCCCATCGCCGCCTGTATCTTCTTGCTCTGCTTGCGGAACTTGCGGCTGGCGTTGCCGACCATGACGCCGATGATCGGCAGGATGGCGACCATCACCAGCGTCAGTTTCCAGTTCATCCACAAGAGATAGCCGAACAGGAAGACGACGGTCAGCCCTTCGCGGATGATCACCTTGATCGCGTCGGTCGCCGCGCCGGTGACCATCGTCACGTTGTAGGTGATGCGCGAGATCAGATGCCCGGAATTGTTCCGGTCAAAATAAGTGTTGGGCAAGCGCAGCAGATTTTCAAAGAGCGCGATACGCAGATCGTTGATCAGCCCAAGGGAAACACGCGCCAGAAAATAGTTGCCAAGATACGAACCGACGCCCTGCCAGAACACGATCACTATCAATAACAGCGGCACACCGTAAGCGAGATCGAGTTCGCCGAGCAGGGGAATGTCGTGGAAGGTCGATACGCCCGGTTCGGTCAACTCGTCGACAAAAAACTTCAGGATGCCAGCCTGCATCGGATGCACCGAGGCGAAGACGATAAACCCCAACAGACTGACGGCGAACAGGCCGATGAAGGGACGCAGGTAGCGGAGCAGCCGGAAATAAATCTTCAGGGATGAAACCAGAGGGGGGGGCGAATGTTGTGTCATTTGACCGCTTGACGTTGATTTCAGGCGGAAAAGTGTAACACGCGCGAAATTTTCGGTCATCCGCTCGCGCCTTGTGTTCGGACAATCGCGCGTGGTTGGCCGCTGGTTTTTTCAGATACCCGTATTCGTATTAAAATCGCCGAACGTAATTTCCTTCGCGCGGGCAATGCAATCCATTCTGTCTTTCTGGAACAATCTCTCGGTACGGACGCGCCTGATCGTATTGTTCGTCGCGATCAAGGTTGTGCCGCTGGTACTGCTCGTGTGGGTTGCCTGGAATCAGACGCGCGAGACCGCCAGCTATCTCGGCGAACATATCAACGGCTTGGTCAGTACCGCCAATCGCGCCATCTATCAGGTCGGCAGCAAGGCCGTCGATGACGCGGTCGCCGCGCTCGATGACCGCGCGCGCAGCGACATCGAACGCCTGACTACCGATACCGCGCTCCGGGTGGCCGATTTTTTGTATGACCGCGACGCCGACATCCGCTATGTCGCGACCTTGGCGCCGGACGAGACGGCGTATCGCAATTTTGTCGAACGGCAGCGGCGCTCCCTGATCGTGCATGGCCCGTGGCGGTTGAACGCTGACGGTACGGATTGGGAACCCGAAACCGTGCCGTCCGCCGATGCCTGCGAAGCACCGCCTGGCGGCAACGCCGCGGATTTTCATTACCGCTGCCCGGTGATGTTGAAAACGGAAAATCAGCCGCTTTACCATGAGATGAGCTTCGTCGGGCTGGACGGTCTGGAAAGCGTCAAGGCCACCACTTCGCCGCGCTTCAGTCCGGAGCTGAAAGACATCTCGAAACGCGGCAATACCTACGCCAGGGCGGAAAGCTATTTCGCCGAACTCAAAAAGCTCAAGCCTGGTGAAATCTACGTCTCCGACGTGATCGGAGCTTACGTCGGCACCAGGATCATCGGCAAATTCACGCCCCAGGCCGCCAAGGAGCACGGCATCGCGTTCGAGCCGGAAAAACACGCTTACGCCGGCAAGGAAAATCCGCTGGGCGAACGTTTCCGGGGCATCGTGCGCTGGGCAGCGCCGGTGACGCAAAACGGCAAGATCGTCGGCTGGGTAACGCTGGCGCTGAACCACGATCACCTGATGTCCTTTACCGACCATATCGTCCCTACCGATGAGCGTTATCGTGACATCAGCGACGCGTTCGACGGTAATTACGCCTCCATCTGGGACCACAAGGGGCGCAGCATCGCGCACCCGCGCCATCATTCCATCGTCGGCTACGACGCCAATGGCGATCCGGAAGTTCCCTGGCTGGAAGGCACGGTCTATGCCGATTTCCTGCACAGCGGCAAACCCTGGCGCGAATTCATGACCACCGCGCCGACTTTCGCCGATCAGTCGCAAAGCCGCCAACCGGCGAAAGAATCGATCATGAACGGCAACGTCGGGCTTGACTGCCGCTGGCTCAATTTCGCCCCGCAGTGCGCGGGCTGTTACAACCTTTCCGGACGCGGCGGTTCCGGCTCCTTTCCGATCCTGTGGGACGGTCTGCAGAAGCTGATCGCCATCGCGGCGATTCCCTATTACACCGGGCAATACAGTCAGCAAGCGGCGGGCAACAAACGCGGGTTCGGCATCGTTACCATCGGCGCCAACGCCGCCGATTTCCACCGCGCCGCCACCGAATCCAGCAGACACATCGACGACCTCATCGAGACCGTCAACGGCGACATGCTCAACCACGGCGTGATTGCCGACATGGGATTGCGCAACAACATGCACGGCACGGCGATCAAATTGGCGGAATCGACGTTCGTGCTGATCGTTCTGGTCATCGTCATCGCCATCTGGATGGCGTCCTATCTGTCCCGTAAACTCGGCTGGCTCAATGATGGTTTCAAGCGTTTCCGCGTCGGCGAAAAGGACTTCCGTTTTTCTTTCAATTACAAAAATGAAATCACTTCGCTGGCGGCCACGTTCAACGAAATGGCGGACACGCTGAACGCCAACATGACCGAGTTGCAGCGTGAAAACGAAGTGCGCCGCAAGACCGAACACGAATTGCGCGAGATGCACAACACGCTGGAACAGCGCATCGCCGAACGCACCGCCGAGCTTTCCAGCGAAGTGGAGGCGCGCCGCGAGGCGCAGGTCCAGCTGCAACATCTGGCGCATCACGATCCGCTGACCGGGCTGGCCAATCGCAGCCTGTTCAATGAGCAGCTGTATCGCGCCATGTCGCAAAGCAAACGTTCCGGGAAATACGGCGCGCTGCTCTTTTTCGACCTCGACAAATTCAAGCAGGTCAACGACGTTCTGGGGCACGCGGTCGGCGACGCGCTGCTGGTCCACATGGCAAACACTTTGCGGGAACGGATACGCGCCACCGACACCGCCGCGCGGCTGGGCGGCGACGAATTTGCCGTGATCATGGTCGACATGGACCGCCCCGAACGCGCCGCCATACTGGCGCAGGACATTCTCGACAAACTGCAGCAACCAGCCATGCTGTGCGGGCACGAACTGAAAATCTTCAGCAGCATCGGCATCGTCACCTTCCCCGACCACCAGAACAACGCGCCCGAGGGAATGGAAGATGTGATCAAGAACGCCGACGCCGCGATGTATCTCGCCAAGTCGTCTGGCGGAATGCGTTACCGCTTCTTCGAACTCAGTCTGCACGACAAGATCGCCGAAACCGACCGCCTCATCGACGAACTGTATACCGCGCTGGCCGAACACCAGATCGAACCGTACTTTCAGCCAATGTTCCACACCAACGCGCGGCAAGTGTTATATCTCGAAGCGCTGGCGCGCTGGCTGCATCCGGAGCGTCAGCTGCTGTCGCCGGAAAACTTCATCGAACCCGCCGCGCAATGCGGGCTGCTGGCGAAAATCGACATGCAAATGCTCGACATGGCCTGCGCCAATGCCAAGGACTGGCTGAACGCGGGGCTGTCGTTTGGCCGCGTTTCCGTCAACATTTCCCAGGCGCAGCTCGATTGCGTCGAATTTGTGGGCGAAGTCGAACGCATTTTGCAACAATACGATCTGCCGCCTTCCTGTCTGGCCATTGAAATCTCGGAATACGTGCTGCTAAGGAACAGTATGCAGTCGGTGCGCGCCATCAAACACCTGCGCGGTCTGGGCGTACAGATCATCATCGACAAGCTGCAAGCCGAACCTTCCGCGCTGACCAACCTGCTGGAATACCCGGTCGACGCCATCAAGATCGGACATGCGCTCACCTCGAAAATTGACGACGCACGGGTCGACACCATGATTTCCACCATCGCCTCGGTCGCCAATGCCGCGCATCTGCGCGTGATCGCCGAATGTGTGGAAACCGAAAAACAATGGCGCTACTTTGAATCCCTGCATTGCGAAATCATTCAAGGCTTCCACCACGCCGCCCCGATGAACGCCGAGGATACCCGCCGCTATCTGGAAGAGCACCGCGCCGATTCCAGTTCCGGCGCGACACCAGCTGGAATGTAGCGCGGGCGAACCGGATCACGGGTCGGGGTGAGCAAAGCGAACCCCGACAAGACAGACCGCCGCGCGACGCGATGTTGGCTGCGAAGTCAGTTTATTCAGCGGTTTCCAGAGCGCCAAGCCGACGGCAGATTTCCAGCGCCAGTCCCGCCTGATTCATGGTGTAAAAGTGCAGACCGGGAGCGCCGCCGGATAACAGGCGCGCGCATAGGTCGGTGACGACGTCGAGACCGAAAGCGCGGATGGCGTCGACATCGTCGCCAAAACTCTCGAACTTGCGGCGCATCCAGCGCGGCAGTTCGGCACCGCAGGCGTCAGAGAAACGGGCGAGCTTGGTAAAACCGCTGATCGGCATGACTCCGGGAATGATCGGGACGTCGATGCCAAGCGCGCGCGCGGCGTCGACGAAATGGAAATAGGCGTCGGCGTTGTAAAAATATTGCGTTATCGCCGAGTCCGCGCCGGCCTTGACCTTGCCCGCGAAAGCTTTCAGATCGTCGGTCGGGGTGCGGGCTTGCGGGTGCCATTCCGGATACGCGGCGACCTCGATGTGAAAATGATCGCCGGTTTCGGCGCGGATGAACCTGACCAGATCGTCGGCGTGGTGAAACTCGCCGGTCTCGGCCATGCCGGAAGGCAGATCGCCGCGCAGCGCGACGATGCGGCGGATACCGGCACCGATGTAGTCGCCGAGGATGGCGCGAACGCCCGCGCGCGTCGTGCCGACGCAGGACAGGTGCGGCGCGGCCTGATGACCCTCGGCGGCGATTTCGTTGACGATGGCGAAGGTACGCTCGCGCGTCGAGCCGCCGGCCCCGAAAGTAACGGAGAAAAATTCCGGCTTCAGCGCGGCCAGTCTGGCGCGCGCCGCGCGCAATTTTTCGACGCCTTCCGGCGTTTGCGGCGGATAAAATTCAAACGACAATTCAGTTTTCATCGTAAAACCAACTCCGGTTTGAAATCACGCCCTTTGGGGCGGTGGATTCTTGCTGACGATCGGCGACTGACCGTTTCGGCGCGCCTCCATTGCCGCGCTGTCCGCGCGCCTTGAACGAAGGAGGCGGGGGTTGCAAACAAGAAGGGGGGCGAAAGTGATAATATCACGGCAAGTGATTTGAGCAGAAAAACGGTCGGAAAGACTCCGGTGGCGCCGTTTTCAATGCGCAAATCCGCCGATCAAAGATATCCGTTTATTTATTTATGAAACCTGCGGTCAGTCGTTGGCTCTTGGTGATGGAGCGCGTTTTCAAGCGTTTGGGTATGGGAATGCGCGGCAAACTCATTGCCTTGTTCGTCATCATCAAGGTCTTCCCTCTTGTCTTGCTCGCAATCGTCGCCTGGCGGCAATCGTGGTTGCTGGGGGAAGAGTTGCGTTCGCGCACCAGCGAGATCACCGAAAAGGCCAACGCCGCGCTTTCGCACGCCGGAGATGTTGCGGTGGAGGACGCGGTGGCGTCGCTGGACGAACGCGCCACCGACGAAATAGAGCGCATCACCACCGATACGGCGTGCCAGGTGGCGAGTTTCCTTTACGCCCGCGACAGCGATATTCTGACGGTCGCCGCCCTGCCAAGAACCGAGGATGTTTATCGCAACTTCGTCGAGTTGCTGCGCAGCAATCTGGTTATCCGGGGCAAATGGGATCTGACTGACAATCAAAGCGCCTGGCGTCCCGTAGACAGGGATTCGTACGATCCCCGCTTTTCTCCGCAAACGTCGTCCAACAAGGAAAACGAACACGGTTTCCATTACCGCCCCCCGGAAGCGTTCGAATATGAAAGCCGTCCGCTGTATCTGGAAATCACCTTTGTTGATTTGCGTGGGCAGGAGCGTCTCAAAATCACCACGTCGCCGCGCATGAACACGGAACTGCGGAACATCTCCGATCGCCGCAATACCTATGTTCGCGCGGAAAACTATTTCAGCGAATTGAAAAAGCTCTCGCCTGGGGAAATTTATGTTTCCGACGTGATCGGCGCGTATGTGCCGTCCAGGGTCATCGGCATGTATACGCCGGCGACCGCGGCCAAGGCGGGCGAGCCATTCAATCCCTGGGAATCGGCCTACGCCGGCCAGGAAAATCCGTTTGGCAAACGTTTCAAGGGAATTGTGCGCTGGGCCACGCCGGTGGTGGAAAACGGCAAGATCGTCGGCTATGTGACCCTGGCCCTGGACCACGATCACATCATGGAATTTACTTCCCACATCATGCCAACGTTCGAGCGCTACACGGAACTCTCAAGCGCGTATGAGGGCAATTACGCCTTTATCTGGGATCACAAAGGCCGCAGCATCGTTCATCCGCGCCATTTTTCCATTGCCGGCTACGATCCCGAAACCGGCGATCCGCAGGTGCCCTGGCTCGAAGACCGTATTTATAACGAATGGCAGGCGAGCGGGCTGAGTTATAAGGATTTCATCAAGGACGTTCCCACTTTTGTCGAGCAGTCCAACAACAAAAAGCCAGCTCCCCAATTGACGGAGCAGGGTTTGGTGGGACTCGATTGCCGGTATCTGAATTTTGCCCCCCAGTGCACCGGCTGGTTCGATCTGACAGCCAAGGGAGGCGCGGGGTCGTTCCTCATTTACTGGAGCGGGTTGTGGAAACTCAATACCGCCGCCGCGATTCAGTATTACACCGGCCAATATGGAAAATCACCGCGCGGTTTCGGTTTCGTCGCCATTGGCGCCCAGGTCGAGGATTTTCATCGTCCAGCCAACAAGACCAAGGACACCATCGCCGCGTTCATCGCAACCACGGATCGTGAATTGGGGGGAATGGCGCAAGCCGCGCAAAAATCCATCAGCGGCAACCTGTTGAATACGGCCATGCATCTGAGCGTCAGCACCGGCCTGTTGATTTTGCTGGTCATCTTTGTAGCCATCTGGTTGGCGGCGCTTTTCACCCGCAGCCTTACCTTGCTCATCAACGGCATTTCCCGTTTCCGCTCGGGCGAACGCCAGTTCCGTTTCAACGCGCCCATCAAGGATGAAATCGGGGCGCTCGCCGACGCTTTCGACGAAATGGCCGACAATATAGTGAACAGCGTCGTCACGCCTTTGACCATCATGGATTTGCAGAAAAAAATCATCTATATAAACGATGCTGGCGTGAAGGTCGTCGGGCATCCACTGGAAGAAATCATCGGCAAGTCCTATGATGATTTTGGCATTTACCAGGCAAATTCTCCTTCTTCACCAATTGAGGCTTTTCTGGAAAAGCGCGAGTCTACGGTTGTTTTCCTTGAACCATTGCAGCGCTATTACAAGGGAAAGGCGGATTATTTACGGGACGGAAACGGCGCCGCCGTGGGGTATATCGTAACCTCCACCGATGTCACGGATATCGTCAAAGAGCAAAGAAAGGTCGAGCAGCAGCATACCCTGTTGAGCACCATATTTGCTTCTTCGCCCGATCTTCTCTGGTACAAGAACTCCGAAGGGCTTTATCTGGTGGTCAATCCGCGCTTTGCTGGCATGTCGGGACGAGCGCCCAATGACATGTTGTTTGGACGCGCGGAGGATTTTTTCGATGCGGATTTTGTCGCGGACGACGCCAGGCTCGATGCCATCGCCACGGAAATGCGCATACCGTCCCGTCTGGAACAGACGGTGACATTCGCCGACGGTCACGTCGAAATTCTGGATACCGCGCGCACGGCCATTTTCGATAACGGCAAGTTATTGGGCATCCTTGGCGTTGCGCGCGATGTTTCAGTTCACGTTAACGCGGAAAAGGAATTGCGTTCCACTCAGCTGAAGTTGGAGAACGCGGTACAGGAAGCCAACGCGGCCAGCGAGGCCAAAAGCGCTTTCCTCGCCAACATGAGCCATGAAATCCGCACACCAATGAACGCCATCATCGGCATGAGCGTGCTCGCGGAACGCGAATACGGAAAACCGGCGGCGCTCGGACACATCGCCGAGATAAAACGTTCGGGCGTCTTCCTGCTTTCCATCATCAACGACATTCTGGACTTCTCGAAAATCGAATCCGGCAGGATGGAAATCATGCCGATCGAGTATCTTCTCGCTTCCGTGATCAACGATGTGTTGAATATCGTGCAAGTGCGCGTGATGGAAAAACCCATTCAACTCTTCGCTTTCGTTGATCCCGCCTTGCCAAGCAGTGTCTATGGCGATGAAGTGCGGGTTCGTCAGATCATTACAAATCTGCTGACCAACGCGGTGAAATATACCAAGGAAGGGTTCGTGCTGTTCTCTATCGTCTCTTCGGGACGTGACGTGGGCGCGAACCAGGTCGAACTGGTCATTTCGATCCAGGACAGCGGCGTCGGCATCAAGAAACTGGACATGGAAAAACTGTTCGACAGCTTCACGCAGGTCGACAGAATCACCAACAAGGGAACCGAAGGAACCGGTCTGGGGCTGGTCATCGCCAAAAGTCTGTGTCACGCGATGAACGGTGAAATAACTTTCACCAGCGAGTACGGCAAAGGCAGCACCTTCGTCGTGACCTTGCCGCAAAAAATCATCGACCCGACGTGCATTGCCGAAGTGCGGGAACCCGGCGCGATCAGCGTACTGCTTTACGAAGAGCAGAAAATGCGCGGCGAGAACATCATGACTTCGCTGGAATGTCTGGGCGTTTCCACGCGCTGGGTACGTCTGCCATCCACGTTTTATGAAGCGCTGCTGGAGAGCGAAACAAAGCGTTATTCCCACGTTTTCGTGGCGCACGAGGTACTCGACAACGTGGTCAAGGTTCTGGACAAGATGAACTACCAGACCTGCCTGGTTTCCATCGCCAATTACGGCGCGCCGGTCACGTCCCAGAATGTGCGCATGCTTCCCGTACCTGTCCATTCCATTTCACTGGCCAATGTTCTGAACGATGAAGAAATGGCCGTGAGCATGGATGAAGAAGCAACATCTTCGCATTTCATCGCGCCTTCAGCGCGCGTGTTGGTGGTAGACGACATCGCCACGAACCTGATGGTGGCCGAAGGGCTGATCCAGTTCTACAGGATACAGGTCGATACCTGCCAGAGCGGTAAAGAAGCAATCGATCTGGTGCAGACCAACGCTTATGACATTGTCTTCATGGATCACATGATGCCCGAAATGGATGGCATCGAATCCACCTTCCGTATCCGCGCCATTGCGGGCGAGCGTTTCCGTAACCTGACCATTATCGCGCTGACCGCCAACGCCGTTTCCGGAATGAAAGAAATATTCCTCCAGAATGGCATGAACGACTATCTGTCCAAGCCTATCGACGTGGTCAAACTGGAGCGCATCCTCGACAAGTGGCTGCCCAAGGAAAAGAAAGAGAAATACGTCCCGCTCAGTGAAGAAGCAACGCGGGACAACAAGGACGGCGATAATATCGTCGTCGAAGGGCTGGACACCAATACCGGCGTGACCATGTCGGGGGGTTCCGTACCCGCGTATCTCAGGGTTCTGAAAACCTATTGCAAGGATGGCCGCGAGAAAATCGGCCAGCTCCGCCAGGCCTTTACCGATGGCGATCTGCCGCTGTTCGCCATCTACGTCCATGCGCTGAAAGCGGCCTCGGCCAGCATCGGTTCGATACCGGTCTCGGAACAGGCCCAAGCGCTTGAATTTGCCGCAAAAAGGAATGACTCGGATTTCGTCGCCGCGAATGTTTATCCATTCATCGTGACGCTGGAACCGTTGCTCGACCGTATCGAACAGATGTTGAAAGCCATTGACGCGAAAAAAGACGCGGCGGCGGCGAAAAATCTGACCGATGTCGCGCTGGTGAAGGCGCAATTGGCACGCTTGCGTGACGCGATGGACGCCCTGGACGTGACCGTCATTGACGATGTCATGAACGAATTGACGGCCATGACGGTAAGCGCTCCCGTAAGAGAAGCCCTGGAAGCCATATCCGAACAGATTATAGTCGGCGAATTTGACGATGCGGCGCAACTGGTAGCCGAGATTACTCTGGAGTAAAGACTGCGGTTTTTATGTTGTCCCGGAGAGGCGAAACGCGGCGGGTTTTCCGCCGCTTGCCTGCCCTTACCCGCCCTTACCCGCCAAATATCCGGGATCGTGATTGGGATTGGGCTTTGCGGCAAAACGGATCACCGCCCGTCCATCCGCGATTTTCCGTGGTTCGGCTTTCCAGGCGTGGCCGTGGATCACCTCGAAGCTCACCGGCAGACGCCCTTCGACGCGCCGCTTTTCATACGCGTCACAAACACTCCGCCACGTCCGCCGTCCCATCAGACCGCGCCGGGAACCGGGCGTCGCGCAGGTCGAGCCGCTTTGGCGCAGTTCGGCGAAAAGCGCTTCCGGCGACGGATACGTCAGCGTCAGACGTTCGACATCCATCACCGGATCGGCGAAACCGCATTCGACCAGCATGTCGCCGTAGTCGTGCATGTCGATGAAACGCAAGGTGTGTTCATGGCCGTCGGAAAAACAGGCGCGCAGTTCTTTCAGGGTGTCCGGCCCGAAGACGGAAAACATCAGCAGACCGCCGGTTTCCAGCGCGCGGTGCGTTTCGCGCAGCCCCGCCAGCGGATCGGCCAGCCAATGCAGCATCAGATTGGACCACACGAAACCGGCAACGCCCGTCCCCAACGGAAGCATTCGCGCGTTCGCCGCCAGCAGCGACGCGCGTTTCGGGCCGCGCAGAAAAGGCAGCAGCCAGCGCAGCCGCGAACGCTGGCGAGCATTGACCCGCAGCATCGCCTCGCAGACATCGACGCCAACGATCCGCGCTTGCGGATAGCGCTCACCGAGCGCGGCCAGGCTGGCGCCGGTGCCGCAACCGAGATCGATAATGACGCCGGGTTGTATTTTCACGTAGTCGAGCCGCGCCAACATGCGCGCGGCGATCTCGCGCTGCAATACCGCCGTCGCGTCATAGCCGGCCGCCGCGCGGGCGAAACCGCGCCGCGTTCGGAGTTCGTCGATGCAGGGGACGTGGACGGCAGACATCGTAAATCCTGGAAACCAGTAGTCAGTCACACCGAAATTAAAGGATAAAGGCGAGCTGGTCTTCGGCGCGCGGTGCAACGCCAGTTGACGGAAAGCGCTTTGGCTTGAGTGAAAACATCATGTGCGTGATCATTTCACTTTCCGTAAATATAACATTGTCATCGCGCCGCGCGCTCTCGCGTTCCGTATCCAACACAACCCGCCGAATCCATGACTCACAGGCCAAAAATCCTGACGATGTCGCCCTTCAGCACGCGATCCGTTTTCCGGTTCGCGTTCTTCAAGAGGTTCTTCATCTTCTCGTCCACCGACTTTTTCAGCAATTCCTCGAAAGGAATGGCGCGCAGTTTGAAAAACAGCAGCGGATCGTCGTCCAGACGCGCCCCGATGCCGTAAAGCGCGGCCGCCACGTGCTTGCACATGACAGCGTAATCGGGACAACTGCACTGCATGTGAATTTCACGCGGCGAAGGAAACAGGCCATCGCCCTGACGCATGAAAATCTCGCAGAGTTCTTCCGGGAATTTTCCCTCGACAAGTTCGGCCATGCCGTCGATGCGCCGACCTACCTGTTGCGCGACCGCGCGCCATTTTTTTTTGGCAAGACCGTCGATCGCGATCTCGACGCGATACAGTTCCGACCCCATCACTCTCGCCGTGACCTTGCCGTCGGCGATGGACAGATCGATCACTTGCCCGTTGCGCACGTAGGATCGGCCACGTTCGATACGATTGTCATAATCGGCGTAGCGTTCCAGGTTCGCGCACCACGACGCGCCCCACCAGGTTCTGGCGATTTTCTTGCCGGAGATCACGACCGGCGACAGCTTTTCGGTCTTGCCGAGCGCCGCGATTTTCTTCTGGGCATCCGCCCGCTTTTTGGCCACCGGGACATAGGGCCGAAAGGCAAACCAGCTCATCTCACGTCTCCAGGGCAAACAGATTCATCAATTCGCTGTTGCTCATCTCGGTGATCCATTTCTCGCCGGCGCTCGCGGAAACGATTTCGTCCGCCAGCTTGCGCTTCTCTTCGAGCATGTTGTCGATCTTTTCCTCGATCGTGCCGGTGGTCACGAATTTATGCACCATGACGTTTTTCCGCTGCCCGATGCGGAACGCCCGGTCGGTCGCCTGATTTTCGACCGCCGGATTCCACCAGCGGTCGAAATGCACGACGTGATTCGCCGCCGTCAGGTTCAGGCCGACGCCGCCGGCCTTGAGCGAGAGCACCATGAACGGGACATAATCGTCGCCGTTGAAGGTCTTGACCAGTTCGCCGCGTTTGGCGACCGGCGTTCCGCCGTGGAGAATCTGCCCGCGCCGTCCGAAGATCGTTGCGAGAAAATCGGCGAGGGGCTGGACGATTTCCTTGAACTGCGTGAACACCAGGACGCGCTCGCGCTTTTCGCGGATCGTTTGGCAAATCTCGGCGAGCACCTCGAATTTTCCGCCGTGCCGGGCGTCGAAAGCGCCCTGCCCCAGATACTGATCGGGATGGTTGCAGATCTGCTTGAACTTGGTGATGCCGGCGAGCACCAAGCCGCGCCGCGCGATGGAGGCGATGTCCCTGTTTTGCAGCGCGGCGGCCATGTCCTTCACCAGCGCCTCGTAAAGCACGGCCTGCTTCTTCGTCAGCGAGGCGAAGGCGCGCATCTCGACCTTGTCCGGCAAGTCCGAGAGGATCGTCTTGTCGGTCTTGAGGCGGCGCAGAATGAACGGCCCGACGGTCTCGCGCAGCTTGCCGTAGCCGTTTCCGTTTTCCGCCAGTTTCTTGGCGAAGTCCGAAAATTCCTTGCTCGTTCCCAAGAGGCCCCGGTTCAGGAAATCGAAGATCGACCACAGGTCGGACAGACGGTTTTCGACCGGCGTGCCGGTCATGGCGATGCGCGTCGCGGCGCGCAGATTCTTGACCGCCTTGGTCTGCTGCGAGCCGTGGTTCTTGATCGCCTGTGCCTCGTCGAGAATCAACAGGTCCCAGATCGGTTCGGCCAGCGCCTCCAGACGCGGAACCATGCCGTAGGTGGTGATGAACACGTCCGCGTCGTCCAGCGAAAACGCGCGGCTCCCCTCACGGCTCACCGGATGGGCGACCGAAATCTTCAGGCGTGGCGCGAATTTTTCCGTTTCGCTTCGCCAGTTCGGCAGGAGCGAGGCGGGAACCACGAGCAGGCTCTTGATTCCCCGCACTTTGCTCCCTTTCGGACGCCGCTCGCGCAGCGCGTCGAGCAGGGCCAGCACCTGCACCGTCTTGCCGAGACCCATATCGTCGGCCAGCAAGGCGCCGAAGCCCAGTTCCTTCATGCTCCCCAGCCAGTTCAGGCCGGTCTGCTGATAGGCGCGCAATTGCGCGTGGAAATCCTTGCCGGGGATCAGGCCGTCCACGCCGGAAGGATTCATCAGCCGCGAGCGGACGGCGTTCAGCCATTCACCGTGAGTGACTTCGACGCCGTCGCCAAACCGCGCGCTGGCGTCCGAGAGGCCCATTTGCAGGCGCATGGCTTCGGCAAAACTCATGCCCTGCATGCGCCCGGCTTCGTCGAAGGCGCTCAGCGCCGCTTGCAGCTTTTCGCGGTCCAGCTCGACCCACTTGCCTTTGATGAACGAAAGCCCGGCCGACATGGCGAGGATTTCTTCCGCTTCTTCGCGGCTCACTTCCACGTCGTCGATGTAAATCGCGGGATCGAACCTGAGCAGCGCCTCGATCCCGAACGCGGCGGGCTTTTTCCCGCCGATCGACAGGATGGTCCGGGCGCCGGCCCGCCGCTTCCACCAGTCGGGCATCCGGCAGACGATGCCGCACTCCTCGTAAAGCGGCATCTCCCGGAGAAAGGTGTAGGCGTCCGCCGCGGTGAATCCCAAGGGCGAGAACAGTTCGCCGCTCTCGGTCAGGCCTGAGATAAATTCGCTGCGCTCCGCCGCCTTGCTCACCGTCGCCAGCAGCGACAGCAGCTTGCCCTGATCGCCCTTGTTTTCGATCAGCGCGTTTTTCAGCGGCAGATGCGCGACGGCGTCCTTTTTTCCGGAAGTGCTGTAGGTGGCGAGAAAGGCGAAGGGATAGCTCTCGGTCTTATGCTCGACCAGGTGGAAAAACACGCGCCCCACCGCGTTCAGCGCGGGGTTTTTGCTCCTGAAATAATCCTCGGGCGTGCCGGAAAACGCCGCAAATTCCGCATCGAAGATTTCCGAGAGCTGCCACCAGACGTTTCTCAGCCAGGCCTCGTCGACAAATTCCACGCCGACGGCATAAGGGGTTTCCTGGAGCAGTTCCGCGAGCGCCTGCGCGTCCGCCCGGCCGGCCCGGCGAGTCAGCGCCAGGTCGCCATCGTGCGAGACTTCATGCGCGAAACGTTCCGCCAGCTTCTTGAGAAAACTCATCGACGGCGACAGATGCGCCGCCCGTTCGGAAAAACCGAAGTCGTACAGAGTCTTGAGCGGCTGTGTCTCGAAGCCGTGCGCCAGCGCCTCATCGCACCACAAGTCCCTGGCCTGCGCCGCTTCCTTCTCGACGCGGAATCCATTCCGCGTGAAGACCGCGATCAGCTCGAAATCTTTTGCCTGCGTTGCCATGATTCTGTCATTTTCAGGATGAATGGTGAAAATGCTAAAGGTACGGTATCATTCAGACGTCACCATTCCGTTTCTGCATCAATACCAGCCGCCATTATCTCAGGATTTGCGCTGAACATATGGCGCAAATACATCGACTGTTCTCACGGTTCACCAGTGCGAAAAAATCACTTTTTCGGCCCAGAATAGCGCGGCAATCGTCTTGGCGTCGGTGATTTCTCCGTCGCGAACCGACTGCGCGGCTTCTTCCAGCGTCAGTTTCAGCAGGTCGATAAATTCTCCGTGATCCAGGTTTTGCCCGCCCTGCGCGACCAGTCCTCGCGCCAGAAAGATTTCGATGCGTTCGTCCGAATACCCGATGCAGGGACGCATGACGCCCAGATGCCGCCATTCACTGGCGATGAAGCCGGTTTCTTCGAGCAGTTCCCGCTTGGCCGTATTTTCGACAAGCTCTCCGGGATCGATCTTTCCGGCGGGAAATTCAATCATGGGACAGCCGACGGGATAGCGAAACTGGCGCTCAAAAATCAGTTTGCCGTCACCCTGCACCGGAATCACGACGACAGCGCCCTGGTGTTTTATGTACTCGCGCGTGGTCTCGCTGGCGTCCGGCAGGCGAACCCGATCCAGACGAACGTCGAGGAGCTTGCCGCGAAATACCTGGGTGCTTTCAATCGGCGTCTCGGCAAGGTGGGCATAGTCTTCTGGATGTCGTGTTTTCATTTCACAAAAATCAAAGAGGAAAATAAAACGCCCCGTCACGCAGGGCGTCGCCGATTCACAAAATGGCCGTAAGTCAAAAGACGATGGAATCGGCCAAACTCTGGGCGCAGAGCATCATCAGCGCGTTCGGGAAGATGCCGATCAAGGCGACCGCCAGGCCATTGAGCGACAGCAGCAGCTTCACGTCGATCGTGGCCTTGATCGGCTCGGCGCTTGCCGGCGGATCGAAATACATGACCTTGACGACACGCAGGTAATAGTAGGCGCCAATCAGCGAGAAAAAGATGCCCAACAGCGCCAGCCACAGATACCCGGCGGCAACGGCCACCTGCAATACCGAGAATTTGGCGAAGAAGCCGACAAAAAACGGGATCCCGGCCATCGAGAACATCATCATCATCATGATTGCCGCGTACCAGGAATTACGCTTGTTCAAGCCGGCAAAGTCGCTGATTTGGTCTGCTTCAAAGCCCGCGCGGGAGAGCAGAAGGATCGTTCCGAAAGCGCCCAGGCTGGCGATGACATAGGTCACGACATAGAACATCGACGAAGCAAAGGCATGAAAGAGGAAGAAACGATCATCGCCCTCGACGATGAAGCCGGTGGCCAAGCCAAGCAGCATGAATCCCATGTGTGAAATCGCGGAATACGCCAACATGCGCTTGATGTTGGTTTGCGCGATGGCGGTGAAATTACCCACCGCCATCGACAACACGGACACGACGATCAGCATCATCTGCCAGTTGATGGCAACAGCCATCAGCCCGTTGACCAGCACGCGGATCACCACGGCAAACGCCGCCAGCTTTGGCGCGCTGGCAATGAACAGCGTCACGGCCGTCGGAGCGCCGTGATAGACGTCGGGAATCCACATGTGGAAAGGCACCACGCCCAGTTTGAAGGCGATTCCGGCGACCAGGAAAATCAGGCCGAAGGAGACAATGAACCAGTCGAACCCTTCGCCACTGAACAGACGCTCGGAAAGCGCCGGAAGCTCAAGCGTTCCGGTCGCGCCGTAGAGCATCGACATGCCGTAGAGCAGCAGACCCGAAGCCAACGCGCCGAGCACGAAATACTTCATCGCGGCTTCCGTCGCGGCCACCGAGTTCCGGTTCATCGCCACCAGGGCGTAGAGCGACAGCGACAGCAATTCGATGCCGATATAAACCGTCAGCAGATGGCTGGCCGAAATCATTACCATCATGCCAAGTGTGGCGAACAGACCCAGCACGTAGAACTCGCCCTTGGCCATCTCCGGGCGATCCAGAACGTAAACGCGCGAATAGGCCAGAACGAAGATGACGCTGACGCAAACCAGGAATTTCAGCAGATCGCCCATCGGATCGCTGACGAACATGTGGCCGAAGGTGTAGGCGACCGTCCCTGTATTATTGGCGATCACTAAGGTCAAGACCGCCGCTCCGGCCAGCGCCAGCTGCGTCAGGACGTAGGTGACGGTTCTGTTCCGGTCCTTGACGAACAGGTCGACGATCAGGATCAGGCAGGCCATTGCCAGCACAAAAATCTCGGCGCTGGCGATGCCCAGTCCGGGCACAACAAATTGCATTTCGGCAAGCGTCATAGCGAATACCAATTATTGGATCTTGCTGATGGAGATGTGACGCAGCAACTCGTCGACCGAGCTGTGCATGACTTCGGTAATGGGCTGCGGATATAAACCAAGTCCCAGCGCGCCAACCGCGAGCAGCGTGAGCACCAGAAATTCGCGCGCGGTGATGTCGGAGAGCTTGGCGACATGATGGTTTCCCACGGCGCCGAAAATCACCCGTTTGTACATCCACAGAGTGTAAGCGGCGCCGAGAATCAGGGTCGATGCCGCGATGAAGCCTATCCATAAATTGAACTTGACCGAGGCCATGATCACCATAAATTCGCCGACAAAGCCCGATGTGGCCGGCAAACCGGCGTTGGCCATGGCAAAGAGCATGAAAAAGGCGGCGAATTTCGGCATCGTATTGACCACGCCGCCGTAATCCGCGATCAAACGCGAATGCACCCGGTCGTACATCACGCCGATGCAGTAGAACATCGCGCCGGCGACGAATCCGTGCGAAATCATTTGCACCAGCGCGCCTTCCATTCCCAGGGGACTGAAAATGAAAAAACCGAGCGTCACAAAACCCATGTGCGCGATGGACGAATACGCCACGAGTTTTTTCATGTCCTCCTGCACCAGCGCGACAAAACCGATGTACACCACGGCGATCAGCGACAGGCCAAGAATCAGTCCCGAAAAGGCGTGCGCGGCATCGGGGGCAATCGGCAGCGAAAAGCGCACGAAGCCATACGCGCCAAGTTTCAGGGCGATGGCGGCCAGTACGATGGAACCGCCGGTCGGCGCTTCGACGTGGGCATCCGGCAGCCATGTATGCACCGGCCACATCGGCACCTTGACCGCGAAGGCCGCCAGGAAGGCCAGGAATATCCATTGCTGCGCCTCCAGCGAAAGCGGCATTTGGTGCCAATCCAGGATGGCGAAACTGCCGGAATCGATGTACAGGTAAATCAGCGAAACGAGGAACAACAGCGATCCCGTCAAGGTAAACAGGAAGAACTTGAACGCGGCGTAAACCCGTCGCGGACCGCCCCAGACGCCGATGATCAGATACAGCGGAATCAGCGAAGCCTCGAAGAAGACGTAAAACAACATCCCGTCCAGCGCGGTAAAAATGCCGTTGAGCAGGCCCGACATAATCAGGAAACAGGCGTTGTACTGCGCCACTTGGCTCTGGATCACCTTCCAGCCGGCGAGCACCACGATGACGGTAATGAAGCTGTTGAGGATGACAAAAAGCATCGAAATACCGTCGACGCCGAGATGGTAGTTGATGTCGAAGCGCTGGATCCACGGCAGAAATTCGACGAATTGCATCGTCGGCGTCGTCGTATCGAAGCCGGTGTAAAGCGGCAAGGTCACGAGCAAACCGGCCAGCGCGCCGAGGATGGAGAGCGTCCGCGCGATGGGGAAATTCCGCTCGGCTCCGGCAAACAACACGACGAAGCCCGAAAAAACCGGCACCCAGATGGCGAGTGAGAGAAGCGGCAATCCTGACATAGTGTTTCCAGTTTTTATCGGTTCAGACGGCCAGAGGCCACAGGAACCAAAAAGTAAGAAGCGCACAGAAAGCGGTAAGCAGCGCGCAGACGCCAAAGATCATCGTGAAGGCATAGTGGTAAACGTGACCGGACTGGAACAGGCGCGCCAGCAGGGCGATCCCGCCCACCACACGCACCGAACCGCCCACGATCAGACCGTCGATAAGCCCGGCGTCTCCGCCTTTCCACAAGCCCTTGCCGAGCAGGCGCGCCCCGCCGGCGAGCACCGCATCGTTGAACTTGTCGAAATAATATTTGTTTTCGAGCAGCGTATAAATCGGCCCGCAAGCGGCCTTGATCGTCGCGGGGATTCCGGGCTGCTTGAGATAGAGGAACCAGGCCGACACCACGCCGGCGATCGCCAGCCAGAGCACCGGCGACGTAACCGCGTGCAGCGCCATCGCCAGCGAACCGTGGAAATCGCGCGTCAATTCCTCCATCACCGGATGCGCTTCGGCGTTGGTGAAAATGGCATTGCCGAAAAAGTCGCCGAAGAGCATCGGCTCAATCGTGACGTATCCGATAAAGACCGACGGAATCGCCAGCAGAATCAGCGGCAAAGTTACCACCCAAGGCGTCTCGCGCGGTTTCTGTCCGGGCGCGAGACCGTGGTGTTCGCCGTGGTCGTCGTGACCGTGCTCATGCGCGTGACCGAAACGTTCCTGACCGTGGAACACCAGAAAATACAGGCGGAAGGAGTAAAACGCGGTGACGAAGACGCCGGCCATCACCGAGAAATAGGCAAATCCGGAACCCGTGACAGGCGACAGCTTGACGGCTTCGATGATCGAATCCTTGGAATAGAAGCCGGAGAAGAACGGCGTCCCGATCAGCGCCAGCGAGCCGATCAACGAGGTCAGCCAAGTGATTGGCATGTATTTCCTCAGCCCGCCCATGTTGCGGATGTCCTGATCGTGGTGCATCCCGATGATCACCGAACCGGCCGCCAGGAACAGCAGCGCCTTGAAAAAGGCGTGCGTCATCAGATGGAAAATGGCGACGGAATAGGCCGACGCGCCCAGCGCGACGGTCATGTAACCCAGTTGCGAAAGCGTGGAATAGGCCACGACGCGCTTGATGTCGTTCTGGACGATGCCCAAAAAACCCATGAACAGCGCCGTGATCGAGCCGATGACGATGACGAACGACAGCGCGGTATCCGACAGTTCGAACAGCGGCGACATGCGCGCGACCATGAAAATGCCCGCCGTGACCATCGTCGCCGCGTGAATCAGCGCGGAAATCGGCGTCGGGCCTTCCATCGA
>JAITNL010000112.1 GCA_031290495.1 Accumulibacter sp.
CTTTTCACCACAATATATAGTGTTGCATGGACTGAGCAACCACCGCATATGGTATGAAAGATGGGTTGCAAAAGGGGCCGGAAATACGTCAATACTATTTGCGACTATCACCAAAAAAATAGGTGATAGTCAAAATAATGGCAGAAAACCGTGGATAAGCCAGATTGCGTCGCCGCGCAGCTTGTCCAAACGCGCGCCTACCCTAAATTTTCCTTCTGCGTCAGCTTTCCCTTCTCCCCTTGCGGGAGAACGCAGGATGGGTTTCGCAAATTCAACCGGTTTTTTGACTATCACCATTCCGATAGGTATCCGATGAAGCGGCGACAATTCGTCGGGGTTCAGATAACGCCGCCCCCGTCGAGCTTCGCCTTGGCCCATGCCTCGATTCCGATAAAGGTATCGGCTCCGACCAACACGGCGTTGACCGCCGCCACCAGCGATTCGCACCGATCGTACTCGACCTTGCCCGCCTGTCCCGGATCCGTGATCGAAACAAATACATCCGCCAACCTCGGCCTGCCTTCCGTCTTCATGGATAACTCCAAAAAGACAGAAAACCACACAAATCAGCCGCCTGTGAACAGCTCTTCACTAACCTGTTGATCGTAAACGACTATTTGCAACAGCCAACGACAATGGCATTCACGCGATGGCCTGGGACATTCTCCATGACCATACCAACGCGCGCCGCGCTTTGTTAGAATGTTCATTTTCCGTGCAACCCTGCCTCTATGTATCGCAGAATCCTCGTCACTTTCGCTTCCGACTCGTGGCGCGCGGCGTCCGGCGTTTGCGCGCCCACGCGGATAGCGCACGGACGCGGTCGGTCTTCCCGCCTTCTCATCCGGGCTTCGGCGCGCCGCTGTCCTTTTTCGGCTTTTCCGTGCCAGCTCCCTTTTTGACTCTGACCCGCGGATGAACTTCTACTACGCCATCTTCGCCCAACTGATCGAGATGATCTCTGCCCTGCTGCTCGCGCCGTTGTTCGCCGGTTGGGTCAATCAATGCCGCGCCTGGCTGCAGAACCGCTCGGCACCGCCGTTGCTGCAGACTTACTACACGTTGCACAAGCTGTTCCACAAGGACGTTCTGCTGGCGCACAACGCCTCGCCGCTGTTCCGCGCCGCGCCTTACGCCGTCTTCGCCTGCATGGTGCTGGCATCGGGCATCGTGCCGACCTTTTCCACCACCCTGGTCCTGGCTGACGCCGCCGACGCCATCGCCTTTGTCGGTCTGTTCGCGCTGGCCCGCGTATTCATCGCGCTGGCCGCGATGGACGTCGGCACCGCCTTCGGTTCGCTTGGTTCGCGCCGGGAAATGCTGATCGGCTTTCTCGCCGAACCGGCGCTGCTGATGATTTTTTTCACCGCCTCGCTGATTTCACATTCGACCTCGCTGTCGTCAATCGTCGGCACGCTGGCCCGCACCGATTTCATCATCTACCCCAGCCTGGCCTTCGCCGGAACGGCCTTCGTCATGGTCTCGCTGGCCGAAAACGCGCGCGTGCCGATCGACAATCCGACGACACATCTGGAACTGACGATGATTCACGAGGCGATGATTCTCGAATATTCCGGACGGCATCTGGCGCTGATCGAATGGGCGTCGGCGCTCAAACTGTTCGCCTATTCCTGCCTCGGCGTCGCCCTGTTCGTTCCGGTCGGCATCTCCACGACGGAAAACCCGGTGCCATTGCTGATCGCGACCGGCTACATGCTGGGCAAGTTGGTCGTCGGTGGCTTCGGTCTGGCGCTGATCGAAACGCTGAGCGCCAAGATGCGCATCTTCCGCGCCCCCGAATTTCTCGGCACCGCGTTTCTGCTGGCCGTCCTGGCCATGCTCGTGCACCTCTTGCTGGAGGCCGGCAAATGACGCTTTCGATTGGCATCTCCCCAGCGCTGGGCGGCCAGTTCATCAATCTCTGCGCGGCGATCATGCTGTTGCTCGGCTTCGCCATGCTGGCGCAGCGGCGCATCCTGTCGCTGATCAATCTGTTCATGATGCAGGGGCTGACGCTCTCCGCTTCGACATTGATCGTCGCGTACACCACACACCAAAGTCACCTCTACTGGTCGGCGGCGTTGACCCTGACGCTCAAGGTCATCGCCCTGCCGTGGATTCTGCATCGGTTGATCCGCAAGCTGTCGGTCAAGTGGGACGTCGAGACGATCATCAACATCCCGACCACGATGCTCTTCGGCATCGCGCTGGTGGTCATTGCCTTCAACGTGGCACAACCGATTTCGCATCTTTCGGGCACGATCATGCGCGCCACCATCGGCATCGCGCTGGCCTGCATCCTGCTGTCCTTCCTGATGATGATCACGCGCAGCAAGGCGGTGCCCCAGGTCATCGCTTTCCTGGCGATGGAAAACGGCCTGTTCTTCGCCGCCACCAGCGCCACTTACGGAATGCCGATGGTCGTCGAACTCGGCATCGCGCTCGACGTGATGGTCGGCATGGTCATTTTCGGCGTGTTCTTCTTCCAGATCCGGCAACAGTTCGACAGCCTGGATATTCGCCTCATGGAAAGGAGCAAGGAAGAATGAAATGAGCGCCAATGACGAACTGCCAACCATAAAAGAAGGTGATAGTCGCAAATAGTATTGACGTATTTCCGGCCCCTTTTGCAACCCATCTTTCATACCATATGCGGTGGTTGCTCAGTCCATGCAACACTATATATTGTGGTGAAAAGGCAAC
>JAITNL010000204.1 GCA_031290495.1 Accumulibacter sp.
GTACAGCAGGATTTTGTCTTTCTTGTCGCCGCCTTGCGGACAATCGCCCTTGATGTCGCCCTGGGATTTGCCTTTGACGGCCATATACGCGGTCAGTGCCATGATATTGCTCCTTGTAAGGAAAGATTAAAAAAGAACGATGCCGAACGGATTCCGGCATCGCCTTGTTCATCAACTCTTGTCCAGCTTGCCGACCAGTGACAGGGTGAAGTCCGCGCCCATGTATTTGAAATGCGGCCTGGCCTTGATGCTCACCGAATACCATCCCGGATTGCCGGCCACGTCGCTCACGTCGATCTGCGCCATGCGCAACGGATGGCGGCTGCGCACATCAGGCGTGGGGTTGTCCATTTCGGTCACGTACTGGCTGATCCATGTGTTCAGCTCGGTTTGCAGATCGATGCGTTCTTTCCAGGTGCCGATGTTTTCCCGTTGCAGCACTTTGACGTAGTGCGCCAGCCGATTCATGATCATCATGTACGGCAGCTGGGTAGACAAACGGTAGTTGGTTTCGGCTTCCTTGCCCTCCTTGGTATTGGGAAATTCCTTGGCTTTCTGGCAGGAATTGGCCGAGAAGAAGGCGGCGTTGTCCGAACCTTTGCGCATGGTCAGCGTGATGAAGCCTTCTTCGGACAGTTCGTATTCCTGACGTTCTGAAATCAGCGTCTGCGTCGGGATACGGGTTTGCAGGTCGCCCTCAGCGCCGTATTGATGCAACGGCAAATCCTCCACCGCGCCGCCGCCTTGCGGACCGATGATGTTGGTACACCAGCGATATTTGGCAAAGCTGTCGGTCAGTTTGGTACCGAAGGCAAAAGCCGTATTGCCCCAGCAATAATCGGCGTCGTGATCGCGGATGGTCTCGGCATAGTTGAAGGTTTTGGTCGGATTGTTGGCCTGCGAATAAGGCAGACGCAACAGGAATTGCGGCATGGTCAGCCCCACCGAACGGGCGTCATCGCTCTGGCGGAAAGACTGCCATTTGGCATATTGCGGCTGCTCGAAAATGGACTTCAGGTCTTTCAGATTGGGCAGATCCGACCAGCGCTCGATGCCGAAGAACGATGGCGCGACCGCCGAAATGAAGGGCGCGTGCGCCATCGTGCTGACCGAGGCGGTATAGCCGAGAAGCTCCATGTCCGGCGCGTTTGGAGAAAATTCGTAGTTGGCCAGAATGCCGCCAAAAGGCTTGCCGCCGAACTGCCCGTATTCTGCCGTATAGACATGTTTGTACAGCCCGCTCTTGGTGATTTCCGGCGCGTCGCTGAAATCGTCGAGCAAATCCTGTTTGCTGACGTTCAGAATTTCAATGCGGTTGTTTTGCCGGAAATCGGTGCGGTCTACCAGGAACTTGAGCGAGCGCCAGGACGATTCCAGTTTCTGGAACTCCGCATTGTGCATGACGACATCCATCTGTTTGGAAATCTGGGCGTCCAGTTCGGCGATCAATTCGTCGACCAGTTGTCCAGAAACCTTTACCCCGACCCGTTCCGGTTTGGCGATACCCTGAATGAAAGCCGCCAGCCCATTCTTGGCCATCGAATAGGTCTCATCTCCCGGCTTGAGCGAAGTGGCGGAAATGATTTCGTCCAGAAGCGAGGGTTCGCCAGCAGCTTCCGTTGCGGCGGAGGCCGTTTGTTGCAGATATTCCGTTGCCATGTTTATTCCTTCTCGCTCTCCAGACCCAATTCTTTCAAAAGCTTCTCGCGCGCCGCCGGATCGTCAACCAGGGATTGCACCTGTTTGCGAAAGGCCGGCGTATTGGCGAGTGGGCTTTTGACCGCTTTCAACGCTTCGCGCAGCTGCATCAGTTTTTTCAAGGGTTCGATTTTCTGCACCAGTTGATCCGGCTCGAAATCCTTGAGCGAGGAAAACTCCAGACGCACCGCCATTTCATCGCCTTCCTGACCGGAAAGGGTATTGGGCACGGTCAGTTCCAGACTCAGATTCTGCGCTTTCAGCACGTCGTTGAAATTATCCTTGTCGACCGCCACCGTGGGACGATCTTCCACCGGGCGCTCGTCCTGGGCGTGAGTGAAATCGCCGACAACCAGCAGTTTGAGCGGGAGTTCCACCTCCGCCTGAGAGTCGCCGGTGGCGGGTTTGTAGACAATATTGATGCGTTCCTTGGGGGCTACCGAACCTTCGCTTGCCATGAGATACGTCCTCCCTGAAATGAGACTGTGAACAAAAGCCGTGAGTGTAAACAGTTTGTCGTTCGTGTCGTGCGATCTTTACAGATTATCCGCTGGACGGCAATAAACGATGCGGTTGCAGGCCAGCCAGTATAACTCCGACCCGCGCGTATTGTTCCCGGAGCCGCGTATTGTCGGCGTCCGCCGCCAGCGCGGCCGTCAGCGCTTCAATCGCCGCCGACAACGCCTCTGCCGCGGCCACCGGATCGTAAGCGGCCAGACCGTGCGCCGCGACCAGATCCAGCAGACGCGCGCTGAGAAAAGGCAGGGGCGGCCACAATTCGCCCTTGAGACAGGCGGCAAAGGCCGAACGATACAGGGTCAGCGTGTATTTGTCGCCGACATGCCGGAGCAGAAGACGCCCCAGCGCGTCCAGCGCGGCGGCGGGCGGATGGGCCGCCGCCGCGGCCAGTTCGGCGTCGAACGGATCGGCGGGAGCGCCCGCACCGGACAGACCGGAGAGCCATTGCCGGGTCGCGCCGTCGGCAAAAGGTGTGCCGTCGGCAAAGGACAGCGCGGACAATTCAGGAAAGCGCAGCAACAGCCCGGCGACCTGGCCTTCCAGCGCCAGACGGGCGGCGGCGTAAGGTGCGCCCAGCGCCGCCAGCGCCTGGGCGGACACGCGGCACAAATCCAGCCAGTACAGATGGGCGTTGGCATACGACTCGGCGTTGCGCACGACTTTTTCATGTTCTCCTGCGTGAAAAAGCGCGCTCAGTCCGGGCAAAAGATGGTCTTCCGGCGCTGGCAGCGAAGTGCGTCCGCCCTCGACGGGCGGCAGTTTGGTCAGACCGCCCCAGAGCGCGGTGCGGCGCAGAATATAAGAAGCTGGCAGCGACAAGTCGCGCGATAACAGCGCTTCCGCCACATCCAGACAAAAGCGGGAACATCCCGAAAGAAACGCGCCTGACGACGCGTCGCCCGCAATGGCTGGCGCGCCTGGCAAAGCCGCTGTGTTTTCCGCGCGCGCGGCGGATTCGGAAACAGAGGCTTGCGCCGCGTCGGGCGCGGGCTTGGCGGTTGCGGCGGACTTGGCAGTCTCGGACACAGCTTCCGGCGGCGCGGGCAGACGTCCGAGGCGGGCGCGCAGGGCGTGCAGGCGCAGCGAACTGTTCGGCCCGGCGTTATTGAAAGTGTCGTCCAGCAGACGCAGGGCGTCATCGGCTGCCGTCTTGACTCCGGCGGAAAGAAATTCCGGCTTCGCGGTATCGAGCCAGTTTTCCACCTGACTCTGCCACCAGTCGACCGCGCCAACGCGTGCGCGCAGCCGGGCTGCCGGCGGGGCCAGTGTTTCCCAATAAAGCGAACAGAGATCGGCCAGAATGACCGCGCCGGCGGCAATGCCTTCTTCACCTTTCAGATGCAGCAAGGCCGCGCCCAGCCAGGAAGCCACGCTGATGTCCTTGCCCAGATTGGTCAGCAGTTCGGCACCGAGATCGGCCACTTTGCCCCAGTCCGGCCCGGCGGCGTCGGGCTGGATCGAAGTGAGCTTGTCGATTTCCTGCCGCATCTCCGAAAACCGCGCGTCGTCCCGCGCGTTTTGCCCAGCGGACAAGTTTTCAGGAAGCGGGACGCGCCCCGCCGCGTATTGTCTGGGATCGATGCCGGAAGAAGACATGGAGTGCTCGCCAATGGCCGCCGAAATGACCGCCGCGCCAGAAACGCAACGCGCGGCGGCGGATTATACGCCCTTGTATGTTCTGTTTTTGGATTTTATCCGGTAGTGTCTGGTTTGTTGGATGTTTGCAGGCTGGAGGGCACCTGTTGAGGCTGGTTTCGAGGATTTATGTCATGGATCGTGGCTTTCATGAGTGTTTCAACACCCACCTCGCCGATCGCCGTGCGCAAGCGTCAGATCCTGGTGGCGTCACAGGGCAGCTTCGGCGTGTAATACTTAGTGCTTATCCGAAAATAATAGTATAATATCTCCGTAATTGAAATGTTATGCGGCAGCAACAGCGATAACGGAGGATTAGCGAATGGCCAGGACACATCCTTGGGAGATTTCCGACGAGTTTTGGGCGTTAG
>JAITNL010000088.1 GCA_031290495.1 Accumulibacter sp.
CGGCGCGTCCCGGCGTTTCCCGGCGGGAATCCATTTTTCCAGCACGGTGTCCAGCTTCGTCACTTCTATCGGTTTGGACAGAAAGTCGTTGAAGCCGTTTTCCAGAAACATCTCTCTCATGCCGGAGACGGCGTTGGCCGTCAGGGCGATAATCGGCAGGGTCCGGCAGCGCTCCTCCTTCATCGCCCGGATGACGCGGGTAGCTTCCACACCATCCATTTCCGGCATCATGTGATCCATGAACACCAGATCGAAGGAGCGTTCGCGCACCCGTTCCACCGCTTCGCGTCCATTCAGGCAGGTGAAGACGCGCATTTTGTAAGGAATGAGCAAGCCCTCGGCGACCAGCAGGTTGCTCGTGAAATCGTCAACGATCAGCACCTCCGCTTCCGGCGCGGTGAACGAAGCGCTGTGCGGCTGTTCGCGCCTGGCCATCACGCGGGTCATATCGCCCATCGGTTTCCGGTCGGCCACGCGCTGGGTCAGGGTCGCGGTAAAGACAGAACCCTTGCCGTACTCGCTCGTTACCGTGATGTCGCCGCCCATGGCCTGGCACAGGCTGCGCGCTATGATCAGCCCCAGGCCCGTGCCCTCGATGGCGCTGTTGCGTTTTTCGTCGATGCGCGTGAACTCGCCGAACAATTTCGGCAGGTCTTCCTTTTTGATGCCGATGCCGCTGTCCTCGACCGTGAAGGTCAGGCGTATCGAATCCTCTCCTTCAGCTTCCCCGGAGGCGGAGAATCTGATGAATCCCTCGTCCGTGTATTTCACGGCGTTGCTCAGGAGATTGAGCAGAATCTGCTTGCCGCGGCCCGCGTCGCCAAGCAGGGAGCCTGGCAGCTCAGGGGACACGGCAACAATCAGTTTGAGCGACTTTTCGGACATTCGCATGCGGAGGATGGTCAGTACATCGTTCAGAAGAGAGGCCGTTTGGTAAGGCGCGGGATGTAGCGGAAGATTACCGGCTTCGATTCTGGAAAAATCGAGAATGTCGTTGATGATGGTGAGCAGACCGGCCCCAGCGCTCCTGATGCCGGTGATGTACTCCAGCGCCTTGGGCTTGCCGTATTCCCTTTGCGCCAGCTCGCTCAAGCCGAGGATGGCGTTCATCGGGGTGCGTATCTCATGACTCATGCGGGCGAGGAAGGAGCTTTTGCTCCTGTTTTCTTCGTCGGAACGCATTTTGGCGGCGGAGAGCCTGAGCAGTATATAGCTGAGAATACTCATCAGGATGAATCCCAGCAGCGAGAGTATGGCGGCGGTGTCGTACACGTCCTGGTAATAGATGCCGGAGGGGGTGACCACACCCACATACCAGCCGTTGTACATCCGCTTGAAAGAGACGATGGCGCTGGAGCCGTCCCTATCCTCGATGCGCAGCGAGGATATTTCCCGCCGCGTCATGAGGCGGTCGTAGATTTCCCGGTAGCCGTCGCAGATATCGTGCAGTTGGCGGCCGATGACTTCATCCCCTGGGTGCCCGACCATCGCCATATACTGGTTCAGGACGATATAGTAGCTCCCGTTGCCCACCCGCGGGGAGCGGGCATAATTCCTGAACCAGGCGGTGTCCATGTCTATGGCCAGGATGCCATAGTATTCGCCGGAAGCGCCGTGGATATTGCGCACCGCGGTGAGGATTATATCGCCGGTGAGCGCGTCCACATAAGGCTCCGTATGGACGCTTGTTTCCCCGGTGTTTCTTACGGCGGCGTCAAACCAGGGCCGGGTTTGCGGTATGAATTCGGGGCCGGGTTCAAGCCCTATGCTGTCAATGAACTCATCGCGCAGATAGCCGTAAATTCCATGAAAACCAAAGAGCCAGGTGTCGTTCCGCTGCATCCGTCTGTTGGTGTCGGTGAGATAGTCCAGCACTTCCTTCTGCGACGCGCCGCCGTCCAGCATGGCGCGAACGGTGCGCCCGACGTGATTCATGGAGGCTTCCGCTTCGGAGAGACCGGCCCGGATATTGGCCTCGGCCGTGAGCATGACCTCATCCACGCTCTGGCTGAGACGCCGTTGCACAATGGCGCTGATCGAAATATAGCTGACCAGCACCATCAGAAAGAAGGCGGCAAAGACAAAAAACAACTGCGGATAGTTGATTTTTATGACCTGTTTCCATTCCATGAGCTTGCCCGCCCTCAAGGTTCAATCACGTTGCGGTAATACCAGTTCATGCCGCTGGCGATTTCCTCATAAGAGAGCCGCGCTCCTGCCGCGCCCACCACGCGGCCCGTGTTGGTTTCCAGCGCGCCCTCGAAAACGTCGAACTCTCCGCTCTCCATGCGCTTGCGCGCGGCGTCCACGGCCTCCGCCGCGCCGGTGGGCGCGAGCTCCTCATTGAACGGAGTGATGCCCACCATGCCGTCCTTGAGGTCGCCCAGATAAGGTTGGGTGGTGAACGTGCCGTCCAGTATGCTTTGCGCCAGCCGCGTGTAGTAGACGCCCCAGTTCCAGACCACGGAAGTCATGACGGCCCTGGGCGCTTCGCCGCGCATGTCGCTGTTGTAGCCTATGCTCCATTTTCCGGCCTTCTGCGCCTCGATCTGGGGACCGGTCGTATCGCAGTGCTGGGCGATCACGTCGCAGCCGTCTTCCATCAGCTGGCGCGCGGCCATGGCCTCGCCCTCGGGGTCGAACCACCGGTGCGTCACCCGCACATGAACCCTGGCTGCGGGGTTGACGCTCTCTACCCCCAGGGCGAAGGCGTTCAGGCCGCCGGTCACCTCGCTGTTGTCCTTGCCCATGGCCGCCACATAGCAGATTTGGTTGGCGCGGGTGCGCAGACCGGCCACGATGCCGCTCAGGTAGCGGGGCTGGTAGATGCGCCCGAAGCCGTGGGTCAGATTGGTTTCATTGCGCTTGTCGCCGGTGGCGTTGACGAAGACCACGCCCGGAAACTCCCTGGCCAGTTTTTCGCAGACATTCCGGTAGTTCCAACTGGTGGCGATGATGACATTGGCCCCCTGGGCGATACCCTCGCGCATGAAGTGCTCGATGGCGGCCGGATCTGAATCGGGGACATTGAGTTTGCGGATGATCTGCTCATCCTTCAGGCCGATCCGGCGCTGCATCTCCTTGATCCCCATGTCGTGGGCATAGGCATAGCCGCTGTTCGCGTCTTCCACATTGGAGATGTGGATGACCCCGACTTTCAGTAGCTCTTTGGCCAGTGGCCGGCCCGGTCTCCATGCCAAGAGCTAGCCCGCCCTCAAGGTTCACTCACGGAGCGGGAATACCAGTTCATGCCGCTGGCGATTTCCTCAGAAGCGAGCCGCGCTCCTGCCGCGCCCACCCCGCGGCCCGTGTTGGTTTCCAGCGCGCCCTCGACACCGTCGAACTCTCCGCTCTCCATGCGCTTGCGCGCGGCGTCCACGGCCTCCGCCGCGCCGGTGGGCACAAGCTCCTCATTGAAGGGAGTGATGCCCACCATGCCGTCCTTGAGATCGCCCAGATAGGGTTGGGTGGTGAACGTGCCGTCCAGCGCGTTTTGCGTCAGCCGGGTGTAGTAGACGCCCCAGTTCCAGACCACGGAAGTCATGACGGCCTTGGGCGCTTCGCCGCGCATGTCGCTGTTGTAGCCTATGCCCCATTTTCCGGCTTTCTGCGCCTCGATCTGGGGGCCGGGCGTGTTGGAGTGCTGGGCGATGACATCGCAGCCGTCTTCCATCAGCCGGCGCGCGGCCAAGGCCTCGCCGGCGGGATCGAACCACCGGTGCGTCACCCGCACATGAACCCTGGCTGCGGGGTTGACGCTCTCCACCCCCAGGGCGAAAGCGTTCAGGCCGCCGGTCACTTCGCTGTTGTCCTTGCCCATGGCCGCCACATAGCCGATTTTGTTCGTGCGGGTGCGCAGCCCGGCCACGATGCCGCTCAGGTAGCGGGGCTGGTAGATGCGTCCGAAGCCGTAGGTCAGATTGCTTTCATTGCGCTTGTCGCCGGTGGCGTTGGCGAAGACCACGCCCGGAAACTGTCCGGCCAGCTTTTCGCAAACATCCCGGTGATTCCAGCTGGTGGCGATAATGACGTTGGCCCCCTGAGCGATGCACTCGCGTATGGAGTGCTCGGTGGCGACCGGATCGGTATCGGAGACATTGAATTTGCGGATGATCTGCTCGTCCTTCAGACCGAGACGCCCCTGCAGTTCCCGGACCCCCATGTCGTGGGCATAGGCATAGCCGCTGCTCGCTCCTTCCACATTGGAGATGTGGATGACTCCGATTTTCAGCAGCTCTCTGGCCAGCGGTCTGCCCGGTTTCCAGGCTTCCGTGCGGCGCTCGCAACCGGTGAGGGCAATACAGGCCGTCATCAGGAAAAGAAGCGCGGTTGAAAAAATTTTATGCGTTTTTTTCATGCTGTTTCACCCTTGTTGCCTGAATATCTCCGCCGTCTGTTCAAACAGGCCGACGAGCGTCGGATCAAAGTGCGTTCCACTGCCTTGCATAATGATCCTGGCGGCTTCCTCGTGGCTGAAAGCTTTTTTGTAAGGCCGCTCGGAAGTCAGGGCATCGTACACGTCGGCTATGGCCATCATGCGGCCAAGCAGGGGAATATCCTCGCCGGAGAGGCCGTGTGGATACCCGGAGCCGTCCCATTTTTCGTGATGGTACGCGGCGAAGGTTTTCGCGTAACGCAAAAAAGCGCTGTCCTCTTCGCCGTCTTCCAACCTTTCAATGAAGCCAACCCCGGAGGCGACATGCCGCTTCATCACATCAAATTCCTCCGGGGTCAGTTTCCCCGGCTTTTTGAGGATGCTGTCCTCAATGGCTATCTTGCCTACATCGTGCAGTTGGGACGATTGCAGGAGCAGACCGACATCCCATTCGGAAACCTGTTCTTTCCAGAGTCCAGATTCGGCGACTGCGGACAGGAGAATTTCCAGATAACGTTGTGTATTCGCTATATGATTTCCGGTAGCGTCGTCGCGTCCTTCAACCATTTCCGCCATGGCCGTCAGGAGTTTGTTTTGCAGTTTGAGAACGGTTTTTGTTTTCGCCTCAACCATTTTTTGAAGGTTGTCGTTGTAATTGTTCAATTCGCGCTTCTGTTCTTCCAGCAGTAGATGCAGTTCAACGCGCTTGCACAGCAGAGGTGGTGAAAAGGGTTTGGTGATGTAATCACGCGCACCGAGTTGCAACCCTTCGAGTTCATTATTGCTTTCATTCATGGCGGTCAGGAAGATGACTGTAATGTTCCGCGTTTCCGGGCGTTCTTTGAGGATTTTGATTGCCTCGAAGCCGTCGATTTCAGGCATGTCCACGTCCAGAAGAATGAGTTCCGGCTTGCTCCATTCCAGCGCTTCCAGCATTTTGGAAGCGGATGGAACCGTCAGCACCTTATAGGTGTCTGACAGCGCCATTTTTCCGTCCAGAAGATTTGCCGGATTGTCATCCACCAACATGATCAGTTTGCGGGAATTTTCCATAATTTTACCTTGTTCATTCATTATCAAGATAGGTTGCACAATGTGTTTGCCCGCCTCACATTCGCAATGTCTTCATGGTGTATTTCTTCCGCGTGAAACGAAAAAACTGACTACGTTTCGCGTAAAGCGAACGCGACCTGGCTGGAAGTCTGGAAAAAGAGGGTGGAGAAAACGCTGAAAGCCGCGTGGGCCTCATGGCCGGGAGCGGCGGATGAACGATGCGAAGTAAGCAGCAAGAGTCGTGCCAAGAATGCTTGGTTCTGGTACGTATTATCGCCGTGCTGCCTGGATATGGCACGAAATGTTCCATTGCCGTATACACTTGTCAAACTCCCTGCAACGTGGGCCATGCTAGCACGGGCTTTGGTAAATCGCAAAACGGTGTGTAACTCGCGATACGTGAAGTTGACCGCCGGACAGACGCAAATTTATAATTGCGTCCCTGCGGTGATGTAGCTCAGTTGGTTAGAGCGATGGACTCATAACCCATAGGTCGGCAGTTCAATTCTGCCCATCACCATTATTTTTTGTCCGATGCAGTCCGACACAGGCCGGAAAACCCAACAAATACAAGGTTTCCGGCCTTTTTCTTGTTCAAGGCAGTCCGCTAGAATACGTTTGCAACCGGGGACAAGTGGGTATAAATCGGGGCGTATGCTGTACACCGAAAAACTTATATTCCAACAGCACTCCGGAGACATCATGCCTTGAACGATCGATCCTTTTACCCGCCTTCAGACTTATACCTCGTTGGAAAAGACTGGTTGATTCCGCTTTCAGCTAAAATCAGCCGATGCCACGACATTACGCCATTGTCCCTGCAGCCGGAAGCGGCGCGCGTTTCGGGTCCGAAATCCCCAAACAATACCTGCCGCTGGCGGGACGTCCCATGATTTATCACGCGCTTTCAGCGCTGTGCCGCTGCGCGATCATCGAGCGGGTGTGGGTGATCCTCTCGCCGCGCGACGCCTGGTGGGAAACCTATGACTGGTTGAGCCTTGGCACCAAGCTGGAGGTGCTGCGCTGCGGCGGAGCGACGCGCGCCGGAAGCGTCGCCAACGGTCTGGCCGCTGTCGAACGCGTTGTCGCGCCGGATGACTGGATGCTGGTGCACGACGCGGCCAGGCCCGGTCTGTCGCCGGCGTTGCTGGACAAACTCTGCGCGGCCTTGCGCGACGATCCGGTCGGCGGTCTGCTGGCGGTTCCCGTCGCCGATACCTTGAAGCGCGCGGACTCCGGGCAGCGCGTCGCGGCGACCGAATCGCGCGCGGACTTGTGGCAGGCGCAGACGCCGCAGATGTTCCGTTACGGACTGTTGCGGCGGGCGCTGGACGGTCTTCCCGCGGTCACCGACGAGGCTGGCGCGCTTGAGGCGATGGGTTGTCGGCCTTTGCTGGTACAGGCGGACGCGAGCAATTTCAAAGTGACCTATCCGGTCGATCTGAAACTGGCTGAACAGGTATTGAAGCTGGGAACCGCGATTGACCGTTCATCTCCTTGAAGGAAACGCCCCGATGACACGATTTTCTTCATCTTCTTCCGCTCACGCCTTTGGTGAGGCCGCAACGTACACGTGCGCGCTACCCCGGAGCGCGCGGATACATTCAACCGTTTCAAGGTTTGAAAGCGAGGCAGTCATGATCCGTATCGGGCAGGGCAGCGACATTCACGCGCTGGTTGGCGGGCGCAAACTGATTCTCGGCGGTGTCGAAATTCCGCACGAAACCGGCCTGCTCGGCCATTCCGACGCCGACGCGCTGTTGCACGCGATCATCGACGCGTTGCTCGGCGCGGCGGGAATGGGCGACATCGGACGGCTTTTTCCGGATACCGACGAACGCTGCCGCGACGCCGACAGCCGCGTCTTTCTGCGCGCCGTCCGCGACCGGCTCGCCGCTGTCGGCTGGCAGGTCATCAACATCGACGCGACGATCAACGCCCAGCGCCCCAAAATGGCGCCGCACATCCCGCGCATGATCGCCATGATCGCCGACGATCTCGGTATCTCGGCGGATCGGGTCAATGTGAAAGCCAAGACCGGAGAAAAACTCGGCTTCGTGGGACGCGAAGAGGGCGTCTCGACCGAGGCCGTGGCACTGATCGAACGGGTAAGCGCGGCAAAACATTAGCGACAGGCATTCATGGACGTTTCGGGACGATTTCCTGTTTCGATATTTGCCAGATATTTCGTTTTTTATATAACGGTTCCCACAAACGGCTGCTCTCTCTGAATAACCGTCATTCCCGCGCAAGTTTTGTCGGGTGGCGCTCAGGAACCACGATTCCAGGTTTTCAGCTATCCATTGGGGACGATTATTTGTGGAAACCGCTATAAAAACGTAAGTTCAGTCCGGATATTTCGTGAGCTGAACATCCGCCATTCCGGATCTCGTGTGAAATATCCGGGTCAAGGCGAATCGGTCTCAGGCGCGGCGAGCGCCGATTACGCCTTTTACGTCGAACAACACCGTCAAGGCGTGTTTGAGCTGGGCGAGATGGCTCACCTCGCCGGTAAAGCGCATGTGCGCTTCCCCTTGTCTGGATAGACTGCTGACGGCAATCACGTTGATTTTTTCCTTGGTCAGCACTTCCGAAACGTCGCGCAATAAACCTTGCCGGTCGGTGGCGTCGACCACGATGTCGACCGCGAAGACGCCTTCGCTCTCCCCGCCCCAGGCGGTTTCGATCACGCGCTCTGGCTGCATCGCTTCCATGTTGGCGAAATTGCGGCAATCGGCGCGGTGGATCGAGACGCCCTTGCCGCGCGTCACGAAACCGACGATCGGGTCCGGCGGCGCGGGTTTGCAGCAACCGGCCAATTGCGTCAACAGCTTGTCTACGCCGACGATCAGGATGCCGTTCTCGCCGTCGTCGCTCCCTTTGCGCTTGCGCACGGGCGGCGGTTCCGCCGCCAGCTTTTCCTCCTCGGTCTGCGCGTCGACGCCGCGCGCCGCCGTCTGGATCTGACGCAGCGTGAGTTCCGCCCGCGCCACCGCGATGAATAGGTCATCGCTCTTGGCAAAACCAAGCCGCGCGGCGAGTTCGTCGAGCTTCAGGCCGGTTTCACCCATGCGCTGCAATTCACGCGTCACGATGGCGCGTCCGTCGGCAACCGACTGTTCCAGCGCCAGACTGGAAAACCACTGACGCGCCTTGACGCGCGCGCGGTGCGTGAACAGGTAGCCTTGCGCGGCGTTGAGCCAATCGCGCGACGGTCCGCCCTGTTTGGCGGCGACGATCTCGACGCACTGCCCGGTTTCCAGCGGCGTGTTGAGCGTGACCAGCGCGCCATCGATCTTCGCTCCCCGGCAGCGGTGGCCAATATCGGTGTGTACCCGGTAGGCGAAATCCACCGGCGTCGCGCCGCGCGGCAGATCGACCACGCGCCCTTGCGGCGTCATCACGTAAATCGTTTCGTCAAGCGCGGCTTCCTTGTAGTGCTTCACCCAGTCGGACGAGTCCGACACTTCGTTTTTCCACGCCAGAAGCTGACGCAGCCAGGCGATTTTCGCGTTGTAGCCGCCATCGTCCGCGCCGTGAACGCCTTCCTTGTAGCGCCAGTGCGCGGCAATTCCCAACTCGGCGTGCCGGTGCATCTCGCGCGTGCGAATCTGCACTTCGAGCGCGCGCCCGTCCGGACAACCGACCGCCGTGTGCAGCGAACGGTAATCGTTGCCCTTGGGATTCGAGATGTAGTCGTCGAATTCCTTGGGCAGAGGCGTCCAGATGTTATGCACGATGCCCAGCGCGGTATAGCAATCCTTGATTTCATCGACGATCACGCGCAGCGCGCGCACGTCGTAAACCTCGGAGAACTCGACGCCCTTTTTGCGCATCTTGTTCCAGATGCTGTAGATGTGCTTGGGGCGCCCGTACACTTCGGCGTCAGCGATGCCGACCGTCTCCAATTCGCGCTTGAGACGCGCCGCAGCGTCGGCGATGAACTGCTCGCGCTCCGCGCGTTTTTCGTCGAGCAGCTTGGCAACGCTCTTGTAAATGTCCGGGTAAAGAAAGCGGAACGACAAATCTTCCAGCTCCCATTTCAACTCCCAAATGCCCAGACGGTTGGCCAGCGGCGAAAACAGTTCGAGCGTTTCCCGCGCCACCTGTACGCGCAGTTCGTCAGGTTCGTTGGCGTAGTAACGCAATGTTTGTGTGCGCGACGCGAGCCGCAACAGCACCACCCGAATGTCTTCGACGATGGCCAGGAACATCTTGCGCAGGATTTCGATCTGCGCCTTCATTTCGTCGGGGGGCTGCTCGCCGTTTTCGGTCGAATGCGCGACGAAACCGCGTTGCACCGGACGCATCCGGTGCAGCCGTGAAATGTCGCTTACCAGACACGCCACCGCCGGGCCGAAGCGTTTCTCGATGTGCTCCAGCCCGTGCTCGTCGTACATAGGCACGGTAAACAACAGCGCCGCCAGCCGACAATCGGCGTCGAGCCGCAACCCGGCCAGGATCAGCGCCATGCCCTGCGCGTGAGGCCAAGTGCCTTCACCGCTGCCGAGCGCGCGGTCGCCGTAGGTCGCCCGCGCGAACTCGACCGCCTGACGAATCCGCTCCGGCTCATCGCCGGACAGACCGGCGCACAGTGTCTGCAAGGTGTGTTCGATGCCGCTCTGGGCGGCGACGGAGTGGACGACGGAAACCATGACGGAATTATAAGTCCGCCAGCGCGGGGACGGATACGCTGACGCGCGTCTTCGGGGCGTACCCCAACCGCTTTGCGGCAAGCCTGGCACAGGCTTTCCCGTTTCGGCGGCACCAGGCGGTGCTTTGCGAAACCCAGTCTCTCCCCCCGCCAAGGGCGTGCCGTCGATTTCCAGAAGAAATGGCGCGCAACTCCTGTGTTTTCAGCATTGTTTCCAGCTATATCGCATAATCGGGAGAAGCCTTGCGGACGATGGCATTGTCGTGCATCGCCTCGAAAACCTTACGTCGGATCGCTCCAAATTCAACGCCGACACGGTCGCGCGGCTCAGGCAGATCGACGTGTATCTGTTCCGCTATTCGTCCTGGGTTTTTGCTCATCACGATGACTTTATTGCTCAAAAATATGGCCTCTTCCACATCGTGCGTGACCAATATCATGCTTACTTTCTCAACGCGCCAAATGCGTTGCAATTCTTCTTGCAGGCGCATTCGGGTGATGGCGTCAAGCGCGCCGAGAGGTTCGTCAAGCAATAGAATGGCGGGCTGATTGACCAAGGCCCGCGCGATCGCCGCGCGCTGCGCCATCCCGCCCGATAGCTGATGCGGATAGGCGTTTTCAAACCCTTCCAATCCAACCAGCGCGATGTGTTCTTGGGTAATTCGCTCTTTTTCTCTCTCCGAGAATGGCGCGTTCAAAAGCGCAATGGCAATATTCTCCTTTAACGTCAGCCATGGCAAAAGGCGATGGTCCTGAAAAACGATGCCGCGCGAAAGGCTGGTGCCTTCCACGCGCTTGTTCCGCAAAAGAATCTCTCCTTTGTAGTCGCTATCCAAGCCTACGATAAGACGCAACAGCGTCGATTTGCCGCAGCCGGACGGCCCTACGATAGAGACAAATTCGCCGGCTTCCACCGTAAAACTTGCCCCCACCACCGCCTCGACGCTTTTATCGCCGTCAACGGTATAAATCTTCGAGACGTTGTGAATTTCAAGCAGCCCCGGCGCGGCCATGAACGCTCCTTTCACGCATCGAAATCTACCTTCCATCGCAATAATCGCTGTTGCGCGAGATACAAGCCTCTGTCTATCGCAAAGCCGATCATACCGATTAGCACCATGCTGACGATAAGCTGGTCTGTTATCAGGAGTTGTTGCGCGCGAAATATCAAAAAGCCAAGGCCGTCCAAACCGCTCAAGCCCTCGGCGATAACCACCAAAGCCCACGCGAGTCCGGCCGAATAGCGCAGCGAGACGGCGATGGAGGGCAAAATGGCCGGAAGTATGACTTTCCTGACTAGCTGCCGCTTGGTCAGCGTCAAAACTTTCGCCAGTTCGATGTAATTTTTATCGATACTGCGTATGCCCTGCAGCGTATTCAAATAAACAGGGAAAAATACCGCTTTGGAGAGTATCAATAACTTGGCTGGCGCGCCAAGACCCAGCCACAGCACGATAAGCGGCAGCCAGGCGACGCTGGGAATATGTCTCAGCGTGTTCAAGGTCGGACCGAAAAACAACTCTACCCGGCGCGACAATCCCGATAGAACGCCCAAAAGAATGCCAATCAGACTGCCATAGACAAAGCTTTGCGATACGATGACCACGCTGACCCAAATATCGTTCAAAAGATCCTGCTTCCACAGCATGTACCAGAATGCCGTGATGACGTCGAGCGGCTTGGGCAAGAAAGCGCGGCCAATCCAATCGTTCGCCGTGACGATGTGCCAAATGACGAGGACGATGAGCGGCAACAATAAGCCGATATAAAATTTTTGCGTGACAAATGCCTGCGTCTGCGCAATAAGTGTGTTTTTGAAGAACATGAACGTGCCTTGCCGTGCAATAGGCACGGCAAGCGATGATGGGTTATTCATGGACAAAACGCTCCCTTTTGAAACAGGCGGACGAGATTCCGTCCGCTTTTGAACTGTTTATTTATAGATGGAATGCGATCCGCCAACAAAAAATCGTCCATCGATGAAAGCGGTGATTTGTTCGTCGGTAAGATGACGGTCGACCAAAATATCGTCGCCGTTCTTGATATACCAATCCTGAAAAGTTTTCAGCGAATTTCTGGCGCGCTCGGCATTCGCTTCACCGCCCATGAAGTCCCACTGTCCAAGATGGGTGATCTGGAAAGTCGCCACTTCTATCGGCAGACGCAGCTCCTTGGCGACGATCTGCGCGGCGTCGGCGACATGGTCATACGTCCACGCTCTTGCTCTTTCTCTGGCGACAAGAGTGGCCTGGATCACTTCGGGATATTTGTTGACAAAGTCGCGGCGCGCAAAGTAGGTCACGCGGCCTCCGTTATTGACATAAACGCCATCGTCAGCCGAGTGATCGACAACCTTGAGGTTTCCGGAGAGCCATGGACCGGTAAATTGCGCCGCGGCAAGGTGTCCAGCGGTGGCGTCGAGATCGCCTGAAATCACCGCCGCGACCGCCACCGAAGGATTGTCTATGTTTTCATATCTCACACGCCCCTTGCCCAGTCTTGAATCAAGCGGCAGCCCCAATAAAGTCAGTGTTTCAAACGGTGAAGACCAATAGCAGGAGACGCGGCTCGAGCCGAGTTTTTTGCCGTCCAGATCCTTGGCGCTATTGATTTTGTCATTATTGGCGCGCGCCAATATCGGAGCGCGATAGCGGTTGGATGGTTCGCTGACCCATACGACAACCGCGTCGATCCCATTCGCGCGCTGAACCGTCGCTGGATAGATCATCCGTTGGGCCAGCGCCAGCGCACCGCCGCCTACCGCGGCCGATTCCGCGCCCAATAGTTCCGCTGAACTTGCCGGCACCAGATTGATCTTCTTGATGCCGACTTTATCGAATTCCTCTTTGAAAAAACCCTTTTCAAGCGCGACCACCGTCCAGGGTGATTTCTGCAAATTGATTTCCGAAAGCTTTTGATCGGCGGCGAACGCGGGGCCGCTCAAAACACCGATAGCGAGCAAACTGCCCAAAAGTTTTGTCTTGACTGAATTTTTAGACATGGTGCCGTTCTCCTTTACGTTGATTTATACTGCATATATGGATTTACTTCATTTGCGCGTCTTGTCGTACTGTTCCAGCGAGGACGTTGCTTAACGATAATCGGCTGTCATCGCTTGCGGAACGATTGATTCTTGATAAGCATATGTTCAATTGCGCGCAAGCAGCATGAAACGTCAAAAAGAGTGGCAAGAGACTTGTATTTTGCACATCAGGAAGCGTTTATAACCAAGCCCTTGCAAGAGAACCATGAACAAAAACCCATATTCATATAAAAAAATAATCATCCCATTTTTCCCCATTGGTATTTATGCTTGCAACCCCGCTATTCGCTGCCGGCAATTCATGCCAGCCAATGAAGGAGAACAGGCGATGCCGCACAAACTCAAAGTGGTCGGAACAGACGGAACACAATACGAATGGAACGATACGCACGACGAAAATTCCGGTTTTTTCGACGCCTCCGGCAAGCTGCGGCGCCGCGTCCAGCGCGAACGTTGTAACGCCGCCGCCAAAACGGCCAAGGAATTTCTGCTCAACGCGCCGCAGAAGATCGACACCGAACGCCTCGCCTGCCTGCTCGAAGCTTACAAGGAATTCGATTACGAGCCGATGGTGGTGCTGCGCGCGCGGTTTTTCGACAAGCTGCTGAGAACCAAACGCCTTTTCCTCGACGACAATCCTCTCGCCGGAACCGTTACCAGCTATCCGGCGGGAGTTTATATTTATCCGGAATGGGATTCCGAGTGGATCATCAAGGAAATCAATCAGACGATGATGAGCCATCTTGGAAAGATCGACATATCCAGGGAAGAAAAGCAGTTGATGCTCGAAGCATCGCGTTTTTTCAAGCAACGCAGCGCCTCGGCGCAAGCCAAGAAGCTCGCGAAACAGCTGCACGACTGGGACCCGCGTCCATTCATCGACGGTGGTTTATTTACGGAAGGCGCGACCTTCACCAAGGGCGCGGGCAACGTCGACTATGAAACTTTTGTCAATCGCGGCCTCGGCGCAATCATCGAGGAAACGGAAGGGCGACTGCACGCGCTCAAGGTAACAGCCGAAAACAGCCCAAAAATCGACTTCTATCGCGCGGCGCTGATTACCCTGCGCGCCGTCGTTCATCTCGCGCAGCGCTACGCCGATCTGGCCGATGCAAGCGCCGCCGCCGCCGAAGACCCGGCGCGCCAGGCCGAACTGCTGGAAATCGCCGAAGTTTGCCGCCATGTCCCCGAACATCCCCCGCGCAATTTCCGCGAAGCCGTCCAGTCCTGGTGGTTCCTGCACCTCGGCATCCAGATCGAACAAGGCGGTTGCGGTTCGTCGCCGGGGCGCATCGGCCAATATCTCAATCGCTATTATCTGCTCGACAAGGAGAACGGCGGAAGCTCCGAAGACGCGGTCGCGTGGCTCAAATGCCTGTTCGTCAAGATTCTCGAATTTGGCTATTACCAAGGCATTGCCTATTCCAAAATCCTTTCGGGACACACCGGGCATACGATCAATATCGGCGGTCTGAACGCGCGCGGCGAAGACGCGACGACTGAACTCGATTATCTCATTCTGGATACCCAGATCGATTTGCGCAACATTCAGCCGACCATCACGGTGCTGTATCACGACAGGCTGAAAGAGGATTTTCTGTTCAAGGCCATCGATCTCGAACGGACGGGCTTGGGGCAACCGCAATGGATGAATACGCACATCATCACCGAACGGCTTCTCACGCGTCACGCGAAAAACGGCATCACGCTCGAAGACGCGCGAAATTGCATCAACATGAGCTGCGTCGGTACGGGAGTCGCCGGGAAAACGGCTTTCGTCTCCGAAAACATGACTTTCAATCTCGCCAAATGCGCTGAGCTGACGCTGCACAATGGATTCGATCCGCTGACCAAAAAACAACTGGGCCCGCCTACCGGCGATGCTGAATCCTTTACGGATTTCGAGGCGTTTTTCGCCGCCTACAGCGCGCAGGTCAAGCATCTTTTCGAGCGTATCCGGCCTTACGGCTCGATCGCCAACAAGACGCTCGGCGACACCGTTCCCGGCGCGTTCCGTTCCGCGATGTACGGCGGCTGTCTCGAACGCGGAAAAGACGAATTGCACGGCGGCTGCGACTATTACCTTTACTTTGTCATCAGCACCGCCGGCGTCGACGCCGCCAATTCGCTGATTGCCGTCAAGCATCTCGTTTTCGACACCCAACAGTTGAGCATGAAACAGCTTCTCGACGCGCTTGCCGCCGACTTCGAGGGACACGAAGACATCCGTCTGCTTTGCCTCAACGCGCCCAAGCATGGCAATGGCGATCCGGAGGTCGACGCGCTCGTCCGGCGTGTTTATGACGACGCAATGGAACGTTTTCACGAAGTCGGTGAAGCCTTTCTCGGCGACCATATCGCCAACATCGAAGCCTATTCACTCACGATTCACAATTATTTCGGCCTGCTGACCGGGACCTTGCCGACCGGACGCAAAAAAGGCAAGCCATTGACCGACGCGAGTGTTTCGGCGATGCCCGGAACGGACAAGAAAGGCCCGCTGGCGCTTATTGCTTCCGCCGCGCAAGCGCTGGATACCGTGCGTTACGGCTCCAACCATTTCAACATGAAATTCCACCCGAACGCGATTCAAGGCGCTGCCGGCGCGCGCAAATTATTGGCGCTGATTAAAGCCTATATGGACATGGGCGGTTCGCATATCCAGTTCAACATCGTCAGTTCAGAGACGCTGAAAAACGCGCAGGAAATCCCGGAGGAATACCGCGGCCTGACGGTTCGCGTCGCCGGATTCAGCGCCTATTTCACACGTCTGCACGAAGGCGTTCAGGACGAATTGATCGCCCGGACGGAACTGGCGTTTTCCTGACGAATGGAGAGAGAAAAATGGAAGTGACACAAAACGCGCGCGAAAAATTGCGGGAATATCTCGATGATTATGGCGACGGCGGATTCGTTCGTGTGGCCCGGTTCGTCACCGGCGGCGGATGCTGCGCGAAACTGAAACTCGGCGTCACTCTGGACGAAGACCGTGACGAGGAAAACGACCTGCTTCTCACTTTTGACGGTCTGCCGGTGGTGATCGAGAAGAGCCTTCACGCCGCGCTTCCGGATATTCAAATCGCGTTCGACGAAGAAGAAGGCATCGTCGTTTCCGAAAGCGCCGAGCATGAGACCGCCGCTTAACCGGAAAGAAACACTTCGTTGAACCGGGGCCTGACCTGGGCGGCGGATACCGCCGGGATTGTTTTCGACATTCAGCATTTCAGCCTGCACGACGGGCCGGGCGTCCGTTCGACCGTATTCTTCAAGGGATGCCCGCTGTCGTGCCGGTGGTGCGGCAATCCGGAGTCGCAAGGCACGCGCGCCCAACTGATGTATTTTCAACATCTTTGCGCCGCCTGCGGAAATTGCGTTTCCGCGTGTGCGCGACACGCGCTGTTTCTGGAAAAAGACGGGTTGCATATCGACCGTGATGCCTGTGTCGCCTGTGGAAAATGCGTTCCGTATTGCCAGCGCGGCGCGCGCGCCATCTCCGGGCACGGCATGAGCGTTCACGAAATAAGCGCCGAAGTGCGTCAGCACTGGCGGATATTCCAGCAGAGCGGCGGCGGCGTGACCGTCAGCGGCGGTGAACCGCTCGCGCAAAAGGATTTTCTATACGCGCTCTTGCAGGAACTGCATGATGAGGCGGGATTGCATACCTGTCTGGACACCTGCGCCAAAGCGCCTTGGCCGGTGCTTGAACGGATGCTGCCGCACCTCGATCTGGTACTGCTGGACATCAAGCACATCGACGACGCCACGCACCGGCAATGGACCGGCGCGGGAAATGCCGACATCCTTTTGAACGCGCGAAAATTGGTCGAAAGCCCCGTCGAAATGCTTGTCCGTCTGCCATTGATTCCGAATTTCAACGATACTGACGACAGCCTCATCGCGTTTGGAAATTTCCTGCGTGAAACCGGCTTCAGGAACATCGAGATCATGCCTTATCATACCCTCGGACTCAGTAAATACCGGGCGCTTGGCAAGGCTTACACACTTCCGCCGAAAGCGGAACCACGGCTTTCGGCGGCCATTGACGTACTTAACGACTACGGACTTGACGTTACAGTCCATCGGCATTGACACAGGATTGAATATGAGTCACGAAAAATTGAAGAGAGAAATTTCGACTGAAACACAGGCGGTGCATTCCGGCCATACCGATGTTCCCTCGCGCGATGTCGTTCCGCCCATCTATCCGGCGACGACGTTCGAGCGCGCCGGCGATGGCTCCTATCCTGGCCATCACATGTATGCGCGCATCAGTTCTCCGGCGTATGAACAGGCCGAGTCGTTGCTGCGCACATTGGAAAATGGATATGAAGCGCTGCTTTTCTCTTCGGGAATGGCGGCGGGCAGTGCGTTGTTGCAGGCGCTGCAAACGGGAGATCGCATTCTCGCGCCGCAATTCATGTATTGGGGGTTTCGCGGCTGGATCAAACGTTTTGCCGAGGATTGGGGGCTGGGTCTGGGTTTTTATGAAAACCCCCGCCTTGACGATCTCGAAAAGCAGCTTTGCGAAAGGCCGACAAAGCTGTTATTGATCGAGACGCCCGCCAATCCAACGTGGGAATTGACCGATATTCGCGCGGCCAGCGAGCTTGCCCACCGTCATGGCGCGCTGGTGGCGGTGGATTCAACCGCCGCTTCTCCGGTTTTATCTCAACCGCTTTCACTGGGCGCCGACGTGGTATTGCATTCGGCGACAAAATACTTGAACGGCCATTCTGATGTAATCGCTGGCGTTCTGGTGACGCGCGCGGATAACGCGTTCTGGCAGCGTGTTCGTTCGGCGCGAACGAATGGCGGCGCTATTCCAGGAGCATTTGAGGCATGGCTGTTGATGCGCGGGATGCGGACATTATTTGTACGTGTCCGAACCGCTTCAGCCAACGCGCTGACCATTGCGCAAGCCTTGCAAAAGCATCCGGAAGTGTCACGGGTTTTATATCCCGGACTGCCGGATCACGCGGGACACGCCATCGCCCAAAAGCAAATGAAAGGCGGATTTGGCGGCATGTTGTCCGTGCGTTTTGCCGGCGGTCAGGCCAAGGCGCAGGCCGTCGCGGCGCGTTTGCGCGTTTTCAAACAGGCCACTTCATTAGGCTCGGTGGAAAGTCTGGTCGAGCATCGGGCCAGTGTCGAGGGCGCGGGCACCTTCTGCCCAGATGACTTATTGCGCTTTTCAATCGGTATCGAACCGGTCGATGATTTGCTGGCCGATTTATATCAGGCCATCGAATCCTGAATCGGAGCCAACCTGCGCGATGCCGCAATCTGTCATGAATTTTCGTAACCGTTCATTGGATAACGCGTCGCCGTCTCTTTGCCAAAAAAATCCGGCGCGAGGCCGGATTGGAAGTTTCGCCGGTTGGATAAGCCGCGCAGCGGCGTAATCCGACCTCCGACGCGAAGTGTCGCCGATTATTTTGCCGCCCGCAAAAATGAGCGCCGCTGGCGCGGCGGGGGAACGGTGTCGGATTACGCCGCTGGCGCGGCGTATAGCCTACGAAACTTCAGCATGGTTGACAACTTTGTGTCACAACACTATGATCGCCAACAAGTTTCCATACCCAACCTTGGATTGACTTTTTTACTGAATCGTAGAAAATGGCACTCTCACAAACTGTTACAAAAAAGGCGTGAAAAAAAGACAATGGGCATTGACTTTTCCAAAACAGCGCTGATAATTTTTAGCAAGCAAGCAAGCAAGCAAGCAAGCAAGCAAGCAAGCAAGCAAGCAAGCAAGCAAGCAAGCAAGCAAGCATAAGCTAAAGCCTGAATTTCCCGTTTGTCCGCCGGTTGGCGGTTTTTTTCTTCACCATTCCCTTCTCCGCTCTCC
>JAITNL010000212.1 GCA_031290495.1 Accumulibacter sp.
GGATTCGCTCACCAAGGCGGAAAAAGCGCTGCGGCTGCTCGGGCAGGGCGATAAGGCCGATGCCCTGCGCGCCACGCTCAACCATGCCGCCGAACAGGCGGTCGCCGAAGCCAAACCCATTTTGGAAGAGGCAATTCGCAATATGGAAGTGCGCGACGCAGTCGGCATTCTGAGCGGCGGCGATGACGCGGCAACGCAGTATTTTCGTCGCGTGGCCGAAGAACCGCTGGCGCAAAAATTCCTGCCCATCGTGCAAAAAGCCACCAGCAAACTCAACCTGACCGCGCAATACAACAATTACGCCGGACAGGCCGCGCAATTGGGGCTGATTAAAAAGAGCGAAGCCAATCTGGACAATTACGTCAACCAAAAGGCGCTGGACGGCCTGTTTCTAATCATGGCGGAACGCGAAAAAACAATCCGCGCCAATCCCCTTCAGGTGGGTAGCCAGCTTTTGCAAAAGGCGTTTGGGAAAAAGTGAACCTGAAGATTTGAGATGAAGCCCACTACAAAGATTGATTAAAGGGGCGCGCAGGCTCCGCATCCGGCGTATCCGACTTGACGATTGTAGAGCGGACCGGTTCCTGTTCAGGTCTTGTGGGTCATGTGTTCCGTGATTTCCGAAGTTTTTCCGACAAGTGAAGCCGCGCGCGGCAATCGGTGCTATATTTTCCAAGCTTCTTTCTGACAGGGGTATCCGCACGTGGCGCTTTATTTCGATGTTCTGATAATTGGGAGCGGCCTGGCTGGGCAAGCGGCGGCCATCCGTCTGGCCGAGTCTTGCAAGGTCGGCTTGATCAGCAAACGTACCTTGGAGGACAGCGCTTCCGCGCGCGCTCAGGGGGGAATTGCCGCCGTCTTGGACAACAAGGATTCCATCGAGGATCACATCCGCGATACGTTCATCGCGGGCGCGCACCTCAACGATCCGAAGGCGACGCGATTCGTCGTCGAAAACGGCAAACGGGCCATCGAGTGGCTGATTGGACAGGGCGTCAAGTTTACGCGCGACGACACGGGCTATCACTTGACGCGCGAAGGCGGCCACAGTACGCGCCGCGTGATTCACGTCGCCGACGCGACGGGATTCGCGGTGCAGGAGACGCTGACCGGGATCGTCCGCCGGCACCCCAACATCACGGTGCTCGAAGATCACATCGCCATTGACCTGATCACCGGCGAAAAACTGGGGCGGCTTGAAAATCGCTGTCACGGCGCGTATGTCCTCGACAATACGAAGGACGAGGTGGTCACCATCGGCGCGCCATATACCCTGATCGCCACCGGCGGCGCGGGGAAGGTTTACCTTTACACGACGAGTCCGGACACTTCGTGCGGCGACGGCATCGCCATGGCTTATCGGGCCGGATGCCGGGTCGCCAACATGGAATTCATCCAGTTCCATCCGACCTGCCTTTATCACCCACAGGCCAAGTCCTTCCTGATTTCCGAGGCGGTGCGCGGTGAAGGCGGTTTGCTGAAGCTGCCCGATGGAACGCGCTTCATGCCGGAACACGATGCGCGCGCCGAACTCGCGCCACGGGACGTGGTCGCGCGGGCCATCGATTTCGAGATGAAAAAACGCGGTCTGGACTGCGTTTACCTGGATATTTCGCACAAGCCGGCGGCGTTTCTCAAGGAGCACTTTCCGAACATCCTGGCGCATTGCCTCGGACTGGGCATCGACATCACCCGCGATCCCATCCCGGTCGTTCCGGCGGCGCACTATACCTGCGGCGGCATCGTCACCGATTTGCGCGCGCGCACCGACATTCCCGGTCTCTATGCCGCCGGGGAAGCCTCATGCACGGGGCTGCACGGCGCCAACCGGCTGGCCAGCAATTCCCTGCTCGAGTGTCTCATCTACGCGGAAGCCGCGGTCAAGGACATCGTGTCGCAGCCGAAACCGGAGATGCTCAAACTGCCCGAGTGGGACGAAAGCCGGGTTTCGGATCCCGACGAGGAAATCGTCATCGCCCACAATTGGGAGGAATTGCGCCGCTTCATGTGGGATTACGTCGGCATCGTGCGGACGACCAAGCGCCTGCAGCGCGCCCAGCATCGCATCCGTCTGCTGGAGAAGGAAATCCACGATTACTACTCGAACTTCCGGGTTTGCCATGACCTGATCGAGTTGCGCAACCTGGTGGTGACCGCCGATCTGATCGTGCGTTGCGCGTTGAAACGCCATGAGAGCCGTGGCCTGCATTTTTCCCGTGACTACCCGGAGATGCTGGAAAAGGCCAAAAACACGGTGATCGGGAAAAAGGATCGGAATCGCTCTCAGGATTGACGCGCCAACCGCCGCGCAATACATGATACAGATCGAACAAACGAGCGGCGCTGGCCGGAACACGGGGGTTGACCGGCATTGGCGTTGATCTAATCCGCCGTCGCCTCGGACAGCGCCGCTGACACGCTGTCGATGTCGTCGCAAGCGCGAATCCGGCGATAGAGGGCGTCGGCTTGCGGATAACCGCGCCGCAGCAGATTCAGCCACAGTTTGAGCCGCCCCGGCGCGTGCCGCGCCAGCACGCGCAAACGCACGCGTTGCCAAAATTCCCGCAGCAACTTCGACAATTGCGCCCAATCCTCCGGCGGCTCGCCGTCGCTCCCGTCCACGTTCCGCCGTATGCGCCGCGCCAGAAAAGGATCGGCCAGCGCGCCGCGCCCGAGCATCACGTCGGCGCACCCGCTCACTTCGCGGCAACGCCAATAGTCGGCCACCGACCAGATCTCGCCGTTGGCGATCACCGGCACGGCAACGGCTTCGCGCACCAGCGCGATCCATTCCCAATGCGCCGGTGGCTGGTAGCCCTCGATCTGGGTGCGCGCGTGCACCACCAGCGCCGCCGCCCCGCCGGCTTGCAACGCGGCAACGCAATCGAGCGTCCGCGCCGTATCGCGGATGCCCAGCCGCATCTTGGCCGTCACCGGAATCGCCGCCGGCACCGCGCGGCGCACGGCCCCGACAATGCGCCGCAGCAACTCCGGATCGTCGAGCAGTATCGCTCCGCCGCCGTGCCGATTGACCGTCCGCGCGGGACAGCCGAAATTGAGGTCGATGCCGCAAGGAGATAATTTCGCCAAACGCGCGGCGGTTTCGCCCATGCGTTGCGGACAACTGCCCAGCAACTGCACGCTGACCGGCGTTCCGCTGGGCGTCCTGCCGCCGTCGTTCAGTTCGGGACAAACGCGCCGAAAAACCCGCGCCGGCAACGACGATTCCGAAACACGGACGAATTGACACACCGCACCGTCGTATCCGCCCGTCCGCGTAAGCAGATCGCGCATCAAGGCGTCGACCAGTCCTTCCATCGGGGCCAGGAAAATCCGGTTCATTACGTGTTCAGTCCTATCGACGTTCCCACACCGTGAATAGCGATTTGGCTTGGAGCTCGGTTCCCGATAATACCGCTTCAATCCCAATCTGCAAGCGTAGGCCGGAGTGCCGGGGAGTGCGCGGCATGGAGTGAGAATGAAAAAATTGCGGACTTTTGCCGGGTTTTTACTTGCGCTGCCAACCAGTCCACGCAAGCTATCTCAATCGTTTTCGTTTGATTTCCGGCGGCGTCGCCGTGTTGGCGCGGCGTTCGCCCGTGGGAGCCAAAGACGGTTCAAATAGCTCCGCAAGGGTCACATCGAGCGCGTGGCATATATTTGCCAGTGTTTCAACGGACGGATTCGCCATGCCTCACTCGATGGCGGAAATGTATGACACATCCGGTCATCTGCAAAGACGAGGCCGAATAAATAGAGCGGTGATATTTATGTTTTCCCCAGTCATGTATGGCAAGGAAAAAGTGAAATGACACTCTCTTTAAGCCACTCAAAACATAAATGTCACCGCCCTTTTTTGTCACTTGTTGGACATCAGGAATATTCCTGTAACAACAAAAACCGCGCCAGCGATACCGTGCAAGCTCAGGCTTTCATGACCAACCAAGGCCGTCCAGATATACACAAACAAGGTGGCGAAGCCTACCATCAGCGGATAGGCAATGTTGAGACGTATGCTTTTCAACGCTATCGCATAAGCAGCAAACCCCAGTCCGTAAGCGGCGATTGCGAATGCGTATTTCCGCAATGCGCCTGGATTCTCCAGTGAAAGGATTTCCTTTTGCGCGGCGATCTTGAGCCAGATGCTTGCGACACAACTCAATGCACCGCTGAGAAAGAGCAGGAGAATACCTTTCATGTTCATATTTCTCGCCAGTTCATTTATCTACAGCCGTCAGTTCAAGCTGTTTTGAACCAACAAAACCGTCAGCCAGGTTTGTTTTACATCCTTCTCTGATATTCCAATATTGCCAGTTTTGTCCGGCCTGTTTTCTGGAGATGCGATGAGACTCCAAAGTGGATAGATCAGGCAGAGGAAGTTTGTTTATCATATCATCCCCTTGAAACAAAACTTTCCTGACTTCCCCATGATAAATCCAAAAATAAACATCTGGCAACAATGGCTCATCTCTTCTGTAGCCGCGTTCGACGAATATCTCTGGTATCGGGTTGTACAACTCAGGAAAATGGTCAAGCAATATCAGTTCGGTATGTGTAAAATAGAGATAGAACCTTCGTGAATCATCAAGGTGAGCAGTGAATAAAAGTTGTCCCGCCGCCATTATTGCAAGCACAATATTGCGGCGCAGGAATAGTGATTGCATCATTTCGCCAAAAATCATGATGACAGGAATCAGTATCCCGTAGCTATAACGATGGATAATATGCGAACCTGAGTTCAAATTTATTGTGGATGTACTCGCCGTGGTAACAATGACAGACATGAGGGCAAAAAGAAGCGCCCATTTCACGTTCGTTTTGCACTCAGGCGTTATTCGGTACAAGCAAAATGGCACAGCGATGATCCCGATCAGCAGCATGGGCACAACAGAGAAACCCCCGGTGTTGGGATCGAAGTAGAGCGCGAGGACGCGATCCAGGGAGATCAGGTGGATGTCTGCCCATCCCACTGCGGAGATCGGGTTAAGGACACCAAACTGATACAGAGAGAATCTAATCGCCATTGCGGCAACGAGGCTTAACCCGATCCAGGACAGGATGAATTTTTTCCAGCCATCGAAATGCCCGGTTTTGAGTTGAAAAAAATCCATCAGAAAGACAATGGGCAACAATAGCAAGAGCGGTGGATTTTGTTGCCCGGCAACAGCGATGAATATTGCGGCAATTTTTATGTGATTCTTCCTCAGAAACAGGATGCCGATCAACAACAATGAAGCGGTGAATACTTCAGGATGAGCAAATGGCGTGTAATAAACTGTTCCTACACAAAGAAAGAAAAAAGCAATAATCATCCGGCGTAGAAGTGAAGCTGGGTACAACAAGAAAATAGCGGCAAGTGCCAGACCCGAAAAAGCAAGATTCGCCAACAGAAACGCAGTGGTGTCGCCCAGTCCCATCGTCATGGTGATTAGCATAAAAGGAACGACGGTGAGCGAATAAATCCAGAAATGCCAGGAGTAAATTTCTTCATCTACCCCGACAAACCACGGAATTTTGAACCCTGGTTCTGGATGATCATTCAGGTAGCACAATCTTGGCAATTCTTCTTTGAGCTGACTGCTTATGCTGGTATTGCGCGCATCTTCTGCAATGGCTTGTGCTTCGCTGCATTTCACCGAGGGACTCAGGCGCTCAATCAGTGCATGTGTCATCATGAAGTATTCAAACCCGTCAGCCTGAATGCTCGGTGTTTTGGCTGGTTTGGCGGAAATGACAAGAATGGCAAACAGAAGGAAAAAACATGCAAAGCCACGCCATGCGCTATTTTTTGTCAGCAGATTCATTGTATATGTCATTGTCAGGTTGCGATCCATAGTACCGCGCCGAAAAGAATCCCGGTAATGAGACTTGCGCGATCGCGAATTGCAAATACTACCGGATCGTCGTGCATTTCGCCCCGATGAGCCAGCATCCAGATGCGGGTAATCCAGAAAAGCAGCAATACACACGCGCCCCAAATCCACAAGGGATGGCGATATAGCACGAGTGTGGCAGGGTCGTGTAAATAGAGCGCAAGCACTGTGACCGCCTGATAGCCGGAGGCGGCGCCCAGGGCGGAAATCATTTTGAGATCGCTTGGGTAATAGCCGCGTCCGTGCGTCTTTTCGGTGTGCCCACAACGCTTCATTGCGCTGAGTTCAACGTAACGTTTGACGAACGCGAGGCTTAAAAAAAGGAAGATGGAAAATGCCAGCATCCAGAAACTCACACTTAACTCACAAGCCATCGCGCCGGCAAAAATTCGCAAAGTGTATAATCCCGCGAGCACAATGACATCAATTACCATCATGCGTTTGAAGACGAATGAATAGCCCAGGGTGATGGGATAATAGATCGCCAATACTGCCGCGAATTTCCAGGGCAGACATGTCAAGGCGACGCCAAATGCGACGCATTGCAACACGGGAGAGATCGCCACTCCGTACCAGAGCGGAAGCGTCCCCGCCGCGAGTGGGCGGAAACGTTTGGTGGCGTGGCGCCGATCGTCGGGAAGATCGAGCAAGTCATTGGTCAGATAGACGCTGGACGCGCACAGGCAAAAGAGCACGAAGGCCAGCGTGGCTTGCCACAACATGCCGTTCATCAGGTTGTGCGATGCCAGCAAGGGGGTAAAAAGCAGCAGGTTTTTCAGCCATTGATGTGCACGCAACGCTTTGAGCCAAACCCGTAAACCGGGTGTGGGCGAGCGGAGAACCTGTTCGACGTTACCTTGCGCACGCGCAAGACGTTCGATGCGTGGAGACGCATCCACTACATAGGCACGGTTCGCGGCCAACCAGACGGGCAGATCGTCACGCGCGTTGCCGATGTAATCGAATGCGCGCTCGCCATAGCGTTCAACGAGCGCGTTCCGCTTGGCCGTGGCGGAGAGGTTATGGCCATTTTCGGTGGCAAAAATCTCGTCGAAGCCGCCCAAATGTTCGGCGACCTGTTCGGCCAACCGACGGTGGCTTGCCGTCGCCAACGCGATATGCCGCCCTTTCTGGCGTTCGCTTGCAAGCAGATTCAGTACATTGGTGTTATACGGAAGCTGACCGGGGTCAATTTTTACCGCTGCCGCCAGCTTTTCTTTCAGGACGGCTTTGCCTCGCGCCAACCAACCTAACAGCCTGTAGCAACGCAGAGGATGAGCGCGCACAAATACCAGCACGGACTCCAGAAGCATATCTGAACGCAACAGTGTGCCGTCCATGTCGACGACAAACGGGAGCAATGACGATGTTATGCGGGGGGGGGGGGGGTACACTGTTTGCACTGTTTGCACTGTTTGCAGTGCGGGCAATTATACTTGAGGCGGATTCAAAAAGATAGTTTTCAAAATGGATTCAGGACAATAAAAGGGTCGGTGTGACATTTATGTTTTGAACTAACGAATCAATAGCCATATCCCGTTGCTCTCGCTCATGCGCTGCGGACAACTGCCCAGCAACTGCACGCTGACCGGCGTCCCGCAGGGCGTCCTGCCGCCG
>JAITNL010000240.1 GCA_031290495.1 Accumulibacter sp.
GAACCGATTTGCGCGCCGGGATGAATGTCGATGCCGGTGGCCGAATGCGAAATTTCGGCGACGATGCGCGCCACCAGCGGCGCGCCGAGATTGAACAGCGAATGCGCGAGGCGATGATGAATGATGGCCTGGACGCCAGGATAACTCAGCAGGATTTCGTCGACGCTGCGCGCCGCCGGATCGCCGCGAAACGCCGCTTCCACATCGAGATCGAGCAGTATGCGCAGCGACGGCAATCCCGCAGCGAACGTCTTGACCAGAGCAGCCGCGTCGCGGTCGGCGTTCGGGCTTCCGCCCTCGCGCCGCGACTGATACGCGAGTTCCAGACGAATCTGCTGGTAAAGACGACGCAATGCGGCGTTGAGCGTGTGGCCGACGTAATAGTCCTCGGTCTCGTGTTGCAGATCGGGTGGGCCGAGACGCATCGGAAACAGCACCGCGCAAAACGCCTCGCTGATGTCCTTCAGATCCTTGCGCGAAGGAAATTCGCGCATCCCGGAATCGCGCCGCCGTTGCTGCGCGCGCCAGCGCTTGCGCGCCTCGCGCAGTTCGGTTACGACATCTTCCAGCCCCCAATACGAAGAATCGACACCGAGGAAATCAAACGACGATAAATCAAATTCTTTCGGATTCATTATCCCTGCTTCCACGGCAGACCAGCGTGACGCCAGCCGTTGAAACTGCCGCGATGCCCAGCGTCGTCGAGATCGCCCTCGAAGCCTTCGAGCACGTTGAAAACGTTGCTGAAGCCGGCCTTTGCCGCCGCTTCCGCCGCCGCCGCCGAACGTTTGCCGCTGCGGCAAAGCAACAGCACGACATCCTGTTTGTCGCTTACTTTCGCCTGCAATTCCTTGACGAAACGCGGATTGCGCAACAGCGAAATGCCGGTCATCCACGGTACGTGCAAAGTGTCCGGCACGCAACCGACGAACTGACGCTCCTCGGCGGTGCGCACATCGACCAGCACCGCCTCGCCGCTGTTGAACAATTCCCAGGCTTCGCCCGGCGTTACGCTGCCGGCAAAAGGCAAGCCATCCCGCGCCGCCTCGCCACGCACGTTCTCCAGCAGCCTGGCCGCCAAAAAAACGCCGCTTCCCTGCGTTTCTCCCGCATAGGAAAAAATTTCGTGCATCGCCTCGAACATGTGATGAACTCCTTTCTCTCCGGATTGAAATTTGTACCAGAGGCGAAATTTAGCAATTTGTTCAGGACGAAGGAACGATTGTTTTCGCATACACTTATTCGTTATCTGAATAAAAGCGGGGGCGATACCTTTGATTTTGGGGCAAGGGCGCGCCGGCCGCGCCCTGTTTTTTTCCGTCATTACCGCGCCAGCGGGAATCCATGCCGCCACGTGGAAACCTTAAAATCTGGAGTCAGGGTTCCTGAGCGAACCACGACAAAACTTGCGCGAATGACGGGGGTATTGGAAAGGCGCTGACGGGTTCGGACCTTGGCATCGGCGGCCTTCTGTGTGAGCCGCGTAACACCGCTCATTACGCGCGCACGTCTTCATACGTCGCGGGACTAACTGTGCAAAGCCCTGTAGGCGGATGCTTTTATTCCCACTGATTTTGTGAAAATCTTGCTGAAATGCTTGTTGTCGGTGTATCCCACCGCATAGCTGATCTGCGCGATTTTCAGATTGCTTTCTCTGAGCAGACGTTTCGCCTCATTGATCCGGCAGCCTATCAGGTAATCGGAAAAGTTCTGTCCTGTTTCTTTTTTGAATATAGTGCTTAAATATGACGGGTTGACATGCACTTGTTCAGCTACCCGCTCCAACGACAGCGACTGTGTGCAACAGGCTTCCACGTAGCGCATCGCTTTCCTTACCGGGCGCGCGTATTCGCATTCCTTGAGCCGTTTTGAAAACAGAACCCGCGCCCATGACACGAGGGCGGATATGGTGCCGGCCAGATTGGTTTCGTAGCGCAAGCGGTCAAGTATTGTCTTGCGTTCCAGGAAATCATCGCTATCGTCTTCGGTCTTGCACGCGTCGGCAACCGCCGCGATGGCGGCCTGGCATAAATCAATAAGAACGGCGGGATCGGTGGTGCGGGAAACCAGGCTGAAAGCGTTGCGCAACAAGCGTTCAAATCTGCCGATGTCCAACGCCTCGGCGCTGCGCTTCATGTCATCGAGTAATGCAGGCGTCAGAATATTGAAGTTCGTGATTTTGTCAAACTTCAGCTTTTCATAAAAATACAATTTGTTTTGGCCGTGCAGAATGCCGTAGCGAACGGCGTGTTCAGCGGTTTCCAGAGTTTGTTTGAGTTTCGCGAAATCATGCTTTGGCAATCCGATCCCCACGCAGAGTACCGTGTTTTTGAAACCGCACTTTTCAAGGTGTTCTCGCGCAATGGTATAAAGCTCGGACAACTTCTCGCCGACACGATTGTCGTCGCTGTAATTGAAAGTAAAAGATACGCTGAAGTGTCCATGCAGATAATAAGGGATCATCTCATGACATACGGAATCGAACCGCTCGCGCACATTGATGATCAATGAGGTGAAAAATTCGTCGTTATCATTGTCCGTGGCCATGCCTTTGACCACAATGATCGCCGACTGAAAGACGCCAGCCCGGAATTTCAGGTTGAATTTCAGGTTCATGTGCTCCATTGAACAGTGTTCGAGAGCGGAAATCGTTGTTAAATTGTCGATGAAAGAATTTCGCAGCAACCGTTTTGTCGCCAGAAAGCGATCATTGATATCCTGTCTGATAACGCTCTGGCGCCGCTCGATGTATTTCTTCAGAACGCGTATGAGTTCATCCCGGTTCACCGGCTTGAGCAGATACTCTTCGACGCCGCGGCGCATGGATTCGCGCGCGACCGCAAAGCTCTCCGTTTCGCTGACCATCACGAAATCGCACGGAATGCCATGCTCATGAATCCGGTCAATCAGGTCTATTCCGCCGAGCCGCGGCAAATTGTCATTGATGAACACCAGGTCGGGACGCGCGTTGAGGATGGTCTCCATCGCCGCGATGCCGTCGGCGCAATGTCCGATGACGTCGAAACCATACGCGCTCCAGTTGACCAGGCCCTGAATGTGCTCAAGTTGCCCGCTGTTGCTTTCCACCAAGAGTGCCGTCAGCATATTTTTTCCCTTCTTGCCGGTCTTGGTCGCCAACCAGTATTTTTCTGTAACGCCAGAGTAATTCCGCTGATTCCAACCGCTTGTTGCGCGCGGCCAAAAGCGTTCCCAAATTGAAACACGCCAGCGCTGTTGACGGATGATCTTTACCCATATTTTCTTCCAGGATCGCGACCGCTTCTCTGAGAAGATCTTCAGCTTCCTGGGATTTTCCGGCCTCGTGATAAATCGCCGCGAGATTTTCCAGGCTTTGCGTGACGGCGGGATGCCTCTGGCCGAAATGCTTTCGTCTTATATCGAGCGCTCGCGAATGCAAGGATTCCGCGTCGGCGAACTGCCCGTTGCTGCCCAAAAGCACGGCAAGGTTGTTCAGCGACTGCGCGACGGCTGGATGATTTGTCCCCAGCGCCGCCTCGCGGGCTTTCAACGAAGTTTCAAAAAGCTGCCTGGCTTCATCGGTTCGTCCCTGCGACAAACAGGACTCGCCCAGCGTATTGCGGGCCTGGGCGAGCGCCGGGTGCTCTTCTCCGAGAGCTTTTCCATAAATGACGATAGCTTCTTTCAGCCGCTGATCGGCTTTATCGTTCTGTCCGCTCTTCAGATATAAAAGCGCCAGTTTTTCAGTCATCCGGGCAATGCCCGGATCGTCCGCCGGCAGACGGCACGCTTTCAGGATGGAAATGGCCTGCTCCAAGAGAGGTTCCGCCGCCTGAACGATCCCCTCGGCCAGATAATTTTCCGCCAGCCGACTCAAAGTTTCAGCGAACGCAGGGCTTCCGGAACCGACTGAATCTTCGTAAAGTTTCAGTGCCCGGCGAAGAATATTTCTGGCTTCTTCCCACCGCTTCTCATTTTGATAGGTGCCAGCCAGATACACGAGAACGGAACCCAGATCTGGGTGCGCCTCCCCAGAAGACTTTTCGAGCAGCGCGACAACCCGTTCCAGGTGCCTCCGTACCTCGTCGTTTCGCCCCTGCGCCTGAACGCTTTCCGCCAGGCCAAGCAATCCCCAGGCCAGCTCCGCGGAATCGGCGGATGGCTGCTTCTCCCTGCCGGAGACTTCGCGCCGGAACAGCGCTTCGGCCTCCGCGTGGCGTTTCAGATCGGCGTACAGCGCCGCCAGACTGTGCAGGGGCGTAAAGGTTTCCGCGTCTTCGTGACCATAAACATCGATCGACGCCAGCAAGGATTGCTCCGCGCCCGCAAAGTCGCCAATGGCCTGATACACCTCTCCCAGATTGTTCAATCCCACCGCGAGATGCCGCCGATCTCCAATCCGGCGCGCCAACTCAACGGCTTCATTGGCCGACTCAAGGGCTTCCTGGAATTTACCCTCTTTCAGGAAATCGATGGTTTTCCGATTCAACGCATCCCATTCTCGCGGCATATTTTTTCCCGCTTCAAAAGCGATTTTGGCGATTATTCCCTAAGCTCGATTTTGCACGGCGGGGTCAGCGGCGTGTCGCACCATATTACCTTGGGAACTTGCAAGCCAGCTTCCTGGGCGTACAGCGTTTGCAGATCGGCGAACGCCCCGTTGCCGGCCTGAAGGAGCGCGGCCAGGCGGTCAAGGATAGCCCACGCCTCCTCGCCCAACGTTGCGAACGGTTGTTCCATCCAGCCAAAACGGTCCCAGTTCAGCAGCTCGCGTTTATTCATGGCGGCCAGATCCAGGATCAGATTGGCGAGGACGACGCCGAATCCACGGGATTCTTCATTGCCGAACTTGTCGGGATCGCTTTGCTTTTTCCGGCACGTTTGCCAGGCCATCCCCGCCGGGATAAACCGATCCGCGGGAAGATCGTGGGGATCGAACGTAATGGCGTTGGCCGCAATTTCCACTTCGTCCAGACACGGGTCGACCTTACGCCAACGGCCCGCGCCAGAATCCCAATATTCGACGATTTCGTGGCTGCGGAAAAATCCCGGCCTGACAGCCGTGAAATACGTCGCGAACCCCACCCTTTTGCGGGCGGGTATCCCTTGAAAACGCAGCATGGCGCAGAGCAGATTCGCAAAATCGCTGCACGAAGCCATGAAGCGTTTATGCGGTTGGCGCGTCTCGGTCAAAGGCCGCTTGTCCAGCGCGGCGATTCTCTCAAGAATCGTTTCAACATAACGCGAATTGGTTTCCAGAAGGCGCTCATTCGGAATCGGATGTTTGTAGCGTTCCCAGTAAGCCAGGCACAAGCCCTGGACGACATTGACCAACTCCGGGACTGTCCTGGGCAAATCAGCGAACAGACGGTCAAGGACGCCCGGATCGGTGGTCGGGCTTTGCGTCGCGAAATATGACAGTGAATCCATATCGATATCCTTCCTTTTTTCGAGTGATCGAGAATTGTAATAGCGCACGGGCGACAAGTCGACTTTGTCATGGCCATCGCCTTTGGCTGGCACCTTCCCCGCCATGCGGGGATGCGCAATATTCTACAGGAACGATGCGCCGCGCCCCGCGCGGACGTGTAAATCAGGACGTTCAACCATGAAAAAACCGCCGTTCTCCCGCGCCGGATGGCCGATGTGGTTTGCGCGTTTCACGACGGTGAAGAAATCGCCCCGCGCATGTTGTCGCGTATCGCCAAACACCCAGGCGTTATGCCCGACGATCCGCGGCTTTCCGCCAGTTCTGTAAAACCAGCGTCTGGAATCCAAAATGACTTCGCCCCTATTGCCCCCAACATCGTGCAATGGGCGGCTAAATATAATGAACGAATTGAAATTGATGGCGGCATTTATATTTTTTTGTGGTGAACTACATGAAAGCATGACAGGAAAAAATAAATGATATTGCCCTCTTTAATCACATCTGCAAACCTATTCGAACAAGCGAAGTTGGTCGTTATAAAGCATGAACACGAGCTTGCGGGCGATTCGCTCATTGTCAAAGTATCGATTCGCGTATTTGAGCGCGGATGAAATATGGCGTGTCATAAACTCCTCGTCCGCGGCGCCGCACAGGGTCAGCATACTTTCCGCCAGAGCGTCCGTGTTTCCTGACGGATATTTTAATCCAAGATTACCAAAATCTATAATATCGTCAGCCGCGTCGATGTCCGACGTAATGAACGCGCAGCCGTGGAATAACGCCTCGGCGTAAACATTCGGCGCGCCTTCAAATACCGAGGTCAACACAAAAATTTTCGACTTCGAGTATTCAGCGTATAAATCGGCTTTGTCAACGATGTTGCCCAGGAATATGACACGGTCTTTCAAATCCGGAAACGCGGCGAAATAATCGGAGATGAACGGCTTGATTCGGTCATCGACAGGTCCGGCAAGGTGAATTTTCCAGTCTGGCAGGCGACCGGCGATTTTTGCGAATGCCACAAGCAATTCTTCGTTGTTTTTCTGCTGTGTGCCAATTCTCCCGACGGTCAGGATAATATTTTCTTTTTTCTTGGGGTTGGCAATAACCGGCATATCAAAACGTTACTGAAACCGTTTGGAATCCAGTGACAATCGAATGCGCATTCAGGATTGCGATTGATGATGTCGCGCATATTGCGGCAGGAAGTGGCGATAACGTCACATTGGTTAAAAAAGCGGACAACATCTGGATTTTGCCAGGGATAACGGCTGGCCCAGATCGAGTTCATGTCCAAACCGATATACACTTTGCCGTCTCGCCGGAGCAGGCTGCGATAAATATCAAGATAGCGGATTGTTTCGGCATACGCTCCGCGAAGTATGAGAACGCCAATATCTTCGAGATTTTCCAAAAGGTGTCTGAGGAATAAATCAGGATCGGTATTTTCCACCAAAGGCAATTCCAGCCCCGGAAGATTATCAAGATACGGATACGCCTGTCCCTGCTTGCCAAACGGAAGCACAGCTTTTGAGTTGAGCCGCCTGGCGATAAAATACGGCAGCGTCGCACATTCCTTGAGAAGCTCGGTATTGTTCCAGGTTCGCCAGCCCTGAACGCTTGGCGCGTATATGATTGCGGGGAGGGAGTTGTTGTTACGATTGTCATATCCTGTAACTATTATGCGCTCGAGTGTTTCGTCGCGATAATTGCAAAGATTGACACGAAGCTCTTGGTCAACAAATATTTTTGTTTTCGACGCGGCGAATTTGGCGGCTTTGTTCAGCGTTTTATACAAATCAGCCGCTTGAAGCGCGTTCAACTCGTCCATGCGCTCAATTATTGGCTCGATTTCCGCAAGCAGATTATTGGTGATTTTCTCTTCATCCGATATACGCATGATCAACCTTCACGAATTACCCGCCGGTCAGAAATATAGCGGACAGAAGGATGCTGGAAGGCAGCGTCGCAATTCCTTGAGAAGCTCCGTGTTCCAGGTTCGCCTGCCCAGTGGTTTGCATCCATTTTCAGGTTGCCGCGGTCAAAACCCCGGCCTTTGGGCCGGGGTATTCAACCTTCGCCCCGCCCTGAATGGCGGGGTTTCAAACCGGAGTTGGTTTTACGCTCGAATTTTACGCATTACACGGAAAAAGTTATCGGCAAGTCACAAAAATATTTCTACTTTTGCCTTGTGACGCGCCTTGCCGACCCAAGTCCGACAGGCTGCTAGAACTTGTAATTCACCCGCGCGCTCACCGTCGCGCCTTCGCGTTTTCCGGCATATCCCTGTATCCCAAAATCGAGCGTCAAGGGAATGTTGTTGGCCGGATTCAGCGTCAGACCAAGTTCGACGATTCCGGAATTGCCTTTCAACTTTGGCGCTTCGATTTTGTAGTCGTTGGTTTTGGCCTTGGCTTCGCCGTCAAACTCGTGTTCCCACGCCAAGCCCACATGAGCGTTCAAGCTGGTGTTAATGGCGTGGGTGTAGGTCGCGCCGAGTTTGACGCGTTGCGAATCGATGGCGGCGAACTTGACCGGGTCGCCGGTGTATTTCAGACGAACGGAATCGCTGTTTTCGTGCGTCCAGAGATAGTGACCGTAGAGGTCGAACGTCGTCTGTTCGCTGACTTGCCAGAGATAGCCAGCGCCGATTGACGCGCCGTAGTATGTCGCCTTGCTCTCGAAACTCGCCCGGCGGTCCTGGTTGTCTCTGAGGTCGCTGCTGTGAAAATCGCTGGATACCCGTCCGCTTCTCAGGGTGGCGTCCAGATAGGGGTGACCGCTGTCGGTTCCGGTGAAGTCGAGACGTCCCAGTACGCCCACGCCAGCGTAGTCGGCGTCGCCCTTGCCTTTGACTCGCGCGGCGGCGGCGAAGCTGTTGTGGGTGTCGTAATCGCCTTCGCCGTATTCAAAGAACGCGCCGAGGGTAGCGTGAGCGTTGGCGAGTTCGCCGCCGGCGGTGAAGCCGGCGATGAGGTGGTAGCCGCTGACGTCGACGTGCGAGCCGGTGTTGTAACGCAGGTGCTCGCCGCTCACCGTGCCGAAGACGTGCAGACCGGGGGCGAGGCTGGCGTTTCGGGCCGCCTGGAGACCTTGACCGGCGGCGAGGTCGGCACCGCCGAGCAGATTGGCTGTGCCGGCGAGGTGGCCTTCGGGGATGGCTTTGGCTTGTTCGTTGACGCCGGCGGAGATGACGCGGGCAAAGAGTTTATTGACGTCTGTATCCGCCCAAATGTCGAACTCGTATTTCAGGGTGACGCCTTGCATTCCATGACCGTCGGCGGTGGTGTTGAACAGAACGCCGGTAAGCGTGCTCGCGCTGATCAGCGTCACCGTGTCGCCTTTCGCCAAGGCGGAACTGGAACCGGCGATGCCGACATTGACGATGCTGTTGTCAATATCCGCCGTGCCGGTGACGGTGAGCATTGTGTCGCCATCGGCAAAGGTCGTGGGCAGGTAGAAGTTGAGGTACTGGAAATTGGCAATACCCCCGACCGTCAGCATGTTGTCGGCTTTCAGGTTCAGGGTGTTGCCGGTGAAGAAGTCGCCGTTGCTATCGCTGAATACAATCCCGCCGTAAACATTTCCACCCACACTGCCGCCGCTGATGTTGACCGTGTTGTAGGTGGCGGTGACATCGCCGGAAGCACTCATGGCAGCCCCGCCGTGAACATTTCCACCCACACTGCCACCGCTGATGTTAACCGTATTGTAGGTAGCGGTGACATCGCCGGAAGCACTCATGGCACCCCCGCCAAAAACATCACCGGCCACATCGCCACCGCTGATGTTGACCGTGTTGCTACTGGCCTTGGCGATACCGGTGCCGGAAGAGCTGTCGGCATACCCGCCGAGAACATCACCGACCACACTGCTGCCGCCGCTGAAGTTGACCATGTTGTCGGTAACGGTGGCGGTGCCGGAAGCGCTATAGGCATACCCGCCGATAACATCATCATCACCACCACCACTACCGCCCACACTGCCGCCGCTGATGATGACGGTGTTGCTGATGGCTGTGGCGTCACCGGGGCCGGAAACGGTATTGGCATATCCACCGAAAACAGAAACATTCACTTTGCCGCCGCTGATTATGGTGATGGTGTTGTTGTTGACCGTGATGGAGGTGGAAGAGGATTCTTTATGCCCGCCATGAACATACCCGTTCGTCCCGGTCACATCTCCGCCGCTACTCACGGTGACAGTGTTGTTGTCTGGAGATTGATCGGGAGACCCCGTGCCGTCCGAATTGTGGGCGTTGCCGTAAATAGGACCTGTTGCCGTTGTGTTGATGTCGATGGTCTGCCCGGCCAAAGCGCCGGAGATGGGCGCGAACGACAGGCCAAGGGCCAAGGCGGAAGCCGCCAGAGGATAAAACAGGAGAGAAAAACGACCGGCGGACCGGCGGGAGGGAAACTCAGGAAGTGCAGACTTTAGCTTATGCTTGCTTGCTTGCTTGCTTGCTTGCTTGCTTGCTTGCTTGCTTGCTTGCTTGCTTGCTTGCTTGCTTGCTTGCTTGCTTGCTTGCTTGCGCTATATTATATGCGGATTTCATAAAATGTCAAGAAAAACATTCACATTTACAACTTTTTTTTCAAAAAGTGTGGCGGAATGGGTACGGCCTTCGCAGGTTTCAAAAATTTTAACCATGGCTTGAGATAACACTGTTTAGCTGTTGAACATGAACGATTTTACACTCATTTTCTCAGTGTTTGTCAAATTTCATAAGTCGTTGAAAAATAAGTCCGTTGAAAACCTGGATTCCTGCTTTGTTCGGCTGCGCCGAATTTTGCTTCGCAAAACAAGCCTTCGGTTGTCCTGCGACCTGGTGCGGAAATGACGGGGAAAATGACGGGGCAGGGGGATGACGGGAAGTGTTTTTCCCGACGCAAACGGTGTTCTGTTTCAGGTCGATGCGCCCAATCCGGGTTTGTACCACCAGAGCGAATAGAGTTCGTCTTCCGCTTTCTCGCGAATGTCCAGATGTTCGCGGATAAAGGCTTTGCCGATCTCGATGGGCGTCATTAAAGCAAAGGCGTTCATGCGATTGCTCTGGCCTGAGCGAATCGACAGCGAATTTGTCCGCGTGGCTGTGCTAAGATTCGTCCCGGCGGGTCTCCCCGCATCGCAGGGTGGTGAATCTGGTCAGGTCCGGAAGGAAGCAGCCACAGCCGCTTGTTGCGAGTGCCGGGGTCAGGCTCGCCACTTTCGTTTTTCCGATCCGATCCAATTTCACAATGACCGATTCCAGACAACCGCCGACGATTGGCTTCGTTTCCCTTGGATGTCCGAAAGCGCTGGTCGATTCCGAGCGCATTCTGACCCGGCTGCGCACCGAGGGGTACGCGATTTCGCCGACTTACGCGGGGGCCGATCTGGTGGTTGTCAATACCTGCGGTTTCATCGAAGCGGCGGTCGAGGAGTCGCTCGAAGCGATTGGCGAAGCCTTGCGCGAGAACGGTACGGTTATCGTCACCGGCTGCCTCGGCGCGAAAGGGAATCTGGTGCGCGAGGCGTATCCAAAAGTGCTGGCGATCACCGGGCCGCACGCGGAGAACGAGGTGCTGCGGCACGTGCATACGCATCTGCCGCAAGCGCATGATCCTTTCGCCAGTCTGCCGCCGCCGCGGGACGTCAGGCTGACGCCGGAACATTTCGCGTATCTCAAAATTGCCGAGGGCTGCGATCACGGCTGTACTTTCTGCGTCATTCCCGCGCTGCGCGGGGCGCTGGTCAGCCGGCCAATCGGCGAGGTGCTGCGCGAAGCCGAACGTCTCGTCGAGACCGGCGCGCGCGAACTGCTGATCATCGCGCAGGACACTGGCGCTTATGGCATCGACGTGAAGTACCGCACCGGCTTCGTCGGCGGCCGACCAGTCAAGACGCGGCTGAAGGAACTGTGCGAGGCGCTGGCCGGGTTCGGCGTCTGGGTGCGTCTGCATTACGTTTATCCTTATCCGAACGTGGACGCGCTGATTCCGCTGATGGCCGAAGGCAAGATTCTGCCCTACCTCGACGTGCCGTTCCAGCACGCCCATCCGCGCGTTCTCAAGGCCATGCGGCGCCCGGCCAGCGCCGAGAACACTCTGGAACGCATCCGCGCCTGGCGCGCAATCTGCCCGGACATCACGATCCGCAGCACTTTCATTGCCGGTTTCCCGGGCGAGACCGAGGCCGAGTTCGAATATCTGTTGGAATTTATCGAGCAAGCGCGGCTCGACCGCGTCGGCTGTTTCGCCTATTCGCCAGTCGATGGCGCGACGGCCAACGCGCTGCCGGACGCCGTTCCGGACGCGGTGCGCGACGAACGCCGACGGCGGCTGATGGACGTGCAGGAGGATATTTCGGCGGAATTGCTGGCGGCCAAAATCGGGCGCGAGATCACCGTGCTGGTCGACGAGGTCGACGACGAAGGCGTGATCGCCCGTTCATCGGCCGACGCGCCGGAGATCGATGGCCTGGTTTTGGTGGATCGGTTTTTCGACGCCGAGCCGGGAGATTTTCTGCGCGTGCGCGTGGTGGATGCCGATGAACATGACCTTTATGCGGAACCGGAGTAGCCGGTGTTCATCGATTTCGCCGCGCTGAATATCTTTCATCGATCGAATCGCCCACTGCTTGAAACCGACTCCAACGTAGACCAGGAAACAGGATATTCCGGTTCATCGTCATGCCAATCGGTTTTTTCTTCCAGGAAAGCAGCCCCACTTTCCCAAAAGTACAGATGATCGTTTGGATTGAGTATACTATACTCAAATGGACTAACCCCTAATTTTTCAGCTCCATGTATGGAACCCAATTTAAGGCTTGCTATATCGTTTCTTGTTGATTTTTCAAAAGAGAGATATTTTCTTATTTCTTCCTAATACTTCGGCGTATTTGCTTTGCTGCTGAATGGGGAAACATAGGGAAATTTCAGCAGTTTATCCCAATTCACGGTTTTCGGCGGCGCGTTGAAGGTTTCCTCCAGTATTTTGGCAATGAGTGAGCACGTAACTTTTTCAACATTGCTGTATTTCTCTGCCATTGCCCAAATGGAAAGCAGGTAATCCAGCAAGGGAGGAAAACGGATGTTTTATCACCCCCGTGCCCTTTGCCAAGGATGTGTTTTTTTAACTCTCCCTGTTTCATTTTCTTTTTGCCGCAGCAGTTGAAGAACGTATTTCCTCAAGTCGGCGCCAGTTCGTAGCTGTTCATTTGTCATTTATATCTCTCCGGCTATGCGCCGGAACTGAACCCCGATGAACTCGTGTAGAGCCACGCCAAGTGTACCGGTATCGCACGATTGAAAGAAAAGCGGGACGCTCAGGAGAGCATCCCGCGCGCGAGATCGAACAGCAGGTACAGGTTGAGCAGGGTGACGATGACGCCGAAGAAGATCAGCAGCCAGCGGGTGCCCGGCGGGTTGGCGTGCGTGCCCATGACCTCGCGGGAGGAGGTGAGGCGCACCAGCAGGTAGATGGTGAAGGGGAGTTGCAGCGAGAGCACGACCTGCGACAGCACCAGTCCCTGCAGGGTGTCCTCAATCAGGAAAATGATCGCCAGCGAGAATCCCAGCACGAGGTTGACGCCCAGCCGGGAATGCGCGTCCTGGATGTCGTAAGGTTCGCCGAACAGACCGGCGAAGATGCTGCCGCCGGCGATTCCGGCGGTGATCGACGAGGCGATCCCGGCGCACAGCAGAGCGAAGGCGAAGACCAGCGCCGCGCCTTTGCCCAGGATGGGTTCGAGCACCACCGATGCCTGTTCGAGTTCGGTGACTTCGAGGTGGGCGTTGAAAAAGGTGTAGGCGGCGACGATGATCATGGCGCTGTTGATCGCCCAGCCGATGCCCATGGAAAACAGCGTATCCAGGAACTCGTACTTGAGCTGGCGCTTGATGACCTGTTCGTCTTCCAGATTCCATTGCCGGCTCTGGATGTTTTCCGAATGCAGGAACAAGTTGTGCGGCATGACCACGGCGCCCAGCAGGCTCATTATCAGCACGATCGAACCGTCGGGAAAGGACGGGGTCACCCAGTGCCGGACGGTGGCGCTCCAATCGACCGGCACTAGGTGTAATTCGTAGATGAACGAGACGCCGATGATCGAGACGAAGCCGATGATTACCGTTTCGATGCGTTTGTACGAGTTGCTGTAGAGGAAGAAGGCGACGAACACGGTGACGCCGACCGCCGCGAGTTTGATCGGGACACCCAGCAGCATGTTGATGGCGATGGCCGCGCCGAGCAGTTCGGCGACTTCGGTGGAAATGGCGGCGAGCACCGCCGATCCGATCAGCGAACGCCCGGTCAGCGCGGGCAAGTGGCGCGTGGCCGCTTCGGAAAGGCACAATCCGGTGGCGATGCCCAGATGCGCCGCGTTGTGCTGCAACACGATCAGCATCACGGTGGACAAGGTGATGACCCACAGCAGGACGGTGCCGTATTGCGCGCCGCCGGCGATGTTCGCGGCCCAGTTGCCCGGATCGATGAATCCCACCGCGACGAGCATGCCCGGCCCGATGTAGCGGAAGAGTTCGAGCGCCGTCAGCGAGGGCGAGTGCGTGGTCTTGTCGAATTTGGCGAGCAGGCGCTTCAGCATGAAACTGACTCCGGTGTGAAATTTCGCCTACACTCTTCCGCAAGTGAGCGAGGGGACGTAGGGGCGAATCTTGTATTCGCCCAATTGCGGCGCAGGGCGACACAAGATTTGCCCCTACGGGGTGGCGGTCAATTATGTAAACCGGCGAGTATCAACCCGACAGGCATGTTTGTGTTTCCCGGATTTTCACCAGCGTGCATAACAGACGGTTGACCGGTGT
>JAITNL010000245.1 GCA_031290495.1 Accumulibacter sp.
CTGCTCCTTGAGCGCGTTCAGCTTTTTCTGGCCGTTGCTCTTGATGGTGTCAATGATGCCGGAGGTCATTTCCTTGCGCGATTCTTCGCTGATGAGCTTGATCAGCGCCTCGATGTCTATGTCCTGGGGCAGCCCGGTGGGCAAGGGCAGCGTCGGCGCGCCCGTGCCCGGCGTGCCCGCCGCCGCGCCGCCGGAGGCCGGGGGAATGGGCGTCACGCTGCCGGAATTCCCGGTTTGGGGTACGGGCGTGGGGGGCGTGTTGTCAGCGACTTGCGGGAGCGGCTGGTTTTGGTTGGTGGAGGATACGGAGGGCATGGCTCAACCCTCCGCTTCTTCAAACAGCGGCGCGCCCAGCAGCTCCAGCATAGCCTGCCCCTGGCGCTTGCCGGCGGCCTGTTCCGGCTTGTCGCCGGCCACCAGCACCGCCTGACGGAAAGCGTTGGCGGCGTTGGTTTTATCCTTCAGGGCCATGAAGCACATCCCGGCGTGCAAGGGCGGCGTCGGGTCCAGCAGGTCCTGCACCGCGGCCAGGCCGAACGCCTGGGCCGCTTCCGCGTATTTGCCCAGTTGCTGGCGCGCGCCGCCCAGACCCAGCCAGAAGCGTTTTTCCAGATGGTTCAGCAGGCAGAGCGTGGCGAACGCCGCCTCGGCCCGTTTGTAATCCCCGGCCTGGTAAACCTGATAGGCGATGGCGTACAGCCCTTCCACCTGTTTTTCCGGAATGCCCTTGGCGTCGGCCATGGTCGCCCCGGCCATGACCAGTTGCAGGGCTTCCATGGTTTTCGGGTCATCGGCCAGCAGGTCGCCCAGCGGGTCTTTGATGGTGTTTTCTTCCTTGTTCGCGCTCATATGTGGTCTTCTCCATGTTAGTTTGAATTTAACTAGTTGCTGCCGCTTACAATGCCTCCCATAACGTCGACGATATCCGAGTGCAGGGCTTCATACCTGCCTATCTGGTATTCAACATTCACTAAATTGGTCTGGATCCCCGCGGCCAGGCTTTCGATGAAGGTTTCCAGGTTCCTGATGTTGATGTCCCACTGCGCGCTGGTGTGGAGCTGGTCTTTGCCGGTAGCGTCAAAGGGGATGTTGTGCTGCGTGATGAAAGTGTGCAGCTCCGGCGTTTCAGCGGCGCTGGCGTCGCCGCTTACGCTGCCTCCCAGCTGTGTGGCCTGGGCCAGCATCTCGCGGGCGGTGTTGAGAAGCTTGATTTGCTTGGCATCGTATTCCAACAAGTCCACGGCCCGGAATTTTGTTTCCGAGGCGTCGTTCAGCTTTAACTGGGCGACTGCGGCGGCGAATGCGGCGTTCAGGGTTGCTTCGTCGTCCAGGGTTGCTTCGTCAGTGCCGTATATGCCGCTGATGTCGGTGGAACCGGTGACAGAGGTGATGGTAGGCATGTGGTCTCTTTGGTGGTTGGATGATTCAGCGGGTCATGATGCTCTGCATCAACTGGTTGCCGTCGCTGATGGACTTGGACGCCCCCTGGGACCAGGAATTGTACTTGCCCATCAGGTCTTCCAGCTGCACCATCTTGGTCTGGGTATCCATGCCCCGGCTTTCGATGAAGCTTTCCAGGTTCTTGATGTTGATGTCCCACTGCTCTTTGGTGTGGGAATGGTCGTTGCCGGAGGTGTCGAAGGCGATGCCGTACTGCGCGACGAAGGCGGTCATCTCCGTCGATTCAGCCGTGGCGGTGCTGCCTGTGCTGCCCTGAATCTGTCTGGCCTTGGCCAGCATCTCGCGGGCTTTTTTGATAACCTCGTTTTCCGCCTTGATGTCGTCCATCAAGGCCATGGCCTGGTCTTTTTTGTCCGAGGCCATTGCCAGTTGAAGCATGGCGAATATGGTGGACAGGTTCATTTCGCCGGAATTGCCGATGCCGCTGATGCCGGCGGAACCGGCGACGGAGGTGGTGGTAGGCATGTCTGTTTCCTTTATGTCAGATGATGTGTTTACTAATGTGTTTACTCTTTGTCTATACCCGTACCGCGCCGGGACGCCCGCGTCCGGCCAGGGGCGGCTGCTTGCCGCGCGCCTCGTCGAGTTCCCGCGCGCTGGCGTTCGCCCGATTGCGCCCGGCGGCATCGGCCTCGGCTTCCTGCTTTTTCAGATGCGCGCTCAACCCGGCATTGCCCTGCACCAGCCGCTGGGCTTCAGCGGGATCGGCTTGCCCTTTGAGCTGGTTTTCCAGGGCGCTGTGCCCGGCGTTCAACTGCGCCAGCTCGCGTTCCAGTTTCTGCTGCTTTTCTTCCAGGGCGTCCAGCCAGGAATCCAGTTTGTCGTTACTCATGTGTATCTCCTTTGAGGTTAGTGGTGCTCGGTTTGTTGCTGCTTGGTTTGTTGCTGCTTGATTCAGGGGTTCAGATGCGTAGGCCTTCGGACGGCGCACTCTTTGCCTGGCCGGAATCGTTCCACTCGCGGAGCGCGGGCAAACGATTGCGGCCCTGTCGAAAGCTATCCTGGGAGGCGAAAACTCACCGGAAAGGCCGGGTTGGCAGTTTGGCCGTTTCGGGAAGTATTTCCTCTTGTCGTATCCTTGTAGCAAACTATATGCCACAAGCGCAAAAACTGCCAAAAAAATCCCAAGGGAGATTCTGCGCCGTTTTCCGGAATAAGAACACCGTAAACCGCCAACTATCAATCGCGTCCGGATCGCCATGCCGGGGAAAAAGTTGGCACTGAAGTTGGCATAATCGAAGACTTTGGACGAGTTTAACCCGGCATGGAGTGCTCTGCCAAACTTGGGAGGCAGGGTTTGTTGCGAGCTTTCAATTTGTCCGGTGGTCATAGAGTCACCGGGGAAATGGCCGATGAGACTGACGGAATGGCTGCCATAGAGGCGCACCGCACGCACCCGCAGCCGGATCGTTCCGATTGCGGGTGTTTGCCGAACGCCGGTATCAGGCGTTGAACAGGCGTCGAATTTCGAGCAGACCGGCGGAGAGCATGGCCAAATCCTGCGGCGCGTTGCGCTTGAGTTCGTCGATCACGCCGCGTACCGCCGCCGTTGCCGACGCGTCGTCGTCGACGTGGCGTTGCAGCAAGGTCCGCCGCAGGGCGCGCAGATCGCTGGACAATTGCGCGCTGGCACGCGCCTGCCAACGGTTGTCGACCGGCAGATTGCCGATGGCGTTGTCGAGCCAGGCGAGGTCGAAGTCGGCGTCGAGCTTGACACAGGCGGCGGCGACTTCCTCGATCGGACGGCTGCCGCTGCGCGCCAGGTCAACCAGTTCAAATACGCCGGTGATCGTTGACCGCGCGTCGAGCATCGCGCCGATCGATTCTTCGTCTACCCTGTCGGCATGGGCGGTCAGGATGGCCTGGACGACGGCGTCGCGGTAGGTTGCAACGATTTCGTCGATACCGGCGTCGGCCATCCGCGAGACCAGAATCTGCCGCGTGGCGGCGCTGACCAACTCGCGCAGCGCCATCATCAGCGCCATCTGGCGCGCGCAAGGAATTTTCAGGTCGAACGCTTCGACTTCCTTCCACAGCGCTTCGGTGTCCAGCAATTCGCTGGCGGCGTACCAGGCCGAGACGATCTGTTCGAGACTGGATCGGGTTTCATCGCTGATTTTTTGGATGAAAGTCGTCCCCATGCGGTTGACCAGACGGCTGACGAGCTTCGTGGCGATGATTTCCCGGCGCAGCGGATGCGCTGGAATCTGTTCGGCGCATTTTTGCGCAATCGCTTCGGGGAAGTAATTCATCAGCAGTTTCTGGAAGATCGGCGTATCCGGCAATTGGGTTTTCAGAAGCTCCTGTTTCAGGACGATCTTGCTGTAAGCCATGAGCACGGCAATTTCCGGCGCGGTCAGTCCGCGTCCCATTTGCGCGCGTTCGATGAGATGCTTTTCATCCGGCAGAAATTCGACGGCGCGGTCAAGACTGCCGTTGGCTTCAAAGGAGCGCATGAGTTGACCGTGCGCGTTGAGCAGCTCTTTTCCGTAAGCGGCTTCCAGCGACACGGCTTGCGTTTGCTGGTAATTGTCGACCAGCACCCTGCGGCCAACGTCCTCAGTGACCGAGGACAACAGGGCGTCGCGCTGCTTGATCGTCATGTCGCCGCTTTGCAGCAGGATCGAGGTCAGAATCTTGATGTTGACCTCGTGATCGGAGGTGTCGACGCCGGCCGAGTTGTCGATGGCGTCGGTATAGTTCAGGCCGCCGTTCAGCGCGTACTCGATGCGCGCGTTCTGCGTGAAACCGAGGTTGCCGCCCTCGCCGACGACCTTGGCGCGCAGCTCGGCGGCATCGACGCGGATGGCGTCGTTGGCGCGGTCGTTGGCGTCCTGCTGGCTCTGGGCGCTGGCCTTGACGTAGGTGCCGATGCCGCCGTTGTAGAACAGGTCGACCGGCGCCTTGAGGATGGCGCTTATCAGTTCGTTCGGCGTCATTTGCTGCGCGGTGACGCCCAGACGCGCGCGGATGGGCGCTGACAGCGGGACGCTCTTCGCGCCGCGCGGCCAGACGCCGCCGCCTTCGGAAATCAGCGTTTTGTCGAAATCGTCCCACGACGAGCGCGGCAGATTGAACAGGCGCTGCCGTTCGGCGAAGCTCCGCGCGGCGTCCGGGTTCGGATCGAGGAAAATGTGCCGGTGGTCGAAGGCCGCGACCAGCAGAATCTTGTCGGTACGCAGCAAACCGTTGCCGAAAACGTCGCCGGACATGTCGCCGATGCCAACCGCCGTGAACGCCTCGCTTTGCGTGTCGCGCCCAAGTTCGCGGAAGTGGCGCTTGACGGCTTCCCACGCGCCGCGCGAGGTGATGCCCATTCTCTTGTGGTCGTAGCCGGCCGAGCCGCCCGAGGCGAAGGCGTCGCCCAGCCAGAAACCGTATTCGACGGCGATGCCGTTGGCGATGTCCGAGAACGTCGCGGTGCCTTTGTCGGCGGCGACGACGAAGTAAGGATCGTCGCCGTCGTAACGGCGGACGTTCGCCGGCGGAACGACCTTGCCGCCGACCAGGTTGTCGGTGATGTCGAGCAGACCGCGAATGTAAGTCCGGTAACAAGCGACGCCTTCGGCCAGCCAGGCGTCGCGTTCGCTGGCCGGCGGCAGCCGCTTGCCGACGAAACAGCCCTTGGCGCCGAGCGGAACGCCGACGACATTCTTGACCATCTGCGCCTTCATCAGCGCGAGACCTTCGGTACGGTAGTCTTCCATGCGGTCAGACCAGCGCAGACCGCCGCGCGAGACGCTCGAACCGCGCAGGTGGATGCCTTCCACGCGCTGGTTATAGACGAAGATTTCGTAGAGCGGCACGGGTTTGGGCAGGAAAGGAACGAGTTTCGACGAAATCTTGAACGACAGATACGCCTTGGCCTGACCCTGGGCGTCCTTCTGCCACGCGTTGGTGCGCACCGTGGCGTGAAAAACGGTGCGGTAGCCGGAAAGGATACGGTCGTCGTCCAGATTGCTTACTTGCGCCAGCACGTCCGCCAGTTCGCGGTCGGTTTCTTCCGCCTGGGCGTCGCTGGCGTCCGGGGCAAAGCGCGCCTGGAAGAGATCGGACAGCAAACGCGCGATCCGCGGATGGCTCGCCAGACAGCGCTCGATGTAAACCTGGCTGAACGGCAGCCCGGCCTGGCGCAGGTAACGGCTGTAGGCGCGCAGGATATCGATGCGCGGCGCGTCGAGTCCGGTCAACAGGGTCAGCCGGTTGAAGCCGTCGTTTTCAGCCTCGCCGCTCAGGAGTTTGCCCAGCAGGTCGATGAACGCGCCGCGCGTCGCCTCGTCTTCGAGCGCGGTGGCGCAGGGCAGCTGCACGGCGAAGTCGGCGATATGCAGATCCATGCCGGTGAGCTTGAACGGCTGCTCGAAAAGCACGCTCAGACCGAGATTTTCAAACACCGGCAGGATCGTGGACAAAGGACGCGAGCGGCCTTTGAAGAACAGCTTGATGTGTTGATGCGAGCCATCGTCGCCGTAAGGCGCGTTGAGCTTGATCTCGATGCAGCCGCTGTTTTCCGCCGCTTCGAGGCGTTCGAGATCCGATACCGCCGAACTCGGCGGCACCTGATCCTGGTAAGCAAGCGGCAGCGCCGGCGCGTAGCGGCGCAGCAGCGCGTTGCCGCGCTCCTCGCCCGCGTACTCGATCAGGTTCTGCCGCAATTCGTCCTGCCAGCCGCGCACGATGCGCGCGACATCGCGTTCGATCGCTTCCGCGTCGTACTTGTAGTTGACGACGTCCGGAGTACGCGCGATCAGGTGCAGACGCGCCAGCCGCGATTCGTTGATGTCGATGAAGAAGTCGACGCCGCTCGCCTGGAAGGTGCTGCTGATCAGTTCCATGATGCGCAGACGCAGGGTCGTGTCGAAGCGGTCGCGCGGAATATAGACCAGCGCCGAAATGTAACGGAACCAACGGTCGCCGCGCAGGAAAACCCGTGCCCGCTGGTGTTCGTGCAGCAGGACGATGCCGTGGGCGATGCGCTGCAGGTCGGCGGTGTCGATCTCGATCAGTTCGTCGCGCGGGTAGCGTTCGAGAATGTTGCGCAAGGTCTTGTCGTTGTGCCCGCCCGCGACGAACCCGCAGGCGGAGCGAACGGCGGCGACCTTGCGCCGCACGACGGGGATTTCGGTCGTCGAGATGTGGTAAACGTGCGCCGCGTACAGGCCGACGAAAGCGTGCTCGCCAATGATCGCGCCGCTGGCGTCGCGCTCACGCACGCCGATGTAGTCCAGATAGCCTGGGCGGTGCACGATCGAACGCGCGTCGGCCTTGGTCAGGGTCAGCGCGGACGGCAGTTTTTCGAGTTCGGCAACGGCCTTGGGCATGGCGGCGCGGCAATCGCCGAAACGCGGATGATTGGCGCGGCGCAGCAGGCCGAGTCCGCCGTCCGGCGCGCGCGTCAATGAACGACCGTCGTTCAGGGTCTGGTAACGCGCGTAACCGAGGAAAACGAAATTCTCGCTGGCCGCCCAGCGCAGAAAATTGGCGATTTCTTCGCTGTCGGCGGATGGCGCGCTGTCGAGACCGCCGATGGCGGTTTCGACGCGCTGGCGCATTGCGGCGAAATCATCGACCGCGGCGCGGATGTCGGCCAGCACGTCGACGATTTCGGCGCGCAGCGCGTCGATCACATCGTCGCCGCCGATCCGGTCGATCTCCAGATGAATCCACGATTCGGCGCGCGTACCGGGCGCGCCGCGTTCGGCGCTTCCCTGAAAGACGCCCGCCGTGTCGCGCTCGATGCCGAATACCGGATGGATGAGCCGGTGGATGACCAGACCACGGTTGTGAATGACCATCGTGATCGAGTCGACCAGAAACGACATGTCGTCGGTAACGATGTCGATGACCGTGTGCGGCGAGTGCCAGCCGTGCCGGTCGAAATCGGGCGTGTACAAGGTGACGACAGTCTGTTCCGCCTGACGTGACTGGCCGCTCCGGGTGTGCTGAATGGCCGCGCCGTGGAGTTCCCCCAAGTTGACGTCGAGGAAATTATCGGCGTCGATGGCGGCGAAATAACGTTCGAGGTGAGCGGCGAGCGCGGGAGATAATTTATGTTTTTCCGATAGCTCGCGCAGACTGTGCTGGAGGGTAAAGCGTTTGCCTGAGTCGTTCATGATCGTGTCCTCATCGTCCATGGGTCGGGGTTCGCTGCGCCACTCAGACCCATGTGGGCTAGTGGATAATCCGGGTTCAACAACAATCGTTCACTAAAACGGTGAACTATTATTTGCACGTTTCCACGTAATTGCAAACGATGTATATTCAGCAGATCGTTCTGATTTGGAATAATCATGCGCAGAAAAATTCCGGGGACCGATCTGTTGATCGCTTTTGAAACGGCGGCAAGGCACCAGAGCTTCACGCGCGCGGCGGAGGAACTGTCGCTGACGCAAAGCGCGGTATGCCGGAAAATTTCGGCGCTGGAAGATTATCTTGGCATGCTCTTGTTCAACCGCGTCAAGAAGCGGGTGTCGCTGTCCGAATCGGGGCAGATTTATGCCAAACAGGTACGCGGGAATCTGAAGCGCATCGAACACGACACCTTGTCGCTGATGGCGCACCGAAGCGCCGGGCGGGTGCTCGAACTGGCGGTCATTCCCACTTTCGCGACGCGCTGGCTGATTCCGCGTCTGGTGGATTTTCAGCAACACCATCCGGAAATCACGCTCGACCTGACGACGCGCAACGATCCGTTCATGTTCATCGACACACCGTTCGACGCGGCCATCCATTTTGGTGACCCGGTTTGGCCGGGTGCCGTCACCGAGTACCTTTTCGGAGAAGAAATGGTGCCCGTGTGCAAACCGAGTCTGCTGAACGGAAAAACGTCGATCGAGGCCGCGGAACTCGAAAAAATGCCCCTGTTGCATCAATCCTCGCGCCCCGACGCCTGGCGGGAGTGGTTCGGAATCGCCGGTCTGCCGAACGTCAACGCCATGGGCGGATCGCGCTATGAAATTTTCACGATGCTGGTCGAAGCGGCCAAGGCCGGTCTGGGCGTAGCGTTGATGCCGCGTTTCTTCGTACTCAACGAAATCGCTTCTGGCGAACTGGCGGTGCCCTGTCCGTATGTGCTGCATAACCAGCGCAGCTACTATCTCGTCTATCCGGAAGGCAAGCAGACATCGGAATCGCTGGGCGCGTTTTGCGCCTGGCTTCGCGCGCAGGCGAAGAGCTACCTGGAAACCGGGACTGGCAAGCGTTAGAAGCTGTCGCACACCAACGAACCGTGAAGCATGTAAATTTACCCGTCATTTCCGCGCCAGCGGAAATCCCGATTTTTCAAAGACTGACTGAAACAGAAAGGTTGCAAATCCATGATCGGCCACAGCGTAGATAACTTTGAATCCCCCGCCACCGGCGGAAAAACCTTTCGCCTCGAAGATCACGCGGGGCAGACCGTCGTCCTTTATTTCTATCCCAGGGACAACACGCCCGGCTGCACCACCGAGGCCATGCAATTCCGCGATCTGCACGCGGAATTTGCCGCGGCCGGCTGCGTCGTCGCCGGCGTTTCGCGCGACACTCTGCGCGCGCACGAAAACTTCAAGGCCAAGCATGAATTGCCGTTCGATCTGCTCGCCGACACGGACGAAAAACTGTGTGCGCGATTTTCGGTCATCAAGGACAAAAAACTGTACGGCAAACCCGTGCGCGGGATCGAACGCAGCACTTTCGTGATCGGCCCTGGCGGCGTCGCGCGGCGTGAATGGCGCGGCGTGAAAGCGCCGGGACACGCCCAGGAAGTGCTGGATTTCATCAGGAACGACCGTTCATGAGTCCGCCGCCCGTGGCGAAGACCAAACCCAAAAAGCGCCCCGCCGCGCCGGCCAAACTTTTCGTCCTGGACACCAACGTCCTGTTGCACGACCCGACTTCGGTTTACCGCTTCGAGGAACACGACGTGTTCCTGCCGATGAAAACCCTGGAAGAACTGGACAACAACAAGAAAGGCTTGTCCGATGTCGCGCGCAACGCGCGTCAGGTCACGCGCACGCTCGATGAAATCGTCGGCAGTCAGGACGACGGCATCCAGAACGGTATTCCGCTGGCCGGGCTGTCGCGCGCGCTGGCCACGGGACGGCTCTTGCTGCAAACCGAAGCCATCGCCGACGAATTGCCGGCCGGTTTGCCGGCGACACAATCGGACAATCAGATCCTGGCGGTCGTCATTCATCTGCAGGGCCAGCACCCGGCGCGCCGCGTCATTCTGGTCTCGAAGGACATCAACATGCGCATCAAGGCCCGCGCGCTCGGGCTGGAAGCGCAGGATTACTTCAACGACCAGGTGCTTGAGGACATCGATCTGCTGTACAGCGGCGCGCGCGAGTTGCCGGACGATTTCTGGAGCAGGCACGGTCAGGGCATGGAATCCTGGAAACACGAAAGCCGTATGGCGTATCGCGTCACGGGGCCGCTTTGCCCGAAACTGCTGGTCAATGAATTTCTCTATCAGGAAGGCGGCCAGCCTTTTCACGCAATCGTCCGGGATGTCAGCGGAAAAACGGCGCGTTTCGAGACGCTGATCGACTATACGCACCCCAAAAACAGCGTCTGGGGAATTACCGCGCGCAACCGCGAGCAGAATTTCGCGCTCAATCTGCTGCTGGACCCAGAGATCGATTTCGTCAGCCTGCTCGGTCAGGCCGGCACCGGCAAGACGCTGCTCACGCTGGCCGCCGGACTGACCCAGGTGCTCGACGAGCAGCGTTATTCCGAAATCATCATGACCCGCGTCACGGTGCCGGTCGGCGAGGACATCGGTTTCCTGCCCGGTTCGGAAGAAGAAAAAATGGGGCCGTGGATGGGCGCGCTGGAGGACAACCTGGAAGTGCTGAACGCCTCCGATAGCCACGGCGGCGGCGAATGGGGACGCGCGGCGGCGCAGGACCTGATTCGCAGCCGGATCAAGATCAAATCGCTGAATTTTATGCGCGGGCGTACTTTCCTGAACAAGTATTTGATCATCGACGAGGCGCAAAACCTGACTCCGAAACAGATGAAAACCTTGATCACGCGCGCCGGACCGGGCGCCAAGGTGGTGTGCATGGGCAACATCGCGCAGATCGACACGCCCTATCTGACCGAAGGCAGTTCTGGTCTCACCTGCGTCGTCGACCGCTTCAAGGGCTGGGCGCATTCCGGCCACGTCACGCTGCAGCGCGGCGAGCGCTCGCGCCTCGCCGATTACGCCGCCGAGGTGTTATAGCGGTTTGACAAAATTACCGCGCAAGATTTGATCCCCGGACAGCGTTCGTGCCGACGCGGAGGGCGTAGGCTAATGGAATGGACTCCTCCTGTCCCGAACGGCATCGTGATGTGCCAGACTGGAGGTTTTGATAAACCAGACAAAGGAAGGAGAAGTCCGAGATGAAGATTACACGAATTGG
>JAITNL010000254.1 GCA_031290495.1 Accumulibacter sp.
CGGCGCGCAGCAATGAACGCCATAACGAGGTCGGATATATGGGCGCAGTCGCACCTTCCCTTCGTGTTTCAATTTCCTGTATTTCCCTTGCAAAACAGGAGGAGTCCATATATGGGTTGTCAAACCCGGCATTCTCACGGCAAAACAGCCTCCAACTCTTTTTATCCCCACCGAACGTCGACGCCGGATTACACCTACGGACAATCCAGGAATAGGCGGTTGTCTTATCGTGGGAATGCCGGATTTGGCAACCCAGCCTACAAACTGGATTCCCGCTTTCGCGGGAATGACGGGGTAGTGGAAGGGCATAGTGCCGCGCCTTTATTTTTTCCGTCATTCCCACGCAAGCGGGAATCCATGCCGCCGCCGACAAACCCGGAAAACCTGGATTCATGCTTGCGCGGGAATGACGGTCATTCACGAAAATGGCTATATTCCGTGTTCTGTCTTCCGCCCTTCCGTCTCTGAAATGGACTTCATCACTTCTCCCTATCTCACGCAGAACGTCAGCGTCCGCCGCGTCATGTTGCACGTGCTGGCCGCGCTGCTGCCGGGCGTCGCCGTCTATCTGTGGCTGCTCGGCCCGGCGATTCTGGTGCAGATCGGCATCGCCACGGCGACCGCGCTCGTTACCGAGGCGCTGATGCTCTTCGCGCGTAAAAAACCGCTCGCGCTGTTTCTCGGCGACGGCAGCGCCGTCGTCACCGCCTGGCTGATCGCGCTGGCCTTTCCGCCGCTGGCGCCGTGGTGGCTGGTCGCGGTCGGCACGGCGTTTGCCATCGTCGTCGCCAAGCAGCTGTACGGCGGTCTTGGGCAGAATCCCTTCAACCCGGCGATGATCGCCTTTGCCGTGTGCATCGTCTCCTTTCCGGCGTTGATGTCGCAATGGCCGGCCATCGATTCCGGCGCGGGGTTCGGCGAACACCTGGCGCTGATTTTCGGCCAGACGCCACGGCTCGACGCATTGACCGGCGCGACGCCGCTCGACGCGCTGAAAACCGCGCAACGGCTTGGCGAAGGGCAAACCAGCGTAGCCCAGATCATCGCCAACCCAGCGGTGTTCGGAATCGTCGCCGGACGCGGCTGGGAGTGGATTTCGCTCGGCTACCTGATCGGTGGGCTATGGCTGGGCTGGCGCGGAATCATCGGCTGGCGCGTGCCGTTCGCCTTCCTCGGCGGCATGGCCGTCGTCTCCGGCGCGTTGTGGCTATCGCATCCGACCGGGTTTGCCAACCCGCTTTTCCACCTGTTTTCAGGCGGCGCGATGTTCGGCGCGTTTTTCATCGCCACGGACCCGGTTACGGGCTGCACGACGCCCAAAGGAAAACTGATTTTCGGTTTCTCCGCCGGCGTGCTGGCCTACCTGATTCGCGTCTTCGGCGCGTACCCGGACGGCGTGGCTTTCGCGGTACTGCTGCTCAACCTCTGCGTTCCGATCATCGATTTGTACACGCAGCCGCCGATCTTTGGCATGAAGAAATGACGCCGCCGACCAAAAAACCCATCACTGCCGCCCGCATGGCCGCGCGCACGGCGCTGATCCTGTTTCTGTTCATCGTGGTGTTCACCGCCCTGCTGGCCGGCGCGTACCTGTGGACATTGCCGTCGATCGAAGCCGCCGCCGCCGGGGAGAAAATGAAGCTGATCGACGAGGTGCTGCCGCGCGACCGTTACGACAACGCCCTGCTCGACGACGCAGTGACGCTTGACGCGCCCGAACTTGGCCTCGACGCACCGGCGCGAATTTTACGCGCGCGTAAAAGCGGCAAAATCGAAGCGCTGGTGCTCGAAGCCGTCGCGCCCGATGGCTACGCCGGGCGTATCCGCCTGCTGCTCGCGCTCGGCATCGACGGCCAGATCATCGGCGTGCGCGTCATCGCGCACAAGGAAACGCCCGGACTCGGCGACACCATCGAACCGCACAAGGACCGCAACAAGGCGCGTCCGTGGATCACCCAGTTCAACGGGCTGAATCCGGCGAACATCGACGCGCGCGAATGGCAAGTCAGAAAGGACGGCGGACGTTTCGATTCGATGGCCGGCGCGACGGTCACGCCGCGCGCGGTGGTCAAGGCGGTGCGCAAGGCGGCGCTGTTCGTCGCGGCGAATAGCGAGCGCATAAAGGAAACCCCATGACCCTCAGCGAATTTCGCCGGATCGCCGCCAACGGCGTCTGGAAACAGAACACCAGTCTGGTGCAGATTCTCGGTCTTTGCCCGCTGCTGGCGGTCACCACCAATCTGGTCAACGGCGTGATGCTGTCGCTGGCGACGATTCTGGTCATGGCGCTCTCCGGAGTCGTCATCGCCAGCCTGCGCAACCTGATTCCGCACGAGATTCGCATCCCGGTGTTCATCCTGATCGTCGCCACGCTGGTCACGGTGGTCGACCTCCTGTTCAACGCCAACCTGCATCAACTTTATCTGGTGCTCGGCATTTTCATCCCGCTGATTACCACCAACTGCATCGTGCTCGCCCGCGTGGAAGCCTTCGCCAACAAGAACCCGCCGTTGCAATCGCTGGTCGACGGCGTCTTCATGGGCGTCGGTATGCTGTGGACGTTGGCCCTGCTCGGCGGTCTGCGCGAGCTGATCGGTCAGGGCACGCTGTTTTCCGGCATCGACATGGTCATCTCCGGCCTCGATCCGATCCAGGTTTTCCCCGCCGATTACCCCGGCTTCCTGCTGGTCCTGCTGCCGCCCGGCGCGTTCATCGTGCTCGGTTGCCTGGTCGCCTGGAAAAACTGGATCGAAGCGCGCGCTGCGGCGCGCAAAATGTCCCCTCGCCCGCTGGTGGGAGAGGGCGCCCGAAAGGCGGGAGAGGGGCCGCCTTGAAGATGAATGCCGCCCGCCGCGCCGCCCTGTTTGAACGCCTGAAGGCGGCCAATCCAGCGCCGACGACCGAGCTTGAATACGCCACGCCGTTTCAGTTGTTGATCGCCGTCATCCTGTCGGCACAGGCCACCGACAAAAGCGTCAACATCGCCACGCGCCGGTTGTTCGCCGACGCGCCGACGCCGCAAGCCGTGCTCGCGCTCGGCGAGGAAAAGCTGGCCGATTACATCAACCGCATCGGCCTGTATCGGACCAAATCGAAGAACGTCATCGCCACCTGCCGGTTATTGCTCGAACGGCACGCTGGCGAAGTGCCGCGCGAGCGCGCGGCGCTCGAAGCGCTGCCCGGCGTCGGACGCAAGACCGCCAACGTGGTGCTCAATACCGCCTTCGGCGAACCGACCATTGCCGTCGACACGCACATCTTCCGCGTCGCCAACCGCACCGGCCTGGCATCTGGAAAAACCCCGCTGGCCGTCGAACTCGGCCTGCTCAAGGTTGTTCCGCCGGCGTATCGGAAAAACGCTCACCACTGGCTGGTTCTGCATGGCCGCTATGTGTGCAAGGCGCGCCAACCGGACTGCGCGCGCTGCGCGATCGCCGATTTCTGCGAGTACCTGGAAAAACGCGCCTGATTTTTCGGGAAAGAGCGCCGCTGCGCGGCAGAAAGAACCGCGCAGGTTATGCCATATCCGCCTTGCAGAAATGATAGACCTGATATTGCCAACGCACTGGCCACAGAGATAACGCCAGCGCCTGCGCCGCCCGGAACGGCCAGACGAACGGAGACCCCTGGCGTATCCACGACCATGAGAGTGGGTGCAAATCCCGCCAGCGCTTCAGCACCTTCAGACCGGATTCCTGCAACAGTTGTGTCCATTGTTCGAGTTCCAGAACATCCTCATGCGCGTCGACCTGATGCGTACCGCCATATAGCCCAAGCCTGCGAGTGAGGAAACCCGCGATGGGCACCAGAATGAGAAACACCGCCTCCGGTTTGGCTACGCGCCGCATTTCGGCAAGAGCGCGGGGCTTGTCCAGAAAATGCTCCAGCGCGCCCATGCAGGTGATGACATCAAAGCGTTTGTCCGCAAACGGCAAGGATTCCGCCGGGCCGCAGTGAAACTCGCCATCTTGAAAGCGTTCCGTGCATATCTCAATCGCCTTGTGCGATAAATCAATGCCCGCAACCGTCGCGCCCCGCGAACGAAAGAATCCAAGCCATTCGCCTGTGCCACAGGCAATATCGAGAATCTCTTTACCCGCCACATCACCAATGCGCTGCGCGACCATCCTGCAGTGCCACGGCAATTCCCCCCCCCCCCCCCCTCGAGTTTTGGACATCGCGGTAATACTCGTTGTCGTAAAAGTCACGCATGGCGTCATGTGAAATCACATTTTTTGTGCTCGTATTCATTCCCGGTTCCTGAAAAAAACTTATCTCACAGAAAGTGACTGAATTATTACTCGCCAAGGCGACTGCATGAACTTCATTCGCCAGCCTTCTAAAGCGTATTCATGATGTCGAGCAGGTGCTGATAGCTGTCAACATCATGATACTTCACCTTGCTGGTGGAAAGCTCATTGAACAGCTTCTTGGCGCAGGAGATTTTCGCCTGTTCTATGGGGCGTAGGTTCAGGCTGTCCATCGTGCCTTTGGTTTCGGCGATGAAGAAAATATGCTTCACCGTGCCTTCGTTGAACGCTATTGCCCAGTCGGGCGAATAGTTGCCCACGGGCGTGGGGATTGCAAAGCCTTTGGGGAGTTTTGCGTAAACGCCGACTTCCCGCGCCGCGTCCAAATCCTGCGCGAAACGACGCTCTACGCTTTGCTCCGCCGTACCATCCGTAAATACATAATCCTGGATATGTTTCTCGGCGCGGAATGCTTTGTCAAAATTCCGCGAGTTCTTCTCCATCGTGAAAATGGCGCTATCGTATTCGCCCTCTATCCGGTCATAGGAGATATGCTCAACGATCATGGTTGCCTTTTGCTCTTTGATGAGCTTGATGACTTTGGAGATAAACTCCTCCGGGTTGTTTTTGAACATGGCCAAACGAATTGGGTCAAGGCTTCCAAGAATCCTCCCGACCGTCCTGCGGGTTAATGTTGTGCCTGCGGCAATCTTGCCGATGAGGTCATACTTAATCCTGCTGGTTTCGGCGTG
>JAITNL010000262.1 GCA_031290495.1 Accumulibacter sp.
GTTTGTGTTTGATGATTTTTTCGCGCTCTTCGTTAGGAATTGGTTTTGGCATAATATACACTCCTTCGTTGAAGTATGTATTATATTAAATAATGTAATTTTTGTCAAACTGCTATATCTATGACGGACAGTGCAAGGCCGCTGGCTTGAGCAACATGCATGGACTGCGCCATCGCTATGCGCAGATGCGGTATGAATTACTGACCGGGTGGAAAGCGCCTGTGGCTGGCGGGCCATCGAGTCATTCGCTGTCGGCGGAGCAGCGCCTGTTGGATGCCCATGCGAGGCAAGGCATCAGCCGGGAACTGGGGCATGAGCGGCTGGCAGTCACGTCGGTTTACTTGGGCTAAAATACAAAATTGCCTTTTTCCATACAGGCAAACATCGTGTGCGATCAGGACTGTCAACGGCAGATACCAAGAAGGTGAAGCATGCCCGTCCCCATAATCGATCTCTTTGCAGGCCCAGGAGGGCTTGGAGAAGGGTTTGCCTCCTTGAAGAACTGCAAGGGACAACCGTTCTTCAAGGTCGGGCTTTCCATCGAGAAGAACGCTGTCGCACATCGAACCCTGATGCTCAGGGCCGTGTTCAGGCGTCTGCGCGGAACCATGGATGTCAAGTACTACTACAGCTACATACGAGGCGAGATCGACGAGGCCACTTTCCGCAAAGTGCCAGCCGTGGCAAACGCCTTCGAGTATGCCGGTCGGGAAGCAAGGTGCCTGGAACTCGGTAAATCCGATGCGACCGGTATCGACCGCGAAATCCAGGCCGCGCTGAATGGACAGAATATCTGGGTGCTGATCGGCGGTCCTCCCTGCCAGGCATATTCCTTGGCTGGACGTTCCAGGCGTGCCAGGGACAAGGACTTTCACAAAGATGAAAAGCACTTTCTCTACAGGGAATACCTGAGAATCATCCGAGTACATAAGCCCACCATCTTCGTGATGGAGAACGTCAAGGGGTTGCTTTCGTCGAAACACTCCGGCAAGTCGATGTTCGAGAGGATCATTGCGGACATGTCTTCGCCTGCCGATAGGCTCGAATACGAAATCAGATCTTTCGCCAAGAAGGGAAACAGCGATTCACTGGAGCCTGTAGACTACCTTATCCATTCCGAACACTACGGGATACCGCAAAGCAGGCATCGAGTGATCCTGCTTGGTATAAGAAAAGGATTGGGCGCGCCTCTACATCAGTTATTGGCTCCCGCGCCCAAGCTTGTGACTGTCGAACAGGCAATCGGCGATCTCCCAAGGATTCGGAGCGGACTGTCCAGGGGAGATTCGCTGGAAGCATGGCGTGAAGCTGTTCGAGCTGCTCCGGGTTATGTCAAGGGATGGCGGATGGAAAACGAGACAGCCATGATTGATTCAATACAAACCTTTGCCATTGCAGCAACCAGTGCCACAACGGGAGGAGGCTTCATCCAAAAGAATTACAGGAAACCGAAGAAACCAATCGAGCTTCAGCAGTGGTTGCATGATCGAAACCTGGGAGGAGTCTGCCAACATGAAGCACGCGCGCACATGGCGTCCGATCTGGCCCGATATATCTTTTCGGCCACTTTTGCACATTTGTTTGGATATTCCCCCAAGCTGGATGTTTTCCCCCCCAATTTGTTGCCCGATCACTTCAATTTGCGCTTCGTGAGTGAAACAGAAGGCATTCCGTTCAATGACCGGTTCCGAGTGCAATGCAGAAAAAACCCCGCCACTACAGTAGTGGCACACATTGCCAAGGACGGCCACTATTACATCCATTACGACCCTTCGCAGTGCAGGAGTCTCACGGTCAGGGAAGCTGCGCGCCTTCAGACGTTTCCCGACAACTATTTTTTTGCGGGCAACCGCACGGAGCAATACACCCAAATCGGCAATGCCGTGCCACCACTGCTCGCCCACAAGCTGGCCAGGATCGTGCGCAACCTTCTTAATGAAATGGACAGGAAAAACCGCAGACAAGCCAGTGATTCCATGCAAAAAAGGCCCGCAGAAAACGCATTGCGCAAAATTTTCGAGCAGGTTCAGGCACCAGAGCTTGTTGAAACGGGCTGACCAACCACCAGAGTATCGTCATTGCCATGCAACCATTCCCCGACCGTTCGCGCTGTGTCCTCAACCGATTGTTTCAGGGCACATTCCCAAACGACAGCCACGCGCCAGCCGAGGCTGTGGAGCGCTTCTGCATGCCGCCTGTCGCGATCGACATTTCCCTCGAATTTTTGCATCCAGAACTTCTCGTTGGTTCGAGGGGTGGTTGTGTAACGACAACCTTCGTGTCGATGCCAGAAACAACCGTGAACGAACACCACCGCCCTGTGCTTCGGGAACACGATATCCGGGATGCCGGGCAACTTTTTGACATGAAGTCGATACCGAAACCCCTTGGCAAAAAGAATGGTACGAAGTGTCCGTTCCGGCCAAGTGTTCTTTCCGCGGATGCTCGACATCATGCGGCTGCGTTGTGGAGTGGTCGGTACACGCATGATGCCCAAGAGCTTAACACGCTTGTAATTCCAGAGAAATCGCGGGGAGAAGATTGATGGCTCGGGAACACCAACATCCACCAGGCGCGGCCTGTCTTTCGGCATCGATGAGGGATATTGGATACTCACTTGAAACAGCCATTGCCGACCTGATCGACAACAGCATTTCCGCCGGAGCGAACGCCATCGACATTGTTTGTGACGTATCCGGCGAGCAGCCCGTTGTGGTTGTTCTCGACAATGGCATGGGGATGACGGAGGATGAGTTGCTGGCGGCAATGCGTCATGGAACCAGCAATCCCAGACAGCCTCGCTCGCCCCAGGATCTTGGCCGTTTTGGCCTTGGCTTGAAGACAGCCTCGTTCTCGCAGTGCCGTTCCCTGACAGTTGCGAGTGCAAGGGACGGTATCATCTGCGGAGCCGAATGGAATCTTGATCGTATAGATGCTGCAAATGACTGGATTCTGATCATTCTTGATGATGTCGATATTCAGGTACTGCCCTGTGTCGAACAGCTTGGCAACCGAGGCACGGCTGTTATCTGGAGGGAACTTGACCGCTTGTTGGAGGACGAGGCAGGAAATCGTCGAGACGAGATTGTCAATGAGAAGCTTGATGTGGTGGGTAGGCATCTTTCTCTCGTCTTTCACCGTTTTCTTTCCGGTGAAGTCAAGGGAATATCCAGGATTTCAATCAAAGTCAACGGCCACCCGATCGAGGCATTCGATCCTTTTTGCAAAAGGAATCCGGCCACTCAGACGCTTCCCGAAGAAATCGTCCGCATCGGAGATGCCGAGGTTCGCCTGCAACCGTATGTGTTGCCACACCACAGCCACCTGTCGGCCTCCGAGTATGATTTCTATCAGGATCGCAGTGATTTCATCTCCAATCAGGGCGGTTACGTCTATCGAAATGGCCGTCTGATGGCTTGGGGGGAGTGGTTCCGGCTGGTTCCGAAGGGCGAGTCCACCAAACTGGCGCGGATACAGATTGATTTTCCCAACAGTCTCGACGAAGCCTGGACCATCGACATCAAGAAATCACGTGCCCGTCCGCCGCAAGTAGTGCGTGAGCGTCTGCGCCAGATCATCGACAGGATCACCAACCGCAGTGTGACAGTGCATCGTGGGCGAGGACAAAGGCTGTTTCAGGAAAACCAATCGCCGCTCTGGGAACGTTATGCAGATCGTGATGACATTCGTTTCGCGATCAACCGGCAACATCCGATCATCGCGTCGTTGAGCGAAAAGCTTCAGCCAGAACATGCAAGCCTGCTTTGTGTCCTGATCGATTCAATTGCCGCTTCGCTGCCAGTGGAAATGATCTATTCCGACTATTCGACAGACCCGCGCAAGGTTAGCCAGACTGTTACGGATGAAAACCATGCGCTGGATCGCTTGAGAAGTCTCAGGCAGGTACTCTATGGAAACTTGCCGGGCGACCGGAATGCCTTTCGTCAGATCGCACTCTCGACTCGACTTTTCGAGGGTCAGAGCGAGTTGATCGACGAATTCATCAGCGAGAACTTCACATGAACCCAGAAGAACGAAACATTGCCAATGCGCTCATATCGGGATTGGCGAACTCGCCAGAAACGCCAACACGTGAACAGGTGGAGGGAAAGGCGAGACAGATCGCAGCAATCTTCGGCTATACGGGAGACATCCGCAACATCGTTACCGAAGCAATGATTTCGGTCGACACGCGCATGGGAGCAGGTGTTTCGCTGGTGGATGTTGCTGCCCGGCATGACGACCAGTGGATTCACAGGCGCGAGGACGTTGACTGGGTTTATACAGAAGCCTATGAGGAGTTCCTTCGCAATGAAGGCTGGCCACCGCAATTGATTCAGTCGCTCGCCGACGTAACCAGCCGTATTCTTGGTCACTTGCAGGATCCCTTGAGCGAGGGCACAACCTGGAGCCGTCGTGGTTTGGTCATCGGCCATGTACAGTCGGGGAAGACAGCCAATTATACCGGCCTGATGGCACGTGCAGCCGATGCTGGCTACAAGTTCATCATTGTCATCGCGGGCATTCACAACAATCTGCGAAAGCAGACACAGCAGCGCATTGACGAAGCCTTCATCGGTCGATCGAGTGATCCCGATGACCGCCGAAACATTGGCGTCAGCCTCCTCGTCCCGGACTACCCGCATCCAGCCACGCTCACCAACGTCCATGACGATTTCAACAAGAATACAGCAGCAAGAAGCGGCTGGAAAATCAACGATTTCAGCAAGCCAATCATTCTGGTCATCAAAAAGCATGTCAAGACACTCGAAGCGTTGTACAAGTGGTTGAAAGACCTGAACGCCGGCAGAAACGATGGGCTGATTTCCGATGTGCCAATGCTGTTGATCGACGACGAGGCCGACAATGCCTCGATCAACACGAACCGGGAAGATTTGGATCCAACCAGGACGAATGCCATGATTCGAGGCATCCTGAGCCTGTTCAGGAAATCCTGCTATGTTGGCTACACCGCAACGCCATTCGCCAACATCTTCATCAATCCAGATGCCTACGACAACGATGTGCGCGAGGAGCTTTTTCCGCGTGACTTCATCTATTGCCTGGATGCGCCGACAACGTATTTCGGGGCCGAGAAGGTATTTCTCGATGAGGCCAACAGCCCTTATGTCAAAGCGATTGACGATGGCGAGAATTTCATTCCCTGGACACACCGGCGCGATGATCCCGTTTCTGAATTGCCGCTCAGCCTCTATCGCGCGCTTGACGAATTCCTCGTTGCGCGCGCCATCCGCAACCTGAGAGGACAGACGGGTCAGCATTGTTCCATGATGGTCAATGTGTCGCGCTTTGTGCCTGTGCAGAAGGCTGTGCGTGACTTTCTGAGTCTGAGAGCAAGGAAGATCAGTGAAGCAGTTCGAGCCAACTATGCGATGCCGGAGGTAATTTCCTCAAGGAACATTTATATGCGGGGCCTGAGACAGGCTTTCGATACCGAATACACCCAGGCCGGTTTTGAGTGGGAACAGGTAAAGTCAGCCCTTGATGATGTCTTCCGCAATCTTCACCTTTATGTCATCAACAGCAAGAGCGATGAAGTTCTCGATTACAGTCGATATGAGAGGGATGGCATTGGGTTGACTGTGATAGCCGTGGGTGGCCTGAGTCTGTCGCGTGGGTTGACCGTCGAGGGGTTGACCGTCAGCTACATGTATCGCAACACCAGGATGTACGACACACTGATGCAGATGGGGCGCTGGTTTGGCTATCGTCCTGGCTACGAAGATCTCTGCCGCATACATCTGGCGCATGATTCCGTTAACTGGTATGCACACATCGCCGATGCTTCCGAAGAACTTGTGCAACAGGTCAAGCGAATGCGACGCGACGATCTCAGTCCGAAGGATTTTGGCCTTTATGTCATGGCGCACCCGGACAGCCTTCTGATCACCGCTGCGAACAAGATGCGAAGTGGCGAAAAAGTAAAATTCCGTCAGAATTTCAGTGGGCGCATATTGGAAAGTTACATTGTTTCGACGGATCGAAGCGTAAACGACAGCAATCTGGCATTGATTGAAAAATGCTGGCGTGACGGTTTTGGCGGTCTCACGCCGAATGACTCGGGAAAGGGAAGCATCTTTCGTGACGTACCAGTCGGCAGGATCGAGGACTTTTTGTTCGAATTTCAGGCGCATAGCCAGTTCGCCGATCGAAAGGCCGACATCGTCGCCTATCTGCGCACGCTGGCCGAGCGGCACCCCGTTGGCGATGTGTTGCTCATATCGCCACGGGGCAACAAGGACAAGGAACCTTGCAAACTGAACGGACAGGAACGCCAGGTTACTGATTTTCAGGGAAGTGCGTGGCGATTGAACAAGGATCGTGTGGCTTCTCGTGGTGATGAAGGTCTCGGGCTTTCACCGGAACAGCGGAAAGAGGCGGAAGATATTGCCAAATCCGATGGAAAGCCGACGGCTGACAGACATTACCGCGAGATTCGCAACAAGCCACTTTTGATGATTCACAGCCTCGATCCACAGGGAGATATTCCTGTCAAGGGGCCCATTGCTGCGTTTGGTGTCAGCTTTCCGCCGGGTCATTACGACAAGGAAATCGAGGCGGTCGTGAATCGGGTATGGTTGGAACGTATGCAGGGAAATCCCGATGACCCCGATGACGAGGAGGATTACGATGCCTGATGCCGTTCCGTGGGATGACATTGCTGTGCCAGACACAGACTTCAATGTCCGCCAAGTTTCGGAAAAGGCAGCCGTTCCCTGCTTCTGGGGACGTGATGCCAGCGGCGCATGCCTTTTCATCGTGGAGCTTGAGGGCAACCATGCCGTTCAATATCGAAGAAATGCCATCACGGCAAGGGGCATTGATGTCGATCTTCGCGGCGAGGGGCGAGGGCGGCAACGCTTGGTACTTACTCTTGGGCAACAGGTCGATCGCGATCTTTTCGCAGGATTCTGCCACACGCTTGTTTCCGTGCTTGAACAGGCCACTGATTCAGCCAGTTCGCTTGCAGTCGCGCTGACGCATATCCGCCGCTGGAAAAACTTTCTGTCCGGGCACAACCAGCGTCTGTCTTCCGAGGAGGTACGTGGGCTTTTTGCCGAGCTGACATTTCTGCTGGACCTCATCGACCGCCAGCCTGCCACTGATGCTATCGAGGCTTGGCATGGTTCGGAAAGATCACATCAGGATTTCGTTTTCGGCAATACGGCCGTCGAGATCAAGTCGCTCTCTGGAGCCGAGCGAAGCACTGTCCGCGTTTCGTCCGAAGACCAGCTCGAATCACTGAACGACAGGCTGTTCCTGCGCGTCTATCGGCTGAGTCATCTGGAGAACGCGAAGGGCGCCCGTTCGCTCAACGAAGTTGTTGCCACGGTACAGGGCAAGTTGAACGATGCCGAAGCCAGCGAAGCCTTTGACCGGAAGCTGGCCACCTGTGGATATGTGCCGCTTCCCGATTACGATACGCCATGCTTCGTGGTCAGCAACGTGCACAGTTATCGTGTCGAAGGTGGGTTCCCGCGCCTCATGCGGTCGCAACTGCCGCCAGGGATTGCCAACGTGAGCTATGACATAAAACTTGAAGCCATCGCGTCCCATGAATGCGATGGTGCAGTTGTCCTTGGGGTAGATGATGGAACAGGGCGTTGAGGAATTTTTCCATGATTTCCGTCAGGAACTGCTGGCTGGAGCCGAAGCCAATGCCGACTTCGCACTTTCCGTATTCATGGAAAATGTCGCGGAGGAACTTGTTGATACCGGCTTTGCGGAAGGGTTTGAGTCCTGTCATTACCGTCCGCCGCAGGGTGGCATGCGTGTTGATGGCTACTGGTTCAAGGAAGACGGTGTTCTCGACCTGTTCATTGCCGATTTCGATTTCAGAAACGAACTCGCTACCCTGACAAGAACTGAAGTCGACGCGATATTCAAGCGGGTCATCAACTTTTTCGAGGCGAGCATCAACAGGGAATTGGCCGGAAAACTAGAGGTTACTTCACCAGAATACGGTCTTGCCAGAGAGATTGCCGATCGCTGTGGGTTCATTCGGCAACTCAGGCTGATGCTCCTGTCCGAACGCAACCTGAGCGAGAGAATCCATGAGCTTCCAGATACGGAAGTGTGTGGTATTCCAGCCACGCATCAAGTCTGGGACATCTCGCGACTTTATCGGCAAAGAAACTCCCGCAGTCACAAGGAGCCGCTTGATCTTGATTTTGGACAGATGTTTGGCAAACCCATTGCCTGCCTTCCTGCCGATCTGGGAGTCGATGCCTATCAATCCTATCTTGTGGTGATGCCTGCCGATATTCTGGCAAGACTATATGAGAAATTCGGAGCGCGCCTGCTTGAACAGAACGTCCGAACATTTCTTCAGGCACGCGGCAACGTAAACAAGGGAATAAGAGAAACAATCCTGAACGATCCAGGAATGTTTTTTGCCTACAACAATGGGATCACGGCCACCGCTCAGAATGTCGAAGCCGTGAAAACGGAGCAGGGCCTTGCCATTACCAGAATCGTCGATCTTCAGATCGTCAATGGTGGCCAAACCACTGCCTCGCTGTTTCATGCGCGCAGGGACGAAGCGGATCTTTCACGAATATTTGTGCAGATGAAGCTGTCGGTCATCGACAGCCAAGTGAGCGAGACGGTCGTTCCGAAGATATCGGAGTATGCAAATACCCAGAATCGTGTGAATGCTGCGGATTTTTTCTCGAATCATCCCTTCCATGTGCGAATGGAAGAATTTTCTCGGCGCATCTGGGCACCGGCACAGACAGGCGCACAACGCGAAACGAAATGGTTCTATGAACGCGTGCGTGGTCAATATATCGACGCGCAATCGAAGCTCTCGCCAGCCGAATCGAGACGTTTCAAGGCCGAATATCCAAAACCGCAAATGTTTACGAAAACAGACTTGGCGAAGTTCGAGAACGTCTGGGATGAACACCCCAAATGTGTGAACCTCGGCTCTCAGAAGAACTTTGCGAAATACGCAGAGCGTATCGGCAAAGAGTGGGAGAAATCATCCGATGTCTTCAATGAATTCTATTTCAAGAGAGCAGTTGTTCGTGGGTTGATCTTTCGGAAAACGGAACGCATCGTTTCCGACCAGCCTTGGTACGGAGGTTACAGAGCCAATCTTGTGGCCTACACCTTGGCATTGCTCGGCGATATAACAAGACGCAGAAAGGAATGCATCAACTTTCTGGGCATCTGGCAGGTACAGCAGGTCGATTCTGTGCTTGAGAGCGCCATCGCAACTGTGGCCAAGGCAGTGAACGATGACATCATGAATCCACCGCTTGATTTCTCCAACATTTCGGAGTGGTGCAAGAAAGAAGCGTGCTGGGCGAGGATACAAGGGCTTGCTGGAACTATTGAAAAACAGTTGTCGCCCACGTTTTATGATCAACTTGTTTCGCTTGGCGAACAGGTTGCTACAGCGAGAACTGCAAGACAAACACAGAGAATTGACGATGGCATCGAGGCTCAGCTTCGAGTGCTGGCTGTTCCGTCAGCACAGTGGTTTCGCATTCACCAGATACTCTACGAAAGAAAGCTTCTCACGCCAAAGGAAATTGGCGTTCTTAAAATTGCCGAGCAAATTCCTGCCAGACTTCCGACCGAGAAGCAGAGTCTGATTTTGCTTGATATCCTGGAAAAGGGGCGTTTGGAAGGAGTTATCGTGACCGATGTCTGACCATACATCGTGTGAAAAAACGTTGCCTGTGGTAGCTCAGACACACATACCATGATGCTCAAAAGATTGAAGGTCAGTGGATATAAAAGGGGAAGGGTCAAGGGAATGGCGTCAAGGGGAAAGGCTCTACTTCAAAAGGCCGAAAGATTCAAAAAGCGAGTGAGTAAATGGAGGCCAATTCCGCGGGTCAAAGGCGGGCGGAGCGCGTTCCGTTCGATTCGGGCAACGATTTCCAGTAGATCGGAACGTTTGATTTCCCGAATCCCCTTGCCCTATCGGGCCATCACTGTTGTTTCCACTAATTGCTCCTGAATCAGCATCGCGGCACAAAAACCGCAAACCTACTCCGTGCGGGGCAGTTTTACTTCGCCGTCAACAGTATTGCCTGCCGCGCACGATGATGCGCCCCTTGGTCAGCGGAAATTTCTCCCGAACCTGGGTCAGCACGTCCCAGCCGGCCTTTCCCAGGGGCGGAGTGATGAACACTTGGCACAGATGTCGCGCTCGCCGAGTTCGTGCTTGTTCATTGGCATATGGTATCAAAACGCAAATGCCCTTCATCCGGGCACCGCTGACACAAAGGGCATGAAGGGAAAATGGAACGGGACATAAGGACAAGGAACCTACCAGAAAAGAACCCGCATCCGGATTCTCAACCGCGAGCTTTTGTTGGGCACTTTGTTGGGCACTTTTTCCAATCTTGCCTCAGGAAAGCAAAAAGGCCAATCTCTCGACTGACCCAAGTGCTTGATTTCATTGGTCGGGGCGGCGGGATTCGAACTCGCGACCCCTTGCACCCCATGCAAGTGCGCTACCAGGCTGCGCTACGCCCCGACAAGCGATGATTATAATCAAGCGCCGCGCTTTTGTCGCAAGTTTTCAATCGATCTGGTCGCCATGGTCATCTGAATGGGCGGTCGATGAGACGGACGGAGCTGTTACAGGCGATCGGGAAAGCGGGATTTGGCGTATGAAGGCTGGAACGCGGCGCGGCTGATAGCCGCTGACCGGGCACGCGCAAACCGGACAAGCCCCAAAACTCGCGGTCACTCGATGGAGAGGAATCGTGCCATTGCATTGAGCTGGCCTTGCTCCCGGCGCCTCGCGCAAGCGGTGAAATGGCCGGGCCATCCTGACAAAATTCGCCAGTCAGGGCGGCGGCAAGGTGCTTTCGTGGAATCCAAAAGCGCCGCGACGGCGGTCACTGAAATACGCTTGCAGACAAAAGATGACGCTGGGAAACGCCAATTGCCCCCAAGGAATCCGATGTTCATCTAAGAGCGCCGTTTCGAGGCTTTCCTCGCCGACACCGAACACGGCATCCAACAATTTGGCGCGGTAGAACAGGTGTACCTGGTTGATGCGCGGAATGCTGACCAGCGCGAAAAGTTGCTCGACGGCGACGCGCGCGCAGGCTTCTTCGCCGGTTTCGCGCAACGCGGCCTGCGCGGTCGATTCGCCGTTTTCCATGAAGCCGGCGGGCAGCGTCCACAGTCCGTAACACGGCTCGATGGCGCGCCGACAAAGCAACAGACGATCTTCCCATTCGGCGATGCAACCGATTACCAGTTTGGGATTGAGATAGTGAATTTCGCCGCACCGCGGACAAACGTGACGCTGGCGCGAATCACCTTCGGGAACGCGCAAGACGACTTTGGCGCCGCATTGGGTACAGTAATTCATGTCTTGCCATCGTCAAGGAGTACGCCAATTCTATCCCATCCGGGAAATGTCGATTGAACGGCCTTGCGCCTGTTCCCCGCAGCCCTGCATCCCGCTACAATAGCGCCTGACGAAAAATTGACGCCACGGACGGCGTAATTCGGAGAAGTGAAATGTTGCTGATCGTCGGTTACATCATTATCCTGGCGGCATCGGTCGGAACCTATGCGGTGCATGGCAGTCTGGCGTCGCTTTGGCAGCCAATGGAGTATCTGGCGATTATCGGACTCGCGCTTGGCGCGTTCCTTGCCAGTAACGATCTCAAGGTCGTCAAGACGACGTTCGGCGCGCTGCCCAATCTGTTCAAGGGTTCCAAATACAACAAGACCGTTTATGTCGATCTGCTGGCGATGCTGTTTGAAGTGCTCGCCAAGGTGCGCAAAGAAGGCTTGATGTCGATCGAGAACGACGTCGAGAACCCGCATGAGAGTCCGATCTTTGGCAAATATCCGTCGATGGTCAACGATCACCACACCATGGAGTTCATCACCGATTACCTGCGCATGATGGTCGGCGGCAATCTCAACGCTTTGGAAATCGAAAATCTGATGGATATGGAAATCGAAACGCATCACCATGAAACGGCCGTTCCCGGTCACGCCATGGCCAAATCGGCCGACGGTTTGCCGGCGTTCGGTATCGTGGTGGCGGTGATGGGCGTGGTCAATGTCATGGGCTCGGTCGGCGAACCGCCGCCGGTGCTGGGCCGAATGATCGGCGGCGCGCTGGTCGGCACCTTCCTCGGCATTCTGGTTTCCTACGGCTTCGTGTCGCCGGTCGCTTCGCTGCTGGAACAGAAAGCGAGCGAGGAATCGAAAATCTATCAGGTGATCAAGGTCGTTCTGCTGGCGTCGATGTCAGGATACGCGCCGCAGGTGGCAATCGAGTTTGGCCGCAAGGTGCTGTTCTCCAACGACCGGCCAGGCTTTGTCGAGCTTGAGGGAGAACTCAAGGCGCGCAAAGGCAAGTAGGCCGCCAGGCGCGTCGAGGAAATCGTATGAGCGACCAGGATCTCCGTCCAATCGTCATCAAGCGCGTCAAAAAAGATGTCGGTGGGCATCATGGCGGCGCATGGAAGCTGGCCTACGCCGATTTCGTGACGGCGATGATGGCGTTCTTCCTGCTGATGTGGCTGCTGGGGTCGACGACCAGTGGCGACTTGAAGGGGATCGCCGATTATTTCCAGAATCCGATGAAAGTGAGCATGTCCGGCGGTTCCGGCGCTGGCGACGCCACGAGTATCCTGAATGGTGGCGGCATGGATCTGACCAGCAGTTCTGGGCAGGTCAAGCGGGGCGACACCGATGCCGAAAAAAAGAAGCGCGCCGAGCAATCGCGCAAGGAATTCGAACAGCGCGAGAAAGTTGCGCTCTTTGATCTCAAGAGCAAAATCGAGAACCTGATCGAGAACAATTCGACGCTCCGCCAGTTCAAGAACCAGTTGTTGCTGGACGTGACGACCGACGGGCTGCGCATCCAGATCATCGACGAAAACAACCGGCCGATGTTCGATACCAGCAGCGCCGAGCTGAAACCTTACTCGAAGGAGATTCTCCGTGAAATCGGCAACGCCTTGAATGCCGTGCCCAACAAGGTCAGCTTCTCCGGGCATACCGACGCGGCGCAGTTCAGCGGCGGCGAGCGGGGATTTTCCAACTGGGAGTTGTCGGCGAATCGTGCCAACGCGTCGCGGCGTGAGATGATCGCCGGCGGGATGGACGAAAACAAGGTGCTGCGGGTAGTCGGGCAGTCATCCACGGTTCTTTTCGACAAAAACGATCCGTTGAGTCCGGCCAACAGGCGCATCAACATCGTAGTATTGAACAAGCGTACCGAGGAAGCCATGCTGATGGAGGACGGGTACGCTACCGTATCGGTCGAAAGTTCCGATGAGACGGCATCAGCGTTGACTCCGGAGACGCCAAGTAAATGATTTAACACCAAGAAATACGCGGTATTCCCTGCTCAATGGGGAACACGACCGGAACACGAAAGAGGTGGTATGTGATTGATCGTAACGCGCTTTTGAATAACCCGTCAGTACATCGTGAAAACGAAAAACGTGAGTTCGTATTCACGATGGCCGATTTTGAACACGTTCGCAAGCTGATCTATGAACATGCCGGTATTTCGCTCTCGATCGCCAAGCAGGACATGGTTTATGGCCGGTTGTCCAAGCGTCTGCGTGAAAGGCGTCTGAAAACCTTCAGCGAATACCTGGCGCTGCTGAAAAAGGGTGACAGGATCGAATGGGAGCAATTTGTCAACTCGCTGACCACCAATCTCACCTCGTTTTTCCGCGAACCGCATCATTTTCCCGTTCTTGGCGCGCACCTGAAGAAGTTGCATGGCAAGTCTTCGATCAAAATCTGGTGCTGCGCCTCGTCAACCGGTGAAGAACCTTACAGCATTGCCATGACGGTCGTGGAAACTCTCAACAGTTTCAACGTTCCGGTGTCGATTCTCGCGACCGATCTGGATACCAACGTACTCTCCACGGCGGCGAAAGGCATTTACGCGCACGATCGGATCGAGCAGTTGTCGCGGGAACGCCTGAACCGTTTCTTCACCAGGGAAGGGACGGACGGGTCATACGCCGTGCGTCCGGAACTGCGTCGGCTGGTGACTTTTCAACGCCTGAATCTGCTTGAACCGAGCTGGAGCGCGCGCGGCCCGCTGGATGCGCTTTTTTGTCGCAACATTATGATTTATTTCGATAAACAGACGCAATACCAGATTCTCAAGCGATTTGCCCCGCTGCTGGACAACGACGGTCTGCTTTTTGCCGGGCATTCGGAGAGTTTTTTGTATGCCCACGATCTGTTCCGTTTACAGGGCAAGACGGTATATGAACTGGCGAACAAAAAACGGTGACTGACTTGGGCAAACCTCTCATGCCGACAACGGCGACGCGGTTGGCGGCAATCGTTAACCGCATCATTTTCGTCGGCGCGTCGACGGGCGGGACCGAGGCGGTCAAAACCTTCCTCATGGGGTTCCCGGCGAATTGTCCGCCCACCATGATCGTGCAGCACATGCCGCAATCCTTCACCGGCTCTTTTGCCTCGCGGCTGAACGGTTTGTGCCAGCCGCGCGTAATCGAGGCGCAAGGCAATGAAATACTGGTTTCAGGAACCGTTTATCTGGCGCCCGGTCATTCCCACATGCGCGTGCAAAAGATAGGAACCGGATACGCGACGGAACTGCTCAAGACTCCGCCGGTCAACCGGCACCGGCCTTCGGTGGATGTGTTGTTCGACTCGGCGGCTGAACTGGCCGGTCGGCATGCCGTCGGCGTCATCCTCACGGGCATGGGAAAGGACGGTTCCTGCGGTCTGCTGCGGATGCGCCAGGCGGGCGCCAGAACATTCGGCCAGGACGAGGCGAGCTGCGTTGTTTACGGGATGCCCAGAGAGGCCGCGCTGATCGGAGCGGTCGAGGAAGTTGCCAGTCTTGACCTGCTGGCGCAAAAGGCGCTTGCCGCCAGTCATAACGTGTAAGGTGCGGGAGGCATGGGTATGCGTGCATGCTTACGACTGTATTTTCGGTGCCGTTTACGCATTTTTCCGTCGCCGAAAAAGGCTTTTGCTCCTTTGCCGCCGCGATTCTTTTGTCTTATCCGGAAGAATGTGGTGAAATAACGACCGGTCGATTGATTTTGTTGATACGTCGTTGATGGAAGAACCGCGAGAGTACGCAAATGGTGCAAATAGCGCGTTAAAGTGAGATAACACAGTCACTTGCGGCTGAAAACGGATAAAATACGAATGGTGGGCTGTAGGGCTGTCCGACCATAAAAGGGGATCACGAATGTCAGATCTGCTAAAAAACATAGATGCGCGTACCAAGCTGGCCGGTACGAACAAACTGGAAATTCTGCTGTTTACGCTGGGGACCAACTCCGGCAATGGACGGCGGGAGACCTTTGGCATCAATGTCTTCAAAGTCCGCGAGGTGATGCGCACCCCGCCGATTACGGCGGCGCCCGAAATGCCAAACTCGGTGGAAGGAATGACCAGTCTGCGCGGTGCCCTGGTTCCAGTGGTCGACTTGGCGAAATACACCGGTGTGGCCACCGATTCGCCGCGTTCCATCATGATCGTCACCGAATACGCTGGGCACACGCAGGGATTTCTGGTCGAAGGTGTGGATACCATTCTGCGCCTCGACTGGAGTCAGATGAAAGTGCCGCCGCAAATGGTGACGGCGGAAATGGGCGGGCTGGTCACGGCGGTGACAGAGTTGGCGGACGGTCGCCTGGTGATGATGATGGATGTGGAGAAAATCCTGTCTGCAACGACCAATTACGACGATGAAACCGTATACCGCGATATCAAATCGCTGAACGATCCGTCGCTGACGGTATTTTTTGCCGACGATTCGGTGGTTGCGCGCAAACAGATCATCCGCACACTGAACGCCATGCACGTAAAATATGTCGAGGCGATCAACGGGCGTGCCGCTTGGGAAGAGCTGGAAAAAATCGCCTCCCATGCCGAAACGTTGGGACAGGAAGTTTCAAAATTGGTGAGTCTGGTGCTGACCGACATCGAAATGCCCGAAATGGACGGTTATCTGCTGACCAAGAGGATCAAGACCGACGCTCGCTTTGCTGGCGTTCCGGTCATCATGCACTCATCGTTGTCCGGGATGTCCAATCAACAATTGGGCAAATCAGTTGGCGTCGATGAATATGTTCCCAAGTTTGAACCCCAGAAACTTGCGGAAATACTGACGCGGCGCTTATTGGGGACAAGTCCGGTCGCTCAGGCGGGCGGATAGGTTCAACTATATCGTGGAGTACGTCGATGGCAATGGAACTGGTTGAGAAAAAGACTCTGCTCGATAGCGTTGATGCGAGAACCCAGTTGGCAGGTTCCAACAAGATGGAAATCCTGCTGTTTTCCTTGGGAACGAGGGAAACGTTCGGGATCAATGTGTTCAAGGTCCGCGAAGTGGGGCGCACGCCGCACATTACCAAGACGCCCAATATGCCGACAGGCGTCGAGGGGTTGGTATCCCTGCGCGGAAACGTTATTCCCGTGTTGTCTCTGATCAAATTTCTCGATCATCAGGACAAACCGGCGGAGCAAGGCAAGGCCATGATGGTCGCCGAATACTCCAAGAGAACACTCGGATTCCTGGTGCACGAAGTCGACCGGATCATCAGTGTCGATTGGGATAAGGTCAAGACCCCGGAAAACGTTCTTTCCTCGAACCAGGGATTGATTACGGCGATTACCGAACTGGGCAACGGCACCCTGGTTTCCTTGCTGGACGTCGAACAGATACTGGCCAACGCTTTCGGCGAGGCGGTAGTCGTCGACGTGGCGCCAGCTCAGGTCTCGGAGGATGTCAGTATCTTTTTTGTGGATGACTCGATTGTCGCGCGCAAAAAGATCGCCGAGGTGCTGGACAAATTGGGGGTCAAGCACAAACACGCGACCAACGGGGTCGAAGCTTGGACGCGCTTGCAGGGGCTTGCCGCGCATACGCAGCAAAGCGGAGGCAATTTGCGCGACGACGTGCGTCTGATCCTGGTCGATGCCGAAATGCCCGAAATGGACGGTTACGTCCTGACCAAATATATCAAGGCGGACAAGCGTTTCAACGGCATCCCCGTGATCATGCACTCCTCGTTGTCTTCGGAGGCGAATCGCGCCATGGGTCAGGCGGTCGGTGTCGATGCCTACGTGGCAAAATTTGATTCCGAGATCTTGGCGGACACCTTGCGTCCCCTGCTCGAGCGATAAAAAAATACCGGAGTAGATGAATAATGGCTGATCCAAAAATACGAATCCTGGTGGTCGACGATTTTTCGACCATGCGGCGAATCGTCAGAAATCTGCTCAAGGAGTTGGGGTTTTCCAATGTAGACGAAGCCGAAGACGGTGCCATTGCGTTGCAGAAACTACAGGGGGGTGGTTTTGAATTTGTAGTCACGGACTGGAACATGCCCAACATGGATGGACTGCAAATGTTGCAGGCCATCCGCGCCAACCCGGCGCTGTCGCATTTGCCGGTGTTGATGATTACCGCTGAAGCCAAAAAGGAGAACATCATCGCGGCCGCCCAAGCGGGAGCCAATGGCTATATCGTGAAGCCGTTTACCGCCGCTACCCTCGCGGAAAAACTGCAAAAGATCTTCGACAAGATGGGAGTCTGACATGAGCGATACGACTTCTTCAGGCGATTCCGCCGATCTCGAAGCGCTGTTCGACAGCATTGCGGTAAGCGCGGCGAAACCAGCCCCAGCCCCAACCACCTCGCCGCCACCGCCGTTCGTCGAACCGACGTCGTCGTTGATGAAACAGGTGCAGGAGACCGACGATCTGACCGAAGACTCTCAGGATCTCCAAGCGCTGTTCGATACCGTCGCGTCCAGCGATAAGAGCGCGCAGGATGTGGACGAAACTACGGACGAAACAGCGGACGAAACAGCGGAAAAAGCCGTTGGCGAAACATGCGCGAGCACGGACGCGAGTGCGGAATGGACGGCACAAAACAAGGTATTTACCCAAGTCGGGCAGATGGCCAGACAGTTGCACGATACGCTGGGCGCGCTGGGTTACGACAAGCTGCTCGAAAAAACGGTCAATGAGATGCCCGATGCGCGCAGCCGCCTGAAATATATAGCGGACTTGACGGAGCAGGCGGCATGCAAGGTGTTGAACGCCACCGACGCCGCCAACCCGTTACAGGACGAGCTTGAAGCTGGTGCCGCGTTGCTGGCCGCCAAATGGGACAACCTGTATGCCGACCAGATGGGGGTCGAAGACTTCAAGCTGCTGGCTAGCGAAACCCGCGCCTTCCTCAAGAATGCCGTTCCGCAGCGCACGTCAGCGACCAAGGATCAATTGCTTGAGATCATGATGGCCCAGGATTTTCAGGATCTTACCGGGCAGGTCATCAAGAAGATTGTATCGCTTGCCCAAAATCTTGAAACGCAGTTGATGAGCATCCTTATCGAAACGATTCCCGGAGAAAGACATGTCGACGAATCGGTTGAATCGGTAAAGACTTTGCTCAATGGTCCCGTTATCAACGGGGAAGGGCGTGCCGACGTCGTGGTGAGCCAGCAGCAGGTGGACGACCTGCTCGACAGCTTGGGATTCTAGGAGATTTATATGAGCGATTTTTCCGGAATGGAAGACCTCTTGCAGGATTTCCTGCAAGAGGCGAGCGACCTGCTCTCAGATGTAGACAACAAACTGGTCGATCTGGAAAAATATCCAGACGACCATCGCCTGTTGAACGACATTTTCCGCGGGTTTCACACCATCAAAGGCGGCGCCGGATTTCTCAACGCGACAGAACTGGTGACGCTCTGTCACCTGACCGAAAGTCTGTTCGACAAGCTCAGAAATGCCGAGATGAGTTTGACGCCCGAACTGATGGACACCATCATGGCGGCGACGCAAGGTGTTCGGTCGATGTTTGGAGAGCTTTCCCAGGGAGTGCAGCCGCGTCCCGCCGACGGCGGGGTGATTAATGCGCTGCGTGCGGCATTGCAGCCCAAGGATGCCGCGAATCCTCCCCCCGTCCCGCCTCCCGTTGCCACGCCGACGCCCGCAACGCCAACTGCGGCGGCCACGGTCGCTCCGCCGCCGTCCGCGCCGACGAGCGCGTCTTCCGCTGCCACCGCCGCTGCTTCCGGCGCGGAGTCCGGGCCGGATTGGCAAACCCTGCACGCTGCCGTTACCGGCCAGGCAAATGCCGCGCCGCCGTCGGCTGTGCCGAGTACCGACATCGTGCCGGAAGCCGAAACGCCGCATTCTCCTCCCGAAGGGCGGCGCGTGACCGACAAGCCCAATTTTGTCGGGTCGGGCGCGAACTCGGGGCGGCGCGTGGAAGAGAAAGCCTCCACCCGCGAATCGACCATTCGCGTCGATACGGCGCGCTTGGATCAGGTCTTGAACCTGTCCGGCGAGATCGGGCTGACGAAAAACCGTTTGACCAGTCTGCGCGCCGATATTCTGGCTGGACGCGATGATGCGGAAACGCTGCATGAACTCGATCAGGCCGTGAGTCAACTCGACCTGATGGTATCCGATCTGCAAAACGCGGTCATGAAGACGCGGATGCAGCCGATTGGCCGTCTGTTCCAAAAATACCCGCGAATTGCCCGCGATTTGGCGCGTCAATTGGGCAAGGATGTCGAGCTGGCCTTGATCGGCGAAGAAACCGAAGTTGACAAGACGATGATCGAGGATCTCGCCGATCCGCTGGTCCACTTGGTGCGCAACGCGGTCGATCACGGTGTCGAATCTCCGGAAGTGCGCCGGGCCGAAGGCAAGCCGGCCAAGAGCATTGTGCGGCTGGAAGCGCGTCAGGAAGGCGATCACATCGTGCTGATCATCGCCGACGATGGCCGCGGGATGAGTCCTGAGTTCATTCGTTCCAAGGCGGTCGAAAAAGGCTTGATCCGGGAAGAAGACGCCAACACGCTCGATGATCGCCAAAGCCTGAATCTGATTTTCCTGCCCGGATTCTCGACGATGGCCCAAGCCTCCGCCGTATCGGGGCGTGGCGTTGGCATGGATGTCGTCAAGACCAACATCCAGAAACTCAATGGTTCGGTCGAAATCCGTTCCGAGGTAGGCAAGGGGTCGGTATTCGTCATTTCCCTGCCGCTGACGCTGGCGATTCTCCCGGTTCTACTGGTTCTTCTCGGTGACCAGCCGTTTGCCTTGCCGCTTTCGATGGTGCGCGAGATTTTGCCCATCGAGAAGGAAAAAATGCAGGAAGTCGGCGGCAAGGAAACGCTGGTCGTGCGTGGCGAAGTTCTGCCTGTCGTCGCTCTTTCACGCCTTTTGGGCTGGCCGCAGGTACGCACTCCGGAGTTTGGCGTCTTGATGCAAAGTTCGGAACGCAGCTTCATTCTCTCGGTCGATAGTTTTGCCGGGCGTGACGACGCGGTAATCAAGTCGCTCGACGATTTCCGCCCGCGCGGTGTCGCCGGAGTAACGACGCTGTCGAACGGGCAGATCGTCCTGATTCTCGACATGAAGGAGTTGCTGGCCGATCTGAACGCTCATATCGATCAGAGTTTGGGCGTCAACAAGCCTTCGAAAGCACTTGAGATCGTTTAAGATCGTTTAAGTTATCCGCGTAATTTTCAGTGGAAACAAACAACCGTACAGGAAGCGAGAGCTTCCTGTTTTTTTGCGTCTTTTCTTTGTCGATACGAAAGGCGGCATATAAGAAATGTTTGAATACCCCGGCCTGAAGGACGGGGTATTGACCGTAGCAACCTGGAAGTGGATGCCCCCCCTTCCAGGTTCGTTCACAGCGACAGGCATGAAGCCTGTCGCCAATGTTTTGCTCCTGGAACTCCAATCATTCAAGGTATTCCAAGTTGTCTTCAGGTGCCCAGAGCACATCAATCCATGCCGCAACAGAAACGGCGGCCAGCGAGAACGTCTTTGAAGCCGCGTTCAGCGCTCGAACTCCGCAAACTGGAAATCAAGACAGGAGAAAGCGGTACGCGTTCCAGAATTTTACGCGCCGACGCCGAAAACCGCTGACGAAAAAACGAGGCTTCGACGCGAAGAGCGGCGAGCCTCGTTTGGTGGAGCGATCGAATTTATCTGCGCAACATGCTCCTTATCTGCTTGTCCAGCGGCAGGGTGTAATCGTATGCGGAGAGCACCAGACCGCTCTCCGGATCGATCAGCTTGAGCGTCACCTGCACGAAACGGGCGCTTTGCGCATAGAAGCCAACGATGACGCCTTGCGCGTTGTGCGCTGCGGCGACTTCCTTGATTTGACGGGTGAGCAGAAATTCCCCCTCGTTGTTCTTCATGTAGATGCCGTTGCGTACCTTCAGCTCGACGACGCCATGCCCATTTTGCGTCAAGCGGGAAGCGATATGCTCCGAGATCACGCGACCCAGCGTAGAGGATCGTTCCAGCGCATCGACGTTAGCCACCGTCGCCACGATCAGTGCCGCGCCGGCAAGCGCGGACGGCTGGTTGGAGGCACTGGCTGGTTTGGCGATGCGTCCCATCAGTGTGTCGATGGCAAGGTAATTGGTGAAACGCAACAAGTCGTTGGCCGCTTCCTCATAGGTTGGCTCCGACTCGGGCGTCGTTTCGCAGCCCGCCATCAAAAAACCGGACAAGGCAAGCGGCAGGATAAGCAGAAGTTTCAGCGTGCGCATAATTGTCTCTCCTCGCAATCACCTTTCACCGGCAGACGACTGCCGGTTCTCGGACGCTCCCAGTACAACGCGGCATCTGCGTCGGACGTGTAGTAGATGCTGGAATACCGGCTGACGAAACGACCAGCATCGGCGACCGATACCGTGAGCAGGATTTCCGATTGCGGCACATGTTCGGGATCGGCGAAACGCCCCTTATCCTGGCCCTCGTCGCTCAGCCAGCGGAATCCGTCAAACAGGGCGGCGGCTGACACCAGTTTGGTGCCCGCCGTAACTCCGGGAGTCCCGCCCGATATCGACGCTACACCGCCGAGTGCCCACAAGCCAGCGGCCAGCATTGTCGCCTCACCGTAATAAGAGGTTTCCGCCACGCGTCCCGGATGGAATTTGTAAATGTTGTAGCGCACATCGGCGACCAAAGCGCCGGATGCGCTCGTCGCAACTGGCACGCCCTTGTCCACCAGTGAGGTAATCAGCAATTCGCGGAAGCCGCCGACAAAAGCTTGTTCGCCGCCGGGCTGTGGCACATAGAGCGCGCGTCCTCCTAATTGACTGCCCAGGCTGGTAGCAAGTTGTCCGGCGAAATTGTCGGCAATCAACTGCCAATGATTGGCCGCTTGCAATTTTTGCTGGTCAGAGTTTTTGAAACGGGTTGGCGCCGGCACGTCGGCATATTTGTGGGCACACCCTGCCAGGAAGAGGCACACCAGCGCCAAAGTTGTCACGATGAGTTTAGGTTTCACAATTCACTCCAAAAAGAACCGCTAACAAACGAGCGGCATTAAGAAAGTTACAGGGCAAATACTAAGGACTCCTTAGTTTTTAGTCAACAGAAAACTCAGATTCTTTGAGTTTTCGGAAGCATTTGTTCATGATTTCTTCCACGGTCTTCGCTCAGCGCTTGAAACAGGCTCGTCTTCGTGCCGGGTTGACGCAGATGCAGTTGGGAGTGGTTGCGCGTATCGACGAATATTCGGCCAGCGCGCGCGTCAATCAATATGAACGCGGCAAGCACTGGCCGGACTTCGGTACGGCGGAACGGCTGGCTGAGGCGACGAACGTACCCGCCCCTTATTTTTACGCGCGCGACGAAACACTGGCAGACCTGTTGCTGATCTGGCGGCAACTGGATCAGGTGGATCGCGACGCGCTTGTTTCGCTGGCGCGATCCCGGTTCAAGTCACTGGACGAAGGGTAATTGACCGGGCAACAACGCGCCGCGCAAATCACGACTTATCCAGACTTATCTTTATTTTATGGTATAACTTTGGATAACTCGCTACCGCTTGACACCATGTATCCGATCATCAACCCTCTTTTATCGCCTTCCCCAACTTATCCCAACTTATACCAAGTTATCGTTGTTTTATGGTATAACTTTGGATAACTCACTATAGCTTGACACCATGGACCCGATCATCAACCCTTTTTCGCCCGGCGCGGGCGCGCCTCCGCCCGAACTTGTAGGGCGCGACGCCATGCTGGATCAGGCGCGCATTTTGTTGGGCCGTGTCAAGCACAAGCGTCCGGAAAAAAGCCTCATCATCACCGGCCTGCGCGGCGTCGGCAAAACTGTTTTGCTCAACGAGATCAACCGCATGGCGCGAGCCGAAGGCTATCAGAGTCTCCTGCTGGAAACGCGCGAGGATAAGACGCTGGCGGATATCATCTACCAGCCCTTGCGCAGCCTGCTCTTTGAATTGGACCGGCTGGTGGGCGCAGGCAACAAGGTCAGGCGCGGACTGGCCGTGCTGCGCAGTTTTATCGGCAGCCTCAAAATCACGGTGTGCGAGGCCAGTCTGGACATCGAGCCGGCCAGAGGCGCCGCCGACAGCGGGGATATCGAAGCCGATTTGCCCAACCTTTTCGTCGCCATCGCCGAGGCCGCCGAGGAGCGCCAGACCGCCGTCGCGCTGCTGATCGATGAAATTCAATACCTCTCCACTCAAGAGCTTGGCGCGCTGATCATGGCGATGCACCAGATGCAGCAACGCCAATTGCCGCTAGTGTTGGTCGGGGCGGGCTTGCCGATCTTGCCGGGAATGGCGGGCGAATTGAAAACCTATTCCGAACGTCTTTTCAATTTTTCCGACGTGGGCGCGCTCTCGGAAGCGGAAGTTTTCCAGGCATTGCGCGAACCCGTCCGTTTGGCGGGCGTGGATTTCGATGACGACGCCTTGCATGAGATCTACCGTTTGACATGCGGCTATCCTTATTTCGTTCAGGAATGGGGATACCAGGCATGGAATCGCGCCAGGCAAAGCCAGATTGCCCTGGACGTGATTCACGAGGCGACCACGGAAGTGGCCTTGCGTCTGGATCAAAATTTTTTCCGGGTACGTTTCGACCGGCTGACGCCGCGCGAAAAAAACTTCCTGCGCGTCATGGCCGCGCTCCCCGCGCCGCGCCGGACGGGGGAGATCGCGGCGGCGCTGGGAACCCGGCAGAGCAGCACCGCCACGATGCGCCACAAGCTGATTCGCAAGGGCATGATTTTCAGCCCAGCTTATGGCGAGTTGGCTTTTTCGGTGCCGCTGTTCGATGATTTCATGCGGCGGACCATGCCGGAACAAAGCTGACGCACCGGTTCACTGTTTTGCGCGGAACGCGTCGGCCATGGATTTGTGTTTATGCAAAAATTCTTGTCCTACCGAAAAATCATCCATTGAAGAAATGAAGGAAATCCAGACATGAACATCGTCATCCTCGCCGCCGGTCAGGGCAAACGCATGTATTCCAATCTGCCCAAGGTGCTGCATCCGCTTGCCGGCAAGGCGCTCGTCCTGCACGTCATCGACACGGCGCGCGCGTTGTCGCCGCGCCGCTTGTGCATCGTTTACGGTCATGGTGGAGAAGCCGTCCGTTCGGCGCTCGACGCACCCGATTTATCCTGGGCGTTACAGGAACCGCAACTCGGAACGGGTCATGCCGTGCGTCAGGCGTTACCGTTTCTCGACGGACAGGGAACGACGCTGGTGCTCTATGGCGACGTGCCACTGATTCAGGCTGAAACCCTGCGCCGACTGGTCCACGCGGCGGCGGACGGATTGGCCGTTCTGACCGTCGAACTGACCGATCCGCAAGGCTACGGACGCATCGTGCGCGATCCCGCCGGGAACGTCGCGCGCATCGTCGAACAAAAGGACGCTTCCGCCGAAGAGCGAGCCATCCATGAGATCAATACCGGCATCATGGCGATGCCGGCGGAACGTCTCGGCGAATGGCTGAGCCGGTTGTCGAGCGACAACGCGCAGCACGAGTATTACCTGACGGACATCGTGGGCATAGCCGTCGCAGCCGGTTTGCCGGTGCGCACGACGCGCCCGGACCACGCCTGGGAAGTGCTCGGCGTCAACAGCAAGACGCAGCTTGCCGAACTTGAGCGCATCGCCCAGCGCACCCTGGCGGAGAAACTGATGGAACAGGGGGTGCGACTGGCCGATCCGGCGCGCATCGACGTGCGCGGCGAATTGCGCTGCGCACGCGACGTATTCATCGACATCAACTGCGTATTCGAGGGGCAGGTCACGCTCGACGAGGCCGTCGAGGTCGGCCCGAACTGCGTGCTGAAGAACGCGCGCATCGGAGCCGGAACGCGGCTGGCGGCGTTCACGCATATCGAAGACGCGGTAGTCGGCGCGGATGGCAGGATCGGGCCGTTCGCCCGTCTGCGTCCGGGCGCGGAACTGGCGGAAGACGTGCATGTCGGCAATTTCGTCGAGATCAAGAAGAGTACCGTCGCGGCGCATTCCAAGGCCAATCATCTGGCGTACATTGGCGACGCGACGATCGGCCGCCGGGTCAACATCGGCGCGGGAACGATTACCTGCAACTACGACGGCGCCAACAAGCACCGCACGGTCATCGAGGACGACGCGTTCATCGGCTCGGATACCCAGTTGGTAGCGCCGGTGACGGTTGGCCGTGGCGCGACGCTCGGCGCGGGAACGACCCTGACCAGGGACGCGCCGCCCGACAGCCTGACCGTCTCGCGCGTCAGGCAGGCGTCGGTCGCCGGCTGGAAAAGGCCGGTGAAGAAATCACAGACGACGTAGATACCGCGATCATTGTCAATTCCGACGCGGTTCTGTGTCGCGCATTTTTGGATTGGTCATGGTGGCGGCTGCTGAAATCAGTCATGATCTAGGTCCTGTTCGCAGTGCAATCGCATGAATGCCATTGTCGTTGGCTGTTGCAGATAGTCGTTTATAGCAGCTTGAGAAAAATTATCTAACATATCCGCAATGCTTGATTGAGTATGTATTATATTAAATAATGTAATTTTTGTCAAACTGCTATAAAACCAGTGTCACTGACTTTCAGACTTGTCCGGTTTTATAGTTTTCAAATTGTCCGCTTTTGTGTGCGTCCTGCCAACGGCTGGAGGGCGTAGCCCGTAAGCCGTTGGCAGGACGCGGCGAACC
>JAITNL010000042.1 GCA_031290495.1 Accumulibacter sp.
AAGCGCTCGCCCAGGAACATCTCCAGCACCGAAACCGCCCAACTGTAGATGTCCGTGCGGCGGGTCAATGTCTCGCCGTTGATCTGTTCCGGGGAGCAGTAGGCGGGCGTGTAAGCGCCGGACGCGGAAACCAGCGTGGCATCGGCGGGAAGATCCGTATCCTGGGCGGCCAGTAGCGCACGCGCCCGGGCAATGCCGAAGTCGGCGACCTTCGCGCCGCCCTCCGGCGTCAACAGCAAATTGTCCGGCTTAACGTCCTGGTGGATCAGTCCCTGCTCATGCGCGTAGTGCAGGCCGCGCCCAAACTGGATGGCGATATCCAGCACACGCTCCAGGCCAAGCCGTGCGTCGCCTTCATAAAGCCGGCCGCTGTTTATCCAGCCCTTCAGGCTGCCGCCGTCCATCCATTCGGCGAAGATGGAGGGAATACCGTTTATTTCGCGCACGTAGTAGCAGCTTGCGATTTGCGGATGCAGTCCGAGCTTGATCCAGGCCTCGCACTCGTGGATGAAGTCCGATTTCTGACGCTCATTTCGAAAAAGTTCCGCTTTCGGCTGCTTCATGGCGAGGTCCGCGTTCCAGCCGGTATGGCGCACCCGCCACACCTTGCCCATGCCGCCTTGAATGGCGTCGGATTCGACGCGGTAGGTGTCGAGCAGAAGCGCGCCTTTTTCGATGATCACCTCAATCGCGTTGGGTACAGCTTCCCTATCGAGGACAGTCGCATCGCTTTCGAGAACCGTTGCGTCATCCTTTATCGTCGCTGTGCCGACAGCTTCGGTAACATCGACATTTTGCAGCCGGGTCATATCATCCTGCATGTTGCGCCCCTCTCTCCACAGATCAATGAATATGTCACATAAACATTTCTGAATATTTTCTGTTACAGATTTGCGCCTTTTCGACTCAACGCAACCAACACGCCGAGTGTAAGCCATCAAGGATTAAAGGGGTCAAGGGATTAAAGCAAGGGATTAAAGGGGTCAGTGTCATTTCACTTTTTCTTGCCATGCTTTCATGTAATTCCTTATCCGTTCAAAACATAAATGACACCGACTCCTTTAATCCCTGAGTAATCACAAGAACTCGCTTTTGATACCGAGCACCCTGGCGACCCATTCGCGTACGCTGGGCGTGGTATCGTCCTGGCCAAAACGCCGGTCGATTTCGTCATGGACGGCGATGGCTTCCACGGACTTGCCCTGCTCTCCCAAGATCCAGCCTTTGCAGACGAGCGCCATGGCGACCGCTTCGCGTACGCCGGGCGTATCGTCCTGACCAAAACGCCGGTCAAGCTCGTCATAGATGGCGATTTCTTCCACGGACTGGCCCTGCCGCCACAAGGCCCCGCCTTTGTTGCCGAGCGCATTGGCGACCCATACGCGCACACCCGGCGTATCGTCCTGGCCAAAACGCCGGTCGGTCTCGTCAAAGACGGCGATGGCTTCCACGGACGCGCCCTCCTCTCTCAGGGTCATGCGTTTGTAGACGAGCGCCCTGGCGACCTGTTCGCGCACGCCGGGCGTATCGTCCTGGCCAAAACGCCGGTCGATCTCGTCATAGACGGCGATGGCTTCAACGAACCCGAGCAGACATCCCAAGGCCATGCTTTTGTTGACGAGCGCCCTGGCGACCCGTTCGCCTACGCCGGGCGTATCGTCCTTGCCAAAACGCCGGACGACCTTGTCATAGACGGCGATGGCTTCCACGAACTTGCCCTGCTCTTCCAAGGTCCAGCCTTTGTTGAAGAGCGCACTGGCGACCGGTACGCATACGCCGGGCGTATCGTCCTTGCCAAAACGCCGGTCGGTCTCGTCAAAGACGGCGATGGCTTCCATGGACTTGCCCTGCTGTTTCAAGATCAAGCCTTTGTTGCCGAGCGCACTGGCGACCTGTTTGCGCACGCCGGGCGTATCGTCCTTGCCAAAACGCCGATTAATCTCGTCAAAGACGGCGATGGCTTCCACGAACTTGCCCTGCAGCATCAAGGTCACGCCTATGTCGAGCGCCTGGTCGGCCTGTTCACGTACGCCGGGCGCGTCAATGTGGGTCTTCTCGGCGGCCTTGTCTAAAGGGGGCCGTGTCATTTCACTTTTTGCTTTCATGTAATTCCCTTTCCGTTCAAAATATAAATGATACTGCCCCTTTTAATCGCTATCCGCAATGGTTGTTGTACTCGTGTTGAAAACACTTCTTATAAAATGCGATTTTGATATGTCTGCCTGCATGATACAACAAAACGATAAAAAAACCTCAGAACAAAAAAATAAACCCAAGAACGAGTATTCCCCGCCAATCGGCGATATGTGTTCCCTTTGGTCAAGGCAGTGTTTCAGGCTCTACGGATTGCTGTAAATGACGAGAACAGGATGAGCGAACAATGAAGACTTCAACGCAGACTATGATGGGGATTGGATGGCGGGCGGAGAGCGCGAACCTCAAAACCAAGGGACGTATTCCCCGCTGGCCGGCGGCATGTGTTCCCGTTGGTCGAGGCAGTGTTTCAGGCTCTACGGATTTATGTTAACAACGAGAACAGGATGAGCAAACAATGAAGACTTTCAATGCAGACCATGATGGAGATCAGATGGCGGATGGAGAGCGCGAACCTCAAAACCAAGGGGCGTATTCACCGTCGGTCGGCGGCATGTGTTACAATCGTTTCCGCATGCCGGGCCCGGCTCCTTCAACGTTTGATCATAGAGAAGGCGTGTTCTATCGGTACCATGCATGCCTTTGTTGTTATAAATCATTGACTTGATGACGATTTTTGAGGGGAAACATCAGCATCCGTCCCTTTCCTCCCTTGCGGTAGAGCGCAGGATGTGTTTCGCAAATTCAACCGGTTTTTTGACTATCGCCACTTTTTATAGGGGCGTCCGGTTACGTCAGGCTGCAGGCCGACCGCATGAATACTCTGTGCGCAAAATTCGCCTTGCCGAAAAAACAGTATGAAAGAGCGATCTTTTCGGCATGAACGGCGACCGCCTTTCCATTTTCCTTTGCGGGGGAAACACGATTGTCGCTATTGTCTCCGGTTGAATGGGGCGTTTCAGCAAGCGGTCAAAACTCCAGCGGGTCGACTTCAAGATGCCAACGCAGGCGCGACGGCGCTTTGATCGAGGCCAGCCTACCGTTCCATGCGCTCAGGAATGCCTGCAACGCCCGGCGCGACGGCGATTCGACGAGAAGCTGCGCGCGTTCCAGATTGGCGCGGCGCGCGAGGCGCATCGGGACAGGGTCGTAAAGCGTCACGCTGGCGTGTTCCACGGCGGGCGGCCAGGCGCGCGCCGTGGCGAGGAAGGCGATGGCGTCGGCCATTTGCGGCGCTTCGGCGCGCAGCATCGCCTGATAGGCATACGGCGGGAAACCGGCATGGCGGCGTTCCGCCAACTGCGCGGCGGCGAACGCGGGATAGTCGTGACGCACCAGCGCGGCGTACAGCGGGTGTTCCGGGAACTGCGTCTGGATCAAGACTTCACCAGGAAGATCGGCACGACCGGCGCGGCCGGCGACCTGCATCAACTGGGAGAACAGGCGTTCCGGCGCGCGCCAGTCGGCGGCGAACAGGGCGGCGTCCGCGCCGAGCGCGCCGACCAGGGTCAATCTTGGGAAATCGTGGCCCTTGGCCAGCATTTGCGTGCCGACCAGGATGTCCGCGTCGCCGCTGTGAATGCGTTCGAGCAGGCTTTCCCACTGCTTGCGGCTCTTGGCCGAATCGCGGTCGACGCGCAGAATGCGCGCCTGCGGAAAACGTTCCGTCAACACCGCTTCGAGGCGCTGGGTGCCGCGTCCGAACGGCTGGATGTCCTGATTGCCGCAGGTCGGGCAGGCGCGCGGCACGCGGCATTCAAAACCGCAGTGGTGGCAGCGCAGCCGCCCGTCGGCGAGATGCAGCACCAGATTGGCCGCGCAACGATGACAGCGCGAGACCCAGCCGCATTGGGCGCAGGCCAGTACGGGTGCGTAACCGCGCCGGTTGAGGAAAATCAGGCTCTGTTCGCCGCGTTCGAGGCATTGGGCGATGGCTTGCAGCAACACGCCGGAAAAACCGTCGCGCAACTTTTCCGTGCGGATGTCGATGCGCCGTACCGCCGGCAGGCGCGCGCCAGTCACGGCGCGTGCGCGTAGTTCGAGCAGGGCGTAGCGCGCCGGCGTGTCGGGATCGGTGGCGTTGGCCCAGCTTTCCAGCGACGGCGTGGCCGACCCCAGCACGATCGGAATATCCCGCTGACGCGCCCGAAAAACCGCCACATCGCGCGCTGAGTAACGCATCCCGTCCTGCTGCTTGAACGAGGCATCGTGTTCTTCGTCGACGACGATCAAGCCCAGTTCGGGCATTGGGGTGAACACCGCGAGCCGCGTCCCAAGCACGATGCGCGCCCGGCCTTCCAGCGCCGCTTTCCAGTTGCGCGTGCGCGTGGCGTCGGTCAGATCGCTGTGCAGGCTGACCAGCCCGGTATCGGGGAAACGCGCCGTGACGCGCGCTTCGAGCTGCGGCGTGAGATTGATTTCGGGCACCAGCAGCAGGGCGCTTTTACCCGCCGTCAGCGTCTGTTCGACCAGGCGCAGGTAGATTTCGGTCTTGCCGCTGCCGGTGACGCCATGCAGCAGGTAGGCGTGAAATCCCGGCTTATCGGCGGTATCGGCGGCCACGCGTTCGAGTACCTGCCGCTGTTCGCCGGTCAATGCAGGCGCGTCCTGCGCGGCGGGTTGCCCCGGTGCGCGCCGGGCCGCGCGCGCCTTGGGCGGATCGACGCGGCGCATAGCGGCGGGCAGGGTCGACAACATCACCTCGCCCAAGGGCGTCTGGTAGTACGAGGCGCAAAATTCGGTCAGGCGAAACCAGTCCGCCGGAAGCGGCGGCAAGTCGCGCAGGACGGTTTCGACCGGCTTGAGCTGTTCGTCGGGAATCTCGGAAGCGTCAGCCAGGGCGACGATGACGCCGATAAGAGAGCGCGTTCCGAAACCGACCCGCACCCGGCGTCCGATGTCCTCCGGCGTCAGCGTCTCGTCAAGCGGCGCGCGGTAGTCGAACAAACGACGCAGGGGCACGCCAAGCGCGACGCGAACGATGGAAACGAACATTCAGTGCCTTTCGTGGGTTAATTCCAATTATCCTGGAAACAGCGGTTGAACGTGCCCGTGCGTGCAGGACAATCGCATGAATGCTTTTTTTCTCAAAGTAAAGGAACGGCAGCTGGAATCCTGGCCTTTGCGGTCGTCTTTTTTCCAGAAGAGGGGAAACCAGGAGCGCGTCGGGTTTGATTTCCATCCCTTGGAGTCGTGCCTGATCGGGATGGAGGCTTTTGCCAGCGCGCACCACTGGGGGCGAGTCTTCGAGCGTCAGGGACACACGGTACGGTCGATCGCGCCGCGTTTGTCAAACCAGCCAGAAGAACGACGCCAACGACGCGGAAGACATTTGCGAAGCGGCGGGGCGTCCCAACATGCGATTCGTGACGCTCAAGACGGTAGAACAACAAGACCTGCAAGCGATCCACCGGATACGCTCCGAACCGGTTCGGCAGAGAACTGCCAAAGCGAACCAGACCAGAGGATTGCTGGCCGAATAGGGGCTGATCGTAGCGCAGCGGATCGAGCAGTTACGTCGAGCGTT
>JAITNL010000077.1 GCA_031290495.1 Accumulibacter sp.
GCTGGTCGTCACTCAGGATACCGATGGCTTCCAGAAAGGCGTGGCGACCGGCGGAGCGAACGGGCTGGCACGCTTCCGGCAAAAACGCGACGGCAAGGACGAATACATCGAAGGCGAAGCGGAAAAGATCACGCACGACGCGCACAGCGAGAAAACCGAATTTTTCGTCCGCGCCTGGGTCAAGAGCGGTCAGAACGAAGTCAGGGGACACTACATTTCCTACGAAGCTCCGACCGAGAAATACCTGGTCACCGGAACCAGCGGCAAAAACACAGCCGCAGACGCGAGTCAGGCCAGAGTGCACGCGATCATCCAGCCCAGGAGCCAGTCAGCATCAGAGGACAAGATAGCGCCATTAACGCTGAAACCGGCGCCCGGCGTTACGCCGCAGGATTTGCCTTCATTCGACGCGTCGGTCACTGAGTAACGGCGGGAGTTAGCGCCGCCGCCGCAAATTCCGGCCGACCGGCATCGCTGTCACTACGTCAAAGCGAAGGCGCGGGTGCATCGCGCCACGGATGGGCGTCTATCGGTGTTTCACGGGCCAAGAAAGCTGGCCGACTACACACCGGAAGGAAATGATGTGACAGGGGCGGCCCTGAAGCTGACCGATTGAGTGGCAAAAAACGGTTCGCCGCCCTCTGCCAACGGCTTACGGGCTGCGCCCTGCAGCCGTTGGCAGATGGCACACAAAAGCGGACAAGTCTAAAAACTCGTGACACCGTGTTGACTTGTCTTTTTTTTAGCCCTAGAATCGCCGGTTCTTTGTCAGCGCACGTAGCACTGAAATTCAGGAAAAATATGCCAACCATCAATCAACTCGTTCGCAAGCCCCGCGAAGCGGTGCGCGCCAAGAGTAAAGTTCCCGCTCTGGAAAACTGTCCGCAAAAGCGCGGCGTCTGCACGCGTGTCTATACCACCACGCCGAAAAAGCCGAACTCGGCTTTGCGCAAGGTATGCAAGGTGCGCCTGACCAATGGTTTCGAGGTCATCTCGTATATCGGCGGCGAAGGGCACAACCTGCAGGAACACTCGGTGGTGCTGATTCGCGGTGGCCGCGTGAAGGATTTGCCAGGCGTTCGTTATCACACCGTGCGCGGTTCGCTCGATACGCAGGGCGTCAAGGATCGCAAACAGAGCCGTTCAAAGTACGGCACGAAGCGTCCGAAGGCGGCTTGATCGCCGCTTGAGTAAGTGACTGTCCGATGGGCAGTCGGGTGGGGTGGGCGAGAGCCGATCCCTCAGCTGAATCGCTATTTGAAAGGTTGTTCGCCATGCCACGTCGTCGTGAAGTTCCCAAACGCGATATTCTTCCGGATCCCAAATTCGGCAATATCGACGTGTCCAAGTTCATCAATACCATCATGATGAGCGGCAAGAAATCCGTTGCCGAACACATCGTGTATGGCGCGTTCAACATCATTGCCTCCAAGGACGGCAAGGATCCGATCGAGGTCTTCGGCTTGGCGATGAACAATGTCAAACCGCTCGTCGAAGTCAAGAGCCGCCGTGTCGGCGGCGCCAATTACCAGGTTCCGGTCGAGGTTCGTCCGAACCGCCGCATGGCGCTGGCGATGCGCTGGCTGCGCGAATCGGCGCGCAAGCGTTCCGAGAAGTCGATGGATCAGCGCTTGGCCGCTGAAATGCTCGACGCGGCGGAAAATCGCGGCAGCGCGGTCAAAAAGCGCGATGAAGTGCATCGCATGGCGGACGCCAACAAGGCTTTTGCCCATTTCCGTTTCTAGTGGTTTCAATGAGATGACCGGCGGCGATAGCGTCGTCGGCCAGTGTTCTTTATCAGTGAAGGTTTGAACGTGGCACGTAAAACTCCCATCGAGCGTTATCGCAATATTGGTATCAGCGCTCATATCGACGCCGGCAAGACGACCACGACCGAGCGCATTCTTTTCTACACCGGGGTCAATCACAAGATCGGTGAAGTCCATGACGGCGCCGCCACGATGGACTGGATGGAGCAGGAACAGGAGCGCGGTATCACCATTACCTCGGCGGCAACGACCTGCTTCTGGAAGGGCATGGACTTACAATTTTCGGAGCACCGTTTCAATATCATCGACACGCCTGGACACGTGGATTTCACTATCGAAGTCGAACGTTCCATGCGTGTGCTCGACGGGGCCTGCATGGTCTATTGCGCGGTGGGCGGCGTGCAGCCGCAGTCGGAAACCGTCTGGCGGCAGGCCAATAAATACGGCGTTCCGCGTCTGGCCTTTGTAAACAAGATGGACCGTCAGGGTGCCGATTTCTTCAAGGTCGTCGAGCAGATGCAGACGCGCCTGAAGGGAAACCCGGTTCCCGTCGTCATTCCGATTGGCGGGGAAGAAAAGTTCGTCGGCGTCGTCGATCTGATCAAGATGAAAGCCATCCTTTGGGACGACGCTTCGCAGGGAATGAAGTTCGAATACCAGGACATTCCGGCAGAGTTGCGCGGTGCTGCCGACGAGTGGCGCGCCAAAATGCTCGAATCGGCCGCCGAGGCGAGCGAAGAGTTGATGGATAAATATCTGGAATCCAGCGACCTGAGCGAAGCGGATGTCATCGAGGGATTGCGGGCGCGCACCATCGCCTGTGAAATCCAGCCGGTATTGTGCGGATCGGCGTTCAAGAACAAGGGCGTCCAGCGAATGCTCGACGCGGTCATCGAACTCTTGCCGTCGCCGGTCGATATTCCGGCGGTGGAGGGCGAAAACGAACGCGGCGCGATCGAATCCCGCGCGGCTTCCGATACCGCCAGGTTCTCGGCACTGGCCTTCAAACTGATGACCGACCCGTATGTCGGACAATTGACCTTTATCCGTGTTTATTCCGGGGCGTTGCAGTCGGGCGATACCATTTATAACCCGGTCAAGGGGCGCAAGGAGCGGATCGGGCGTTTATTGCAGATGCACGCCAATAATCGGGAAGAAATCAAGGAAGTGCTGGCCGGCGATATTGCCGCCTGCGTTGGTCTGAAAGATGTGACGACCGGCGAAACGCTGTGCGATCCGACGTCGGCGATCACTCTCGAACGCATGGAGTTTCCCGAACCGGTGATTCACATCGCGGTCGAGCCAAAAACCAAGGGCGATCAGGAAAAAATGGGAATCGCGCTGGGACGCCTGGCGCAGGAGGATCCGTCCTTCCGTGTGCACAGCGACGAGGAAACCGGCCAGACGATCATTTCCGGGATGGGCGAGTTGCACCTCGAAATCATCGTCGAACGCATGAAACGCGAATTTGGCGTGGACGCCAACGTCGGCGCGCCGCAGGTCGCCTATCGTGAGTGCATCAAAAAAGCCGTTGAACAGGAAGGAAAATTCATCAAGCAATCCGGTGGGCGCGGTCAGTACGGTCACGTGTGGATCAAACTTGAACCGAACGGCGCTGGCAAGGGTTACGAATTTGTCGACGCGATCAAGGGCGGCACGGTGCCGCGCGAATACATTCCGGCGGTGAACAAGGGGCTGGAGGATTCGGTCAAGAGCGGCGTACTTGCCGGCTACCCGGTGGTCGACGTCAAGTTCACGCTCTTCGATGGTTCGTATCACGACGTCGACTCCAATGAAAACGCCTTCCGCATGGCGGCGTCGATGGCGTTCAGGGAAGGAATGAAAAAAGCGGCGCCGACACTGCTGGAGCCGATGATGTCGGTCGAGGTCGAGACTCCGGAAGAGTATATGGGCAACATCATGGGCGATCTGTCGGGACGCCGTGGTATCGTTCACGGCATGGAAGATCTTCCAGGCGGCATCAAGGCCGTCAAGGCCGAAGTGCCGTTGGCCGAGATGTTCGGCTATGCCACTACCGTGCGCTCGCTGTCTCAGGGACGAGCGACGTATTCGATGGAATTCAAACACTATGTCGAGGCGCCGAAAAACGTCGCCGAGGCTGTTATCAACAAGAAGTAATACTGGTTTTTGAGGATACCCAAATGGCCAAGGCAAAATTTGAGCGAACGAAGCCGCACGTAAACGTCGGCACGATAGGGCACGTAGACCACGGGAAGACCACATTGACGGCGGCGATCACGATGATCCTGTCGAAGAAAT
>JAITNL010000082.1 GCA_031290495.1 Accumulibacter sp.
GAGCGGCGGCTGCAATATCTACGGAACGGGTTCAAGACCCAAGGGGCGACTCGGCATCCCGCCGCTCTGTCTCAAGAAAATCTACTTCCTCGAGACGGAAACATCATACAAGGGGCGACGTGCGTGTCCGCCCTTGCCGGTGGCATATCGGAGGCCCAGGGCGCACGCAGTGCGCCCCTACGGAACGCGTGGAGGCCAACCGCTTCGCTGCGCTCTGACAAGCGGGAGAACTGAGGGGTACCGGTGAAGGGATGCAAACACAAAACGTTGCGCCGTCTCCAGCTGTCTTGCGGAGATAAAAGTATCAAATGCCGTTTGTCACAAACAAATATCGCATAACCCATTGATATCACTCTCTTTTAATTCCCGGCATATTCCTGCCGAAACTCTCCCGTCGTACATACAAAATTTTCAGTGCTTCGCTTACCCTGTGCTTCGCTTATCCTCTTGACACCCGCTGGCCAATGTGTGACTTTTAATCCATGGAGGACGCACAATGAATAGCGACGAGCAAAAGAAACTCCTGCGGATGATGCTTTTAATCAGGCGTTTTGAAGAAAAGCTGGTTGACCTGAGCAAGGATCCCCAAAAATTGTCCGGGATGATGATTGTCTGTACCGGGCAGGAAGCGATCTCCGCCGGGGTCGGCGCGGCCCTCGAAGCGGACGACGTGATCATCAGCAACCACCGCAGCCACGGTCATTTGCTGGCGAAAGGGGCGGAACCGGACTTGATCATGGCGGAAATATTCGGTCGCCGCACCGGGTACAACAAAGGGAAAAGCGGCACCCTCCATATTGCCGTGCCGGAAGTCAATGCCTTGTGCACCACGACCGTCGTCGGCGGCGGCATCCCCATTGCCGTGGGTACGGCTTTTGCCATGCAGTATCGGCAAAAGAATGATGTCACCGTCTGCTTTTTCGGCGATGGCGCGGCGGATGAAGGCAGCTTCCATGAGGCGTTGAATCTGGCCTCCTTATGGAATCTGCCGGTGATCTTCATTTGTGAAAACAATGTTTACGCCGGCGCGCAGCGTCAGGAAGAACACGCCAGAATAAAAGACGTTGCGGTTCGGGCCGCTGCCTACGCCATGCGTAGCGAAATAGTGGACGGCAATGACGCGCTGGCGGTTCACCAAGCGGCGCGAAAGGCGCGGGAAGATTGTCTCTCTGGCGCCGGGCCGGTTTTGATCGAATGTAAAACATATCGCTGGGGCGGTCACAGCACCACCGATCACCAGCTCTACCAGCCCGCGAATGAAATCGCCCGCTGGAAAGAACGCTGCCCCATCCTGAAACTCAAGGCTTCTCTGACGCGGACGGGCGCGCTCACCAATCAGCAAGTCGAGCGGCTGGAAAAGGAAGCCGGGCAACAGGTGGAGCACGCCGTGCAATTTGCCCTGGACAGTCCGTGGCCGGCGCCAGAGGAAGCTCTGGAAGATGTTTACGTCTGAAACGGTATCTTGTCACCGCGAGAGGAACGCAAAATGCAGCAACTGACTTTGGGGCAGGCCGTCAATCAGGCGCTGCGCGAGGAAATGCGCCGCGACGAGCGAATTTTTTTGGCGGGAGAGGGGATCGGGAGGGGTATTCTCAGCGATCCCCGCATGGCCACGCACGGATTGTTGGAAGAATTTGGGCCACGGCGGGTCAAGGATACGCCGGTTTCCGAGGCGGCCATCGCCGGTTTGGCGGTGGGAGCTTCGGCCATGGGGCTTTTGCCGGTCGTGGAGATCATGTTCAATCCTTTCTTTACGATCGCCGCCGACCAAATAGTGAATCACGCCGCCAAACTGCGTTATCTCTCTGGCGGAAAAAGCAAATTCCCGCTGGTGATACGAGTCAAAACCGGGGCCGGTTTCGGCGCGGGATGTCAGCATTCACATAACCTGGAGGCGTGGGTCGCCCACGTGCCGGGACTCAAAGTCGTCATGCCCGGAACACCGGCGGACGCCAAAGGTTTGTTGAAATCGGCCATTCGTGATGAAAATCCGGTCATCTTTTTTGAAGATTTACTTTTGAACTTCATCCCCGGCCCGGTTCCGGTAGGCGATTACACCACGCCCATTGGGGCGGCGGACATCAAAAAAGCCGGCCGGGATGTGACGGTCGTCACCTGGTCCAAAATGCTGGGAGTGGCCATCAAAGCCGCCGCGCAATTGGAACAGGAGGGGATCAGTGTGGAAATCGTCGATTTACGCACGCTGACGCCGCTCGATGAAGCCACGGTTTTGACGTCAGTGCGCAAAACTGGCCGCTTGGCGGTGTTGCACGAAGCCACCCGAACCGGCGGCTTCGGCGGCGAAATTGCGGCGCTGGTAGCGGAAAAAGCCTTTGCCGCCCTGAAAGCGCCCATAAAACGCGTAACCGCTCCGGATATTCCGGCGCCTTTCAGCAAACCGCTGGAAGAGTTCTTCATTCCCAATGAAAACAAACTGATCCAGGCGGTCAAAGAACTTTTTTAGGCAAGGCAATAACGGGACAGTGACATTTATGTTTTGACAAGGTGAAATGACACTGACACCTTTAATCCGAGTGGGAATACGCGAATTTCAATGGCGAGTTGAGCAAATGATCAAGGCTCTTGAAGTTTTAGCGCTCTTTCTGGTTATTTTGATTGCCAGAAAAATTTTGCCTTTCATCGCGCTGGCGATGCTGGCGCTCATTATTCCGTCTAAATGGCTCAAGCCCAAAGAGGAGATCAATCAAGCTGAAGAAGAGGAAGAAGAAGAAGAAGGTGATGATGACGGTGAAGAAGATGCCTTATGGGTGGAAAAACTTTGGCAGTGGGCAGCAGAAAACAAAATAAAAAAGGATCATCTTCCGCATGACAAGGCAAAACTGCTGGCGACAGAAACGCTGGACCTCTGGATTCCGGGGTTTTCAAAATTGCCCAAAGAAATCAGGTATTTGAGCAAGCTGAAAAAGTTGCGTTTGCGGAGCGGCTTCGTCTCCCTGACCAGACAGATTGGCCATCTTACCAACCTGACCGTGCTGGATGTCAGCGAATCATATCTGGACAAGCTACCGGAAGAAATCGGCGCGCTGGTCAATCTGACTACGCTCAACGTGTATGACACACGCATGACTGAGTTGCCAAAAAGCATTGGCGCGTTGAAAAACCTGCAACAGCTCAATATCGGGCTGACCTACATCAAAACGCTGCCGCAAGAGATTTGTGCGCTTGAAAATTTACGCCAGATCGAGTTCTATGGAGAATATTCCGAACGCGGCGAGGAGCCTCGCCAGATCCGCGAAATCCCCGAACAGGTTTATGCCTTGACCTCATTGCGGGTACTTTCTTCCCGCTTTAATCCTGTAAAAAGCCTGTCGCCAAAGATCGGCAATCTGAAAAATCTCAGAAGGCTTGAGCTACACGACAATTATTTCACCGAAATTCCTGGGGAGATCGGAGCATTAAAAGAACTCAGAGTGCTTGATCTGGGCGGATACAACTCGAACTTGACTGCCATCCCCAAAGAGATTGGCGCTCTGCAAGCGTTGGAGGAACTGGATATTGAGTGCGGAACTTTGCTCCTGCCGCCAGAACTCTGGACGCTGACCCGGCTCAAAAAGCTGCGCCTGTGGTGGCGGTACGATGCCCCTGTCAAATATTTCCCCAAGGAAATCGCCGCGCTCACCCAACTGGAGGATATTAACATCAACGGCAAAGGCGAAATAAAAATCCCACAGGAATTCTGGAGCCTGAAAAAGATCAAAAGAATGCAGAACATGGATTTGAACGACTGGAAAACCTCGCGTTCCAGACACGATATTTTTAATGCCTGATCTTTGAACGCCTGCGCCTGTTTTCAGGGAAGGGGCAGGGAGTGCAGCGGATTGCTACCGTTGTCCCAAAAGCGCGTAGCCCACATGGGTCGGGCGAACCCCGACATCGTCACTCGGGTTCGTCGGTATTTCATAGGGCTATTGTGCCTGTCTTTGTCGGGGTTCGCTTCGCTTACACCAGGGATTAAAGGAGTAATTTTCTTTTTTAATTCAATAAGTTAAATGTCTCTGACTCCAATGCCACTACCTTAAGCAAAACGCATGTTAAATCAATGTTCCGCACGTGCGTGTCAGGTTTTACCGAATATAGGGCCATCGCATTTGGCTGGTGTTCTCCCCCGCCCCTATTTTAACCCGTCATTCCCGCGCCAGCAGGAATCCATGCCGCCGTCGGGAAACCATGAAAGACTGGATTCCTGCTTACGCAGGAATGACGGGGTATGGGAAAGGCGTGGCGCCGTGCTCTGATTAAGCGCAGTCCCTTCCTTGGCCAAATGCGATGGCCCTGATTTTAGCTCGTCATTCCCGCGCCAGCAGGAATCCATGCAGCCGATGGGAAACCTGAAAGGCTGGATTCCTGCTTGCGCAGGAATGACGGGGTATGGGAAGGGCGTGGCGCCGTGCTCCTGTCAAGCGCGGCCCCTTCCCTGGCCAAATGCGATGGCCCTGTTCAAAGATAGGAGCGGTCAACCATTGGCTTGCGGCAAGGAAGGGAAGGCGGAGCCAACCGCTTATTGCAAAAACACGCCGGTTTCTTCGCCTAAGGCTTGCCGCCAGCCGGGCAGGCGCTGTTCCGGAGGAATCAGGTATTCATAGTGGAAGGCCAGCGCTGCCTTGAAGGCGTCCCTGGCGGGCAGTTCGGCCAGCTGGTCCAGAATCGTGCCGGTGATGCCGCCGCCGGCCAGAATGTCTACCGGTGACGCGGCCAAGGGAAAAGATGCTTCGCCGTCCACAGCCTCCGCCCGGCAACGCAGGGGGAGAAAAGCCATGCACAGGCTGTCCCGCCGTGGATCTTCCAGCTTGTCCGCCAGTGCCTGTTCATGGTGCGCAAGCAAGGCGCGCTTGACGCCTTGGCGCATCCGCGTCAGGTAGCCCTCCTGGTAGAAGCCGCCGCAGCAAAACAATCCACGTGCCAAAGCCAGGGCGGCAAAAGACAGCAGCATACCCGGCAGGATCGTTCGTTTTTCCAGCGCTCGATCGAGGGCGTCTGGCTCCAGACTCACCCAGGGCCTGTCCGGGTCGGGCGGCGCATCGTCCGACCAAGGCAGCAGATGCCGGTATTGCGCATCCGGCACCAGGGGCAGCAGGCTGGACGATTGGCGGTCGATCCCCCAGAAAAGAAAGCTGCCCCGCTGTAGGCGAAGACCTTGCTCCGGCGGGGCAAAATCCCAGCAGCCGCGCGTTCCGTTGAGTTCCGTCAACAGACTCTCCGGCATACCGGGTTCAAGCAGACAGGCGATCAGTGAATGCGGTTGGCCGAGGTCCGCGCGGATAATTTCCAGACTGAGCAGGGTCATGTCCAGGTTGACCAGCGGCGGCGGGGTCAGGCCGGGAGCGAACAGCATCTCCCAGATCAGGCTGTTCATCAGCGTGGCCTGCTCCCCGTAAGTGGGCCGTGCCAGAACCTGGGGGTTCAGGAAGACTTCCGCCAGCAGGCGGCGCGCCGCGCCGGTCTCGCTTGGCGTGAGCGGGCCGCAATCCGGGCTGCTCAGGGTGGGGCTGTGCAACAGCGCGCGCACCGTGCCTTCCGGCGCGGCCTCGCGCAGACTCAGGGGAATACGGCGGTGTTTATCCGGCAACACGGGCAAGCGGCCCGGCAAAAAGCTTTGCGCCTTGCCGCGTCCCAGCAGGATGCCGCGCGGGTAAGCGAAATTGTTCCAGAGCACGCCGCCGCAGGAAAACACGGGGATGGCCTGGGCGTTTCCCCGCAGGGCGTGGAGCGCGAAGATGAGATTGCCCTGCACGAATTGCGGGTGAAAATCCGCGCCCAGGTGGTTGGCCGTGAGCGCGCAGAAATTCTCTTCCAGGGCGCGCGCCAGCTTTTGGCCGTGCGCCGGGGAAAGCAGATCGGACGCCCGGTCTCGCGCCAGGGCAATCAGATCGCCGCCGTCCTGAACCGGGCCAGGGCGGTGGGCCAGCGGATTTTTCCGCCGGAAATCCGTGCTCAGTTCAAGCAGCGTCCGCTCTTCGAGAGAGGCAAAGAAGGTCATCGCCTCCGGAATGTTTTGCCGGAGCTGCTCCAGACAGGCGGGCTTCAGGCTGGATGGCCGGGGACGATCCGGTGTTTCCGGTCGGGTCTCAGCGTTTGGCATCGGGCGTCTCCTTCGATGCGCGGGGGCGCGTCAAGCGGGCGGAGAGCGCGAACAGCAGACTGACCAGGAACATCAACAGCCCGCCCCAGGCCGCGATACTTGGCACCTTCGCCCAGGCCAGCAGAGCGCCCACGCAGAGCGGACTGACCACTTGGCCCACGCGTTCCATGGTATTCAAAATGCTCATGGAAATTTCAACCCCCAGTTTTTCGGCAATTTTCAGGCGCAGCAGGTAGCCGCTTTGTCCGGGGATATTGCAGCAGGTGGCGAGACCGAGAAAGACCGCGCCGCACAGGGCCGCCGTCAAGGGAGGCAGCAGGGCAAAAGAGCCGATGGCGGCGGCGCCGGCCAGCCCGCCCCAGAAAACCACTGGCGCTTTGCCGCGCAGGCGGGCGGTGAGGCTTTCGATCCTCGGCCCCACATAGATGATCAGCAGACAGTAGAGCATGAAGACGCGCCCGATGTCCGCCTGGGCGCTGCCGGCCTCATGCAGGATGAGCGGCAGAAAAAAATTGAGCAGGCCCACCGTAAGAAAGGCGCCGGGAATGAGGCTGAAGAAAATAAAGGTCAGAAAAGCCGGGTTGAGGAGCAACGCGCGTAAATTGCTTCCGGCTGGCGCGGCTTTGGCCGGGCCGACGGCCTGTGGCGTCCTGGGCGGAGGCTGCTGAACTGGCGCGGCTTGCCCCCGACGGCCAAAGAGCAAAACCGGCAGGGCGCTCAGGCCGATCATCGGCAGGGCCGCGAGGCCGAAGACCACGGAATAGCCCAGCGAACTTGCCAGAATACCGCCCAGGGCGCTGCCGCAGAGCATGCCGGCATAGACTCCGGCACAGAGAAAGGCCAGCTTCCCCTCTTTGACCGCGGGCACCTGAGCCGTCAGGAGCGCCAGACCGTAGCCCGTCCCGGCCAGCCCCCTGGCCAAGATGAACTGCCAGGGCGAGACGGCCAGCATGGAGGCCAGATAACCCAGGGCCGCCAAGCCAAAACCGCAGCTCAGGGGGGGCACGAAACCCCGGCGCTTGATCCACAGGCCGGCCAATAAAATGCTGCATCCGGCCATGAAAACCTCGGCGGAAATGGGCAAGCCCAACAGCGCGGTCGAGGACTCGTCGCCGCGCATCAGCTCTTTCATGCGCAGGGGGATAAAAGAAACGCTCAGATTCATGGCCAGTAAAAACACGAACAGGAGTGGTCGCATCAGGACGCTGTGCCGCTCCGGCGCGGCTTGCGCAAGCTCAGGCACCTGTTGTTTACTGTGGGCGTAGTTGAAAAACAGGGAAAAACTCTCCAGCATCACCATGATGGAGATCACCGCCAAGGTCAGCACATTCAGTACCAGCGAGCGTATCCCGGCCAGCCAGGTTTCCCAGGTCAGGCTGACCCGCACGAACAAGTCCTGCGCCGGGGGGATGGACAGCGCGTTGCCCTGGGAGTCTTCCGGCTTTTTGAGCGCGCTCAGGGGAAGGTGAAAGGAGGTATTTTCCGCCAGGGAAGTATCCGGTGGATGGCTGGAAGCCCAACGGTTTCCGTTGGCGGCCAGCACTTCCAGGACCACGGATTGGCCCGGTGTGGAGTCGCTCATTTTTTTCAGGTATTGATCGGGCTGACTCATGTTGCCCAGCGACACCCCCACCAGCATGAGCTTGTTCAAATCCTCGCTCAAAACCGTCCCGATGTGCAGGGACACCGAGCGTGCGGTCAAGGAGTACGAAGCCATATAAACACGCAGCGAATAAATGGTGTTACACCCCATGAGCGCAAGCAGCAGGCACATGTACAGCGCCGACAGCCGGTTGCGGCGCCTCTGGTCGGGAAAGTGATCTGGCCGCCGAAAGCTCTGGTACAGCGCCGACAGCCGGTGGTGACGCCCGCTCGCGGCGAGCTTCGCGAAACAGACCGGCAACAGCAGTAAAAGCGACAAGCCGACGGCCAGCATGACGATTTGCGCGCTTAACACGTCGCGTAGCAGCGCGCTGGCTTGGGCGCTGAATTGTTGCGCGGCAAGGCGGATGACCGTGTACCCAGCGCTTTTTCCGTCGCGATCCGCAATCGCCGTGCAGACGGTCAGGTAATCCGCCCCTTCCTCAAACCAAAAGTCGCCGCGTTCCGCCAGGCTGGTGAGCTGCGGCGCTTCTCCCCGCGAGGAAACGACGGTGCCGTCGGGCAGCAGCACGGCCAGACCGCCGGCATGGGGGAAATCTTTCATCGCCTGCGCCGTCAGCGCATCCAGGCCCCGGAAGCGGTTCAGCTGCTTGCCGAAACGCAATCCGGCGGCTATTTTCAGGTTCAGGACGGAGGCGCTCACCGCGGCCATTGACACGGCCTGGCTGCTTATTTCACGGCGCAGACTGTCGTAGAGCAGCCCGTCATACAGCGCGAAACTGATCAGCAGAATGAAGCTCCACCCGACCGCCAGATAACGGGCAAACGAACGCGCCTTGCCGGAAGTGGGGGGGGGGGTGGGGGTGCCGACAAGCGTACTCATAAAACGGATTTTCCTGTGGGTTCGGCGGCGTTGCTTTTCCATTTCGCCGCCAAATGGCAAAAAAAATGGCAAACTCTTGCGTTCAAGACTTGCCTTTGCATCTATGGTAAGTTTATGTAAATTTTTGCCATGCCGCACAGTATAAGGGGGAGCAATTTCCATGTCCATTTTGTCCACGCAGTTCAGCGCGAGCGATGCCGTTGGCGCGGCTTTCAATCCGACCGGTCTGGCTGACGACGGGGCGATGGGACTTTTCATGGGCGCCGAGGTTGCCAAGGCCAACGACCCCATGTCCTTGCTGGCCGACGCCGCGGAAGAACTGACTTTCAGTCTGGCGGAAAGCGAAGAATCCAAACTCGACGAGCGCAAGGAAAAGTCCGAAAAAAGCAAGGTCCGCGACTCGCTCATTCATGCCGCGCAAAAAGCTGTCCAGCATCTGGACGAAAAAACCGACCGCGCCCTTAACCACCTGGAAAAGCTCTGCAAGACCCGCAACAACGTCGAGCTTGCCGAACTGCTGCAAACTCTCAACCAGGACTTGGCGGAACCGTCGGGGCAGCGGGAAGGGGAGTCTGGCTTGCCGGATTCAGCGGATCGATTCATCGTGCTGACCGGCCTGAAGGATCGCCTGGGCGACGCGCATCCGCTGGCCGCCACCATCGACGCCGCCTTGCGCACCCTGGCCGCGGAAGAAACCTCCGCTATCGCTTCCGGCCTGGCCGTGGAGCTGGCCGCGCCGGATTTTCCGGCGTTGCGCGAGGAGCAAAACCTGCGCGGAATCTATCGCAGCGTGGTGGCCGACTTCGCTTCGCCGCGCGACGCCCTGACCCGCCTCATGACCCAGTTCGGCCAGAACCGCCTGGACGAAGGGCTGAATTTCCTGATGACGGTGCTGGGCAATGAACTTTCCTCGGTGGCGCCGTCGGCGGAAAAATCGCACCTGAAAGCCTTGACCGGCGATCTCGCCACGGTGCGCGTGCTGGGCATCGTTCAGGATCGTTGCGCCGTGTTGCTGAAACGCCTGGATACGGCGCATGGCGTGCCCGGACTGCTCGGCCCGGAAGCCCTGCTGGATAAATTTCTGACCATGCGTGACAATCAATACCTCGGCGCGCATGACTTTGCCACACTGACCAATCAACTGGGGCTGCCGGACACGGAGCGCAAGGTGCTCTTCCAGCAGGATGTCATGCAGGGTTTGCGGGATTTCCCCGGCCTGTTCTACGGGGACGACGCCACCCGTGTGCGGATGCTCGACGCGGCGCAGGGTTCCCTGGATGAATCGATTCGCCTGGAAGAAGAAGAGTTGGGGTACTAAAATGAGCTATACCCACGTCATCGCCGAGTTCGGGCGGCGCATCAACCTGCCGGATCTGGTTCTGGAGCCGGGAAAACCCGTGCAGCTCCATATCCGGGGGATGGGAACCCTGTTTATCGAAAGCGCGGAGGAGGAAATTCTGCTTTACCTTGCGCGCGCCTTCCCCGCGCACCAGCACGAGGCGCCGCGCCGGGCGCTGGCCCTGTGCCGCCCCGGTCTGGCACGTCCTTTTCCGGTCTGCGCCGGGTTGTACAAGGGGACGACGCTGTTATTCCTGGCGCGTTTTCCACTGGCGCAGTTTTCCGTGCAAAGCCTGGAACAGGCGGTCCCGATCCTTTCCGGTCTGCTGGATCGCGCGCTCGCCCCGGACGGCGCGGGCTGACTTTAACCCTTCACGCAAAAGGCGGCTGGCATGGCCAACACGATACAGGCGAACTATGATTTAACCCGTGGCATTCAGGATATTCTGCCTTTTGAGGCCGGTTCCCTGCCGGCCAAGGCCGCCCTGGCGCCCACCGACGTTTCGCGCGCGGCCCTGCTGGATACCCTTTATGCCGCGCGCAACTGCGCGGCCGTCATCGGCTCTTTTTTAAGCCCCACCGTCCGCAATCTGGAAAACCTCAGCCCGGAACGCTACCGCCGCAGCTTGCGCCAGTGCCGGGAGCAACTGAAGAACTCCGACGATCCGGCGCTGGCGGCGCTGGCCGAACTGCTGCAAGAGGATGGTGAACGCGTCGACCTTTTACAATCCTTTCAGGGCCTCCTGTTGGCGGGCTGAGGCGGCGACCGGATGAACCAGCGTGAACAGATTGAAGCCCTTGAAATACTGGGGCATTTGTATTTCCGGCAGGGACGCGCCGCCGAGGCGCACACCGTTTTTGCGGGCATCCTGGCCCTGGAGGCGGAAAACAAGGCCGCCCAGAAGCACCTGGCGGCCTTGGCCCTGGAACGGGGCGACGGTCAGGAGGCGCTGCAGCGGTTGAGCGGCCATACCGAACCGGCGGCTTTGCTGATGCGCGCCCAAGCCTTGCGTCTGGCTGGACAGACCGGCGAAATGGAAAAGGTTTTCAGGGATTATCTGCAAGCGACCGGGAAAGCGACGGCCGCTCAACCATAAAGCGTGTCCGCCGGAAGGGGGACCGGAAGCAATCGAACGGAGAAGCAGGATATGGCCGTGTTTTCCGCCAAAAATATAGTGCGCGGGGTGGTCCGCCACACGGACCTGACCATGGTGGCCGTGCTGGTGCTGGTCTTCGCCATGATGATCGTGCCCATGCCCACGCCGGTGGTGGATTTACTGATCGGCATCAATATCGGGATCTCGTTCATCATCATGATGATGGCCATGTATGTGGCCTCCGTTCTGGAATTTTCCGTTTTCCCCACCTTGTTGTTGTTCACCACCCTTTTCCGGGTCGGTCTGAACATCACCACCACCCGTCTGATTCTGCTCAACGCCGACGCCGGCGCGATCATCGAAACCTTCGGGGAATTTATGGTGGGCGGCAATTTCGTGGTGGGCGGCGTGGTCTTTCTCATTCTGACGGTGGTGCAGTTCATTGTTATTTCCAAAGGCTCGGAGCGGGTGGCGGAAGTGGGCGCGCGTTTTACCCTGGACGCCATGCCCGGCAAGCAGATGAGCATTGACGCGGATTTGCGCGCGGGGGCCATCGACATGGCCGAAGCCGGACGCCGCCGGGATCGGGTGTCCAAGGAAAGCAGCCTGTACGGGGCCATGGACGGCGCCATGAAATTCGTCAAGGGCGACGCCGTGGCGGGAATTTTCATCACCTCCATCAACCTGGTCGGCGGCATCATCATCGGCATCACCCAGATGGACATGTCCGCCGGGGAGGCGGTGCAGCGTTTCGGCATCCTCAGCATCGGCGACGGGCTGGTTTCGCAGATTCCCTCGCTGCTCATCTCCATCTCGGCTGGCATCCTGATTACCCGCACGGGCGACGACAGCGCGGATGGCCTGGGCAGTCAGGTCGGCGGCCAGATTTTCGCGCAGCCCAAGGCGCTGACGCTGGCTGGCGCGCTGGTGGCGATCATGGCCGTGATTCCCGGCTTCCCCAAACCGCAGTTGATCATGCTCGGCGCGAGCATTTGTTTCCTGGGCTTCATCCTGCTGCGCATCCGCGGAGAAGCGCCGTCCGACGACAGCCAGGAAGAGTTGAACAAGACGCTGGCCCCCACGGTAGGTTCCCAAGCGCCCAAAGCCAAAGCGGGCGACGATTTCGCCCCCACCGTGCCGATTCTGCTGGATATTTCCCCGGAAATGGAAAAATCCCTCAGTTACAACGCCTTGAATCAAGAACTGCTGGCGCTGCGCCGGGCGCTCTATTTCGACCTGGGCGTGCCCTTCCCCGGGATCAACCTCAGAACCAACGAGAATCTGACCGCCCTTTCCTACGCGCTGCTGATTCACGAAGTGCCCATCGCGCGCGGGGGGATGGAAAAAAACATGATCCTGGTGCGGGAATCGCGCGCCAATCTGGAAATGCTGTCGCTGGACGTGCGCGAAACCGAGCAGTTCCTGCCGGGCATCCCATCGCTGTGGGTGGATGAGACCAAGGGGCCGCTTCTCGAACAGGCCGGCATCGGCTGCATGACGCATCCCCGGATTCTGGCCTATCACCTGTCCCTGATGCTCACGCGCCACGCCGCTGAATTTATCGGCTTGCAGCAGGCGAAATTCCTGCTCGACCGCATGGAGGCCATTGCTCCGGATCTGGTGCGGGAAGCGACCCGGCTGCTGCCGGTGCAGAAAGTCGCCGAGATTTTTCAGCGCCTGGTGCGCGAGCGCGTCTCCATCCGCAACCTGAGCGCCGTTCTGGAATCCCTGGTGGACTGGGCCGGCCGGGAAAAAGACATCGTGCTGCTCACCGAGCAGGTGCGCGGGGCGCTCAAACGGCAGATCAGCTACATGCACTCCGGCGGCCTCAATATCCTGCCGGTGGTGCTTTTGAATCCCGACGTGGAAGACCTGGTGCGCAAGGCCATCCGCCAGACCTCGTCGGGGGCCTATCTGGCGCTGGCGCCGGAAGCCAGCCGCTCCTTTCTGGACGCCCTGCACAAGGAAACCGATCCGTCGCTGGCGCGCAAACAAACCCCGGTACTGCTCACTTCCATGGACATCCGCCGTTATGTGCGCCGGCTGATCGAGCCGGAGTTTTACGATCTGCCGGTGCTTTCCTACCAGGAACTGACCCCGGAGATAACCACGCAACCCATTGCCAGGATAAAACTATGAGTTCCCCGATCGATTTGGCCATGCAGGTCTGTTATCTGGTGCTGCTGCTCTCTTTGCCGGCGATTGTCGTGGCCTCGATTACCGGCCTTCTGGTCAGCCTGTTTCAGGCCATCACCCAGTTGCAGGAACAGACACTGAGCTTCGGCATAAAACTGGTCAGCGTCATCGCCACCCTCCTGCTCACGTCCAGTTGGCTGGGCGGCGAACTGTTGCGTTTTTCCCAGGCCATTTTTGACGGCTTTTACCTTGTCGGGCGCTGACGGAAAGCAAATTACGATGCCGGAATTGCCAGGGTCCTTCTACTACACTCAAGGAATGTTGCTGTTCATCGGTTACGCGCGTCTGCTGACCTTCTTTATTCTCGTGCCTTTCATGGGGGGCGATGCCGTTCCGGGACAACTGCGCATCGCCCTGGCCTTTATTCTTTCGCTTTTTGTCTACCCCACTTTCGCCGCGCTTACGCCGCCGGAATCCGGTCTGCCATTTCTCCTGTGGCTGTTGTTTACCCTGGGCAAGGAATTGCTGATCGGCTTCATCTTGGCCTATACGGCCAGCGTAATCTTCTGGGCCATGCTGTCCACCGGCTTCCTGCTGGACAACCAGCGCGGGGCCGGCATGGGACAGACCACGGATCCGTCCAGCGGGGAAAGCACCTCGCTTTTCGGAAGTCTGCTGAATCAGATTACCGTGTACATCATGTTCAGCAGCGGGGCTTTTCTCCAGATCGTGCTGCTGCTGCTCGCCAGTTACAGCATCTGCCCGCCGGGAATCGAATTTAGCCAGGGGGCGGAACAGGTCATCCCCTTCTTCCTGATGGGACAGTTTTCCCGTCTGATGACCATCGCGGTGGTTTTTGCCGCCCCCATTGCGCTGATCTGTCTTTTATGCGATGTGAGTCTGGGCATCATCAACCGCTTTGCCCCGCAGCTGAACGTGTTTTTCCTTTCCATGCCGATCAAAAGCGCCCTCGGCCTGCTGATGATTCTGCTCTATCTGAGAACCCTGCTCCCTCTGGTTACCCGTGAGTTGTTTTCCATCGACGGGCAGGCCACGGCGTTCTTGAGAGCGATCGGACTATGAGCGAAAAAACCGAACCGCCCACCTCAAAACGTCTGCGTGACGCGCGCGAAAAGGGGCAGGTCTGCAAAAGCCAGGAAGTGGGCGCCACGGCTGTTTTGCTGACGGTGTTCGGCATTTTTCTGGGCGCCGGTTCTTTTATCTGGGAGACGCTCATCATGATGTTCGAGGCGCCCCTGCGCGCCATACATCTGCCCTTTTGGGAGGCGCTCCCCAATGTCGCGGGCGAGGTTGCCATGCTGGCCATGCGTTTGACCGCGCTGATCCTGGGCGCGGCCATCGCCGCCGGTCTGGCCGCCAACCTGATCCAGATCGGCGTGCTGATCAGCATCAAGTCGGTCACGCCCAGTCTGGACAAGCTCAACCCCGCCCAGTGGTTCAAAAAAACCTTTGCCATAAAAAATTTCGTGGAACTGCTCAAAACCATCGCCAAAACGCTGATCATCGCCTGGGTGGTCAAAATAGCCATTGAAGACAATCTTGGACTTTTGCTCAGTATCCCCTACGGCGGTCTGGGCGGCATCGCCCCTTCGGCCGGCGCGCTGTTTGCCTCCCTCATTTTCCGCGTCGCGCCGGTTTTTCTGGCGGTGGCGGTCTTTGACTATTTTTTCCAGCACTGGCAGTACATCAAAGGTTTGCGCATGAGCAAGGATGAGGTCAAACGCGAGTACAAGGAAATGGAAGGCGACCCGATGATCAAGGGCAAACGCAAACAATTGCACCAGGAAATGGCCACGTCCAACACGCTGTCCAACGTGCGCAAGGCGCAGGTGGTGGTGACCAACCCCACGCATGTGGCCGTGGCGCTGATGTACGACGAAAAGAAAACCCCGCTGCCGATCATCGTGGGCATGGGTGAAGGCTTGCTGGCCCAGCGCATCATGGAAATCGCCAAGGAAGAGGGTATCCCCATCATGCAGAACGTTCCCCTCGCCCGCGCCCTGCTGCAGGACGGCGTGGAGAACGAATATATCCCGGCCGATCTCATCCGTCCGGTGGCGGAAATTCTGCGCTGGGCGCAAAGCCTCAAGAAAGCCTGACCGGTTTGTCCTGCTCTGCCCTGGGGGTGGAAAAAAAGATGAAGAAAACCTTGCCATCGGAGTGCGTCCTCCAGGAAATGAGCGGACAACCGCTATTTTCAGGATAATATCCACACCTCGTCTTCCTCGTCTTCCCGCTCATGTCGATCCCCAAAAAAAGTTTGTTGCCATTATTGTCATTGCTGGCCGTAATCATTGCCGCCGGGGCGTGGATGTTGCTGCGTCCACCGCCTTATGCCGGACCGTCCGGCGCGGTTGACGCCGACACCGCGCATCCCGACGCGCTGATTCGCACCTCCAGCCTGGCGAAACTGCCGGCGGATCTGTTGCGGATACCGCTCGCCCGCGACGTGCTTAGCGAAGATTTCGTCACCTATTACGAACAGAACGAAAACCGGCTGGCGCTCTCCGGCGCGGTGCGGCGCATCGCCTTCGAGCACAAGCTGGATTTCCCCGAAAGGCTGCTCGAATCCGTGCTCGACGAACCCGCCGAAGTCGCGCTGTGGCGGGATAGCGGCGGCCGCTTGCGGCATTTCATGGTGGTCATGCCGCGCAATACGCTGGCGCGGGCGATCCAGACGCTCCTGCCGGTCGTTTCCAGCGTGACCGACATGCAGTTGTCGTCGGCGGGCAAGCTCGACGGCACGGAAGTGGAAATTCTGGTGCTGGAATACGGCTACCGCCATCGCCTGCTGCTGCTCGCCAAGGACGAGCGCGTGGTGGCGCTCTCCGATCCAGGCATGTTGCTGGTGTCCGACGGCGGCGGTGAAAGGCCGTGGAAACAGGCGGAGAAGATGGTGGCGCTGCTCGGTAAATTGCTGGATGGCAAGAACGCCGTTTCTCCGTTCGCCAAGGCTTTTCATCTCACCGAGGCGCTGCCCGAAAAGAAGCACGAGTTAATTCTGGGCGCTTCGGTGTTCGCTTTTGGCTACGGGGTTTTCGCGCCGGGACTGGAGGCGCTGCGCCTGAGCTTCGACGATCAGGGGGCGTGGCAAAGTTCCGTCGCGCTCAACGCGCCGCGTCCGGACGATGGCGCGCTGTGGGCGGCGCTGCCTTACGGCCCGAGTCTGTGCGCCAGCGTGCCGGTGGATTGGACGCGGCTGGCGGTTTTGCTGGGCAGTTTCAACGACAGATACGCGCAGCCCGTGGTTCCCGCTCAATTCGTCGACCGTTTCAAGGGCAGCGCCGCCGTGTGCTGGTACAAGGATTCACGCCTGTACACACCGCTGTTCGCGGCGCGGCTGAACGCCGCCGTGAACGAAAAGCAGACCCAGGAGTTTTTCGCGCTGGCCGACGCGGCGATCAACGGCGAAAGCGCAGCGTCTTTCGACGCGGCCAGCGGCAGCGGACGCTGGCAGAGTGGCGTGGCGTCGAAGTTCGGCGCGAGCGGGGATAAAGGCGAACGGATGCTGAAACCGGCGCTGGCGCTTCAGCGCGATCTGGTTTTCTTTTCGCCCGACGCCAGGCTGGTCGACAGCGCCATCGACGTCGCCGCCAAACGCTATCCGGCGTTGGCCGACAAATTTGCCCATACCGATGGCAGCGCCCTGGCGTTCATCGATCCCGAGGCGCTGGCCGGACTGCTGCGCAAGGAAACTTTCGCTGCCCTGCCGCGTAACGAGGAGCCGATATTCCGCAACGCCGCCGACGCCTGGCTCGCGCCGAGGCTTGAGGCGCTGGCGCGCTATCCGGCGCAACGGGTCAGGTTCGCGGCAGACAAGGCGGATAAACCCCATGCGTGGCACGTCCTGGAGTGGGAAGCCGACGGCGCGGTGCGCTGATGTCTCAATCCATGAACCTAGATCCGCCGCGCCGCCGTTTTTGCCGGACGTTTGCCGCGCTGGGCGCGGCATCTATGGCAGGTTTGGCCGTACCGGCGTGGGCTTTGCCGCCCGCTTTGCCGGGCGCGAAGAATAGCGCGCCGCCGCTGCGCCTCGACGCCGCGCAAAGCCGGGCGCTGCGCGCCTGGATCGTGCGCATCGCCGAGGAGCAAATCCGCTGGGGGCCGACGCCGCGCTGGACGCAGCGCGATTGCGCCGGGCTGGTCAGGTTCGCCGTCGCGGAGGCGTTGATCGAACACGACGCGCGCTGGCGGCGGGCAATGGGCATCGACGGACGCTTGCCGCCCGATCTGGTGCCGGAAGAAGCGCGCCGCGCTTTGCGCAACGTCTGGAAACGGCCCGACGGCAGCGCGGGCGCTTATGTAAACGCCATCGGCCTGGTGCAGGAAAACAGCCTGGCGCGCGGGCGCGACATGCGTCTGGCGCGCCAGGCGGACTTGCTGTTTTTCGACCAGGGGCAGGAACAGCATCTGATGCTGTGGACGGGACGCCGGATCGTCTATCACAACGGCGCGGCTCCCCGCCCCGACGACAACGGCCTGCGCGCGGTTTCGCTCGCCGCGCTGCTGCACTGGAACGACACGCGCTGGCGGCCCGAAGCGGGCAATCCGAATTTCGCCGGCGTGTTTTCACTGGCTTTTTTGACTTGAAGACCACGATGACCTCCTTACGCAAATACTCTCTCGCGGCGCTCGCCGCAGGCACCCTGTCCTTGCTCTGCGCGTCTTTGTGGGCGCAGCAGGAAACGGGCCAAAACAGCGCTTACTCCCCGGCGGCGAGCCGGCCGTTTTTCGTCCTCACCGATACGCAGTACGGCACCGACGACGAAGCCCTGTTGCGCGTGGAAATTCCGGGCGACGGCGGCAAGTGGGCGGTAAGCGAGCAGGGCGGCATCGACATCGTGCTTTATCGCGTGCCCGATCCGCTCGCTTTCCTGAAGGCGCAAAAAAACCTGCACCGCGTCGACGTCACGGCGCGTCCGCGCGACGAGGGCGTCGCCAACACGCTCAGTTATTTGTGGAGCAACGCCTGGAACAAATCGCGCCGCGCCTGGCGCGACGTGTTCCAGTACGAAGCCAAGCTCGCGGTGACGGAAACGGCCCCGGCGTTGAAGACCCATTTCGCGTGGCCAGACTATCGCCCCGCCACGAACTTCAAGCCGCTGGCCGGGTTCGAACTCGTCGATCGCTTCCGCTATCCGTTGATGGCGGCAAAACCCATCGAGCCGCTGGATGGGAAAGAAGGCACATTCCTTGCCGGTTCGAGCAGCAATTTCGTGGCGAAGAACGAAGGCAATTTTTACGTACCGCTCGGCAAATTGCGGCCTGGCCTCTACATCGCCGAAGCTCTGCTCGGCACGCACCGCGCCACCACCCTCGTCTTCGTTTCCGACACCGTCGCCGTGACCAAGATCACCGCCGGTTCGCTGCTGGTGTGGGCGGTGCATCGCACCGAGGGGAATCCAGTGCCCAACGCCGGTCTGCAATGGACCGACGGGTACGGCGTGCTGTCCTCGGCGACGACCGATGTCAACGGTTTGGCGACGCTCGCGCATACCAGCCCGGAGCGCACTTATCTGCTCGGGCAGGACCCGGCGGGCGGCGTGTTCGTTTCCGAAAATTTTTATTACGACAGCGAGATTCACGCCACCAAGCTCTACACCGTCACCGACCGGCCGCTGTACCGTCCCGGCGACGAGGTCAACATCAAATTCCTGGCGCGCGAATACCGCGCCGCGAACGAGTCGGCAATACCGCGCGCCGGCGAGCTTGGCGTCAGCGTCATCGATCCCAATGGCACGCCGGTATGGAGCGGCAAAATCGCGCTCAACCCCGAACGCGGCGCGGATACGCTCTTCCGCCTGCCGGAAGACGCCGCCGCCGGAGGCTACGAGATTCGCGCGAAATACCTGGGCAAAATGTATGGCGCGGCGTTCCGCGTCGCCGAATACGTGAAGCCGCACCTGGATATCGCGCTGATCCCCGACCATGAGAATTTCAAGACCGGCGAACCCGTCTCCGGCGCCCTTCGCCTGACCTACCCCAACGGCGATGCGGTGAAAAACGCCGCCATCGAACTGACCCTGCGCGCGCAAACCCTGAGCATGGTGCAGGGCGAACTGCGTTACGGCGGGCTGTTCCCGGTGGCACTGTCGACGGTCACGCTGACTTCCGACGAGCAGGGCGAGGCCCGTTTCGAGTTGCCGCCCGCGAAAGAGCCGTCCCGATTGATCCTTTCCATGCTGGTGACCGACGGCGCGGCCTACCGGGTGCGCAAGACGCGCGAACTGCTGGTCGAGCGCGCCGCGGCGAACTGGCGGCTGGTGAGCGCGCGCAAGTTCTCGATGCCCGGCGAGGCGCTGAATTTCGGCCTCGAAGCGGAAACCCCGGACAGCGAGAAAGTCGCCCGGCCGACGAGTTGGGAAATCGTCCGCCTCGAAGACCAGACGAAAACTTCCGGCGCGTTCGACGCCGCCGCGCGCACATGGACGCCCACGCTGGACAAGCCCGGTTCCTATTCGCTGATGCTGCGCGATGACCAGGGCAACCTGGTCGCGGCGACGGCGCATTGGGTCGGCGGTCAAGGTGACGCGGCGCAAGGGGTGAAAGTCATCCCCGGCACCATCGAAATGGTCACTCATCAGGAACGCTACCAGCCCGGCGACACCGCCGAAGTGCTGATTACCTTCTCCGAATCGGTCGACGAAGCCTTGTTTACCCTGGAACGCGACCAAGTCGACGCCGCCTCGCTGCTCTCCGACGTTCAGGGGAAGGACGCCGGTTGGGTGAGCGTCGAACGCCTCGCCGAAAATCAATGGCGCGCGCGCTTGCCCATCGCCGAAAACTACGCGCCGAACATGACCTTCTCGGTGGTTTACGTCAAACACGGCGAATACGTGTTCCAGAACGCCGGTCTGGTGGTCACGCCGCCGCGTCTGGCGCTGGAGATCAAGACCGACAAGGCCAGCGTGCCGCCGGGCGAAACGGTGACGGTGGACATCGACGCCACGCTGAAGGGCAAACCGGCGCGGGCGATGCTGACTGTCTCGGTCGTCGACGAAATGATCTATGCCCTGCAAGCGGAAATCGCCCCCGACGTGGCGGAGTTTTTCCAGCACGTCCGGCGCAACAACGTGCGTACCGGCGCGAGCCTGAATTTCATCACCTACGACGAAGCCGCCGATTACGCCGACGACGCCGCGCGTCAGCCGCCGGCGCGTCACCAGTACAACGAGCGCGGCATCAAGATACTGGAGCGCGCGCGCCGCGACGACACCGATACCGCCGCCTGGCGGCCCACGCTCATCACCGATGAAAACGGCCACGCCCGCTTCAGCTTCAAGATGCCGGACGCGCTGTCGCGCTGGCGCGTCACCGTGCGCGCCGTTGCCCTCGACAAAGCCGCGCAGCAAAGCGGCGTTTTCGGGCAACGCACCGCCTACGTACAGTCCGACAAACCGCTGTACGCCAAATGGACATCGCCTGACTGGATGCGCGAAGGCGACGCGCCGGTCGCCGCGCTGGCCGTGTTCAACAACACCGAACAGCCGCGCGACGCGGAAGTCGTGCTCAAGCTCGCCGGGCGGGAAATCACCCGCCAGGCCACTCTGCCGCGCGGCGTCACCTACCTGCCTTTCCCCTTGCCGCCGTTCTCCGGCGCGCAAACGGCGCGGCTGGAAGTGCGCGCAGCGGGCCAAGCCGTCGACGCGCTGGAGACGCCCGTCACCGCCGAATCGACGCGCTGGCGCGGTATCCGCGAGCAATCGCTGGCGCTGGAGCACGGCGCGGCCGACCTCGATCTGCCCGCCGGCGCGCGCCAATTGAGTCTGCGTTTCGCCGCGAACGGCAGCGAGCATTTTTTGCGCATTGCCGATTCGCTGATCGACTATCCGTGGGGCTGCGTCGAACAAACGTCGAGCCGCCTGATTCCGCTGGCCATCGTCACCCCGTTGCTCGCCCCCGACCGCGCGCAAGGCAAGACCGCGCGTCTCTGGCAGGCGCTCTACAGCCAGCGTTTGCGTCTGGCCGCGCTGGCCGGCCCCAACGCCGTGTTCGGCTGGTGGGGCGACGGCACCGGCGACAGCGCGCTGATGACCGCCTACGCCTATTACGCCGACTGGCACGCCACGCGCACGCTGGGAATCAGCCTGCCCGCCGCGCATTGGGAACACGTGCTCGACGTCTACCGCGAACACGCCGACGAGGAACCCGTGCTGCATCGCGCCCTGGCGCTGTGGTTCACCCAGCAGATCGGCTTGCCGGTACGCACCCAGGCCGAAGGGTTGCTGACGCGGCTGGGGGCGGTCAAGGCGCAAGTGAACGACGCGAACGAAGGAGACGAAGCCGTGGAGGATACGGTCTCCAGCCCCATCCTGAACGCGCCGGACAGCGCTCTTGGTTTGGCCTACGCGCGTGTGCTGACGACCATCGTCGCGGCGCAAGCCAAGGTCAAGTCAGTAGACAGGAACGACGCAAAATCCGCCGACGCCATCCGGCTGCTGCAAGCCAGCGGACAAGCCTCGGCGCGCGCGTTGCTGCTGCTTGCCGGACACGGAAAGACGGACGCCGCCGCCATCCTCGCCGATACCAGCGAAGCCACGCCGACGCTCGACCGCGCCTTGACGCTGGTGTGGACGCGCCAGGCGCTGGGCGGCGATTTCAGCGGCAAGGCCGCTGCCGCCGTCAAGCTCGTCGGACAGAAATGGCGGGCCAACGACGACACCCGTTTCGGGCAAACCGAATGGCGCTGGCTCACCGGCGAAACCTTGCCCGGCAACTTACAGGCGAGCAACGCTCCCGCCAAACTGACCGCGATCCTGCGCTACGAAGCCGACGAGGACGGCAACAGCGCTCTGCCGGTCGACATCGTGCGCACTCTCTATCGTCTGGAACGGCGCAATTTCGAGGAAGGCCGAGCCAGCTACGCCGCCGTGCCGGTCAACCCCGCGGACGGACTTTCCGCGCAGGAACTCTACCTCGACGAAATTCATCTTTCCGCGGAGAAAGTTCATCGTTACGGCATCGTCGAAGCCCCCCTGCCGCCGGGCGCGGCCATCGAGCGCAGCACCTGGGGCGTTAACCTGATCGAGGGAGAAGGCGAGACCGCCAAGGCCATCGACCGCAGCCGCGCCGAAGAACACCGCGACCGCTACGGCGTACCGATCGAATATCTGCCCGCCGACCAAGACATCGTCCTGCGCCACCTGCTGCGCGTCGGGCAAAGCGGCCGTTTCACTCTGCCGCCGGTGCGTTATTACCGCATGTACCAGCCGGAGAAAAAGGCGTATGCCGAGGGCGGCAACGCGGTCTGGGTGGTGAATTGAGCGGATAAATTATCCTGACGCACATGGCGATAATCGCCCCCTGAAGAGCAACTAATTAGTTGCTCTTCAGGGGTTACGAGCCAGGCTCGCAACAGCTCGCGGCACAAGAATTGATACCTGAATTCCTGGAGTGTTAAGATCGTCCGCTCTTGATGATACTTTACATGATCGAAATGACCACATCACCAGAAACGCGGAAACAAGAAATCGAAGGCTACGAAGCGCCGGAGCCAGGGGGGTGGGATGGCTATCCACTTGACGAACTCTCGATTCGTGACGAGCGTCGTAGTGCGATGGATGTAGCTCGACGCATTGATCAAGGGCGCTTTGTGCTGGATCCTGATTTTCAGCGCGGGTTTGTCTGGGATGAGAAAAAACAAAGTCGCCTGATTGAGTCCATTCTGATGCGTATTCCTTTGCCTGTTTTTTACGTGGCCGAAGATGCGGATGGACGACTGATCGTCGTGGATGGTCGCCAGCGATTGGCAACGCTTCAACATTTTTTTAAAGGCGAACTTCGACTTTCACTCAAGGATCGAGCGGAACTCAATGGCAAAAAGTTCGATGATCTTGAAGATCGATTGAAAAATCGTGTCGAAGATTGTCAATTGCTGTTTTATATCATCGATCATGATGTACCGGAAAGAGCACGCCTCGACATTTTTGAACGTGTCAATGGCGGTGAAAAGCTAACACGCCAGCAGATGCGCAATGCCATTTACAATGGGGAAGGCACTCAATTCTTGAAAAATGAAGCTGAGAGTGATCTATTCCGTAAAGCAACAGGCGACAGTCTCAACGTCAAAACGATGCAGGACAGGGAGTTTGTAAACAGATTTTGTGCCTTTTCACTTCTGTCTCTTAAGACCTACAAGGGGGATATGGATGATTGGCTGGCCCGTGGGCTAACAGAACTGGGCAAGCTACCTGAAGAAAATCGGTGCGCTCTAAGCAACAAATTTCGTCACAGTTTGAAAAACAATCAGACTGTCTTTGGTCGCCATGCTTTCCGGAAATATGATTCCATGGACCAAGACTCAAGACGGCGTCCTATCAATGTGTCAATTTTTGACGTCATGAGTGTGGAACTCGCGGAATACAGCGAAAGAACGGTGAAGTTACATACTAAAAAACTGCATCAATCTTTTTCTGCCTTGCTCACAGAAAAGGAGTTCATGGATGCGACTACCCTTGGAACAAACTCGAAAAAAAATGTGTTCAAGCGATTCGAAATGGCCAGCAAAATGATGCAGGAGGTTTTCAGTGATGCTCTCTGACCTTTACATCAAAAGTTTTAAGTGTTTCAAGAAACTTGAGCTTGAACTACGGCCACTGACGCTTCTTTCTGGCACCAATAGTGGCGGAAAATCATCTATCATCCAGGCGATTGTTCTTCTGAAGCAAACACTCACCGAGCGTGAGTGGGGTAAAGAACTCCTGCTTGCAGGCAACGAACTCGCACTCGGCAGCGCGGCAGATGTGCTGAACCAGTCCGAACGGCAAAGCATGGAACTCGGGATCAGCACGGCATCACAACGTATTGTGTGGACATTTCAGGCAGAAGATCGTCGGGCACTTTCGGTCGTACTCCATTGTGTGGAAATCAACGGACAGGAAATCCCATTGACCGATCATGTTCGTTGGCTACTTCCCGCAACACATGCCGAGACTTCCGATGTGGTGTCCGCTTTGCGCCGGGTCTCGTGGATCACGGCGGAACGTACCGGGCCACGTGAATTGCTGACGCTTCTCGACAAACAAGGGCATATGCACGTAGGCGCACGAGGGGAGTTGGCAGCGGGGCTGCTGTATTGGCGGGGAGAGGACAGTGTATCTTCTGACCTTTGCTGCCCCAATGTTCCAAAGACGCTTTTCCACCAGGTACGTGCATGGATGCAGGTGTTTTTCCCGGGCAGCGACTTGCACGTTTCGCCTATTGATGGTGCCAGTGCTGTCAGCCTGAGTTTGCGATCCGATATTCGCTCAGACTTCCAGCGTCCACAAAACGTCGGTTTCGGGCTAACCCAATTATTTCCGATCATCGTTGCGGTACTTGCCGCATCGGAGGGTGATGTCATACTCATCGAGAACCCGGAAGTCCATCTCCACCCCAAAGCACAGCAAGACATCGGAGACTTGCTCGCCAAAGCCGCCGCTGCTGGCGTACAGATCGTACTGGAAACCCACTCGGATCACGTCCTCAATGGTGTAAGACTTGCAGTCAAAACAAAGAAAATTTCGCCTGATAATGTCGTGGTTCACTTTTTCACTCCTGATAGCGATTTTGTTCCGTTGTCTCCAACACTTGATACCGATGGCCGTCTCGATTCATGGCCCGAAGGCTTCTTTGACCAATTCGACCACGCGCTGTCACAGCTCATGTAATTAAGGATGACCATGGAGCCTATCCTTGATGAAACATCCCTTGTGCCTTGTTCTGTACATTTACCTGGGCAACGTATTGAAGCGCTTGCAAAAACACTGAAAGCACTGGATTCGGTTGGCGCAACACCTATACTGCGCTCGGTACGTGATGCTATGGATCGAGACCTTCTCGATGGTCAGAAAGGGGGATTGCGTCGTTGGTGTTTTGATCGGGCAACCTCAAAGGATGAAGGCCGCTTTGTTGCATCAAGGCTCGACAAACAGCCGCCTTTTATCGACGGCTCCAATGGGCTGTTTGCCAATGCGGAAGGGCTGCGCATTATTGAAGCAAAAATCAACAATATCATAGTTATCGGGCTGGGGCTTGCGGCTCTGACCGATGGTTTGGTCGTTGCGCTCGTAAGTCAGAAACGACTGAGAGGTGAACACTTTTCAGTCAGTCTCAATATCCTCGACGACAAAGAATTACGCACTGAACATAGAAATATACGTGTATTTTCACAAGAAAATGAAGTCCATGAGGCCAAAGAAGAACTCTCCAAGCGTATCACTGAAACGCTAAAAGATGGCGCAGCCATCGTGACGCGCATCACCGATGTATTTCCAAGGCTTTTATTAGGAAATCTGGCACGTAATCAAATCAAGATTCTTACCGGAAACGAGCGATGGTTTGGTCAACTTATTTATCATCTGCGTGCGCTTAATGAAGGTGCTCGTCTGTGGAAAATTGGCGCACAATTCAAACCCGAACCTGAAATCGACTTCAGTCACGAATCACCGGAAACGCTTAAGCATGGTTCATACGGGCCAATGCGAGACTTTCATGTACCAGACGGCTTCAGCCCAAAACGTTGGTCGCTTCATACAAAACTGACTGACGGTTTTCGCCTTTACTTCCGCGATGAAAGGCAAAACAGCACTGACCTAGGGCAAGTCCTCATTGGCTATTTTGGTCAGCATTTAAAAACAGTGAAATACAAATAGCACGGATTAGGCCAAGACCCGAATGAACTGACCCTAAAAATTGGACAGTGGTAATAATGGATGTTAACAAGAAAGTCGGGATTGTGATAGCTGAGCAAACCAAGCTTTCATCTTCAGGGGTGGCGAGTATCGTCATGAACGTTAAGATCATGCGCGTGCGTCTGCGTCTGTTTCTCCTGCTGCTGCTTGCGGTCACTCCGCTACTCGCGTGGGCCGTCTTGTCACCGCCTGCGCCATTTGTAAAATCCACACCCCGCGCCGCGCTGGAAATACTGTGGCGTGACCGGGATGATCCCACGTTGCTGGTCTGGCGCTCGTTCGATACCGCCGGAAAACCTCTGGACGCAACGCTGTTTCACGATCCTCCGGTCAGCCCGCCGGGATCGGAGGAACCGCCCGCGTTCAGCAAGCGCGTGCCGCTCGGCAGTCTATGGAAACTCTTCGTTCACCTCTGGCTGGTCGAAGAGCGTCACGCCGCGCCGGATTACCTGTGTACCGGCGCTCCGGGAGCTTCCGCCGCCGCGCGCAAGTTGCGCGAGGAAGAGCTTTATTGCTGCGATCCCGGTCAGGGCATCGACCGCGATACGGCGCTGCTGCGTTCGTGTTCGCCGTTTTTTGTTCCCGCGCGTCTGGGCATTGATCCGGCGGCGTGGCGTAAATTCTGGGAAGCGCGTCCCGGCGCGCGTGACGCGCCGTGGCTGGCCGATCTCGGCGCGATGAAGCCGGACACGCAAGTCTCGCCCGCCAGTATTCTCCACGCCCTCGAAGCCGCGCCCGTCCGCGCGCGCGAACAGACGGCGAAGGTCCTGCTCTCGCGCGTGTTCATGCCCGCGCCCGGCGCGGCGCTCGACACCACGGCGCTGGTGCGCCACCTTGGTGGACAGCTCAGGATCAAGACCTTTTCCTGGCATCTTGCCAATGCCGTCCACACCCCCTACGGCGGCGGCGCGGGTTGGCTCACCGACGGCACGGCGGTATGGTTCGCGGGCGAAGGGACTGGGCAGCGGGTGATGGCGCGTTTCGGCGCGACGCTTGGCGCCGCGTTGTCCGAGGCGTTGCCGCCGCTTGGCGCGACGCTGACGCCCGGCTGCGTCAGGGTGAATTTCTTCGCCCGCTATCCCTTCACCGTCGAGCGGCGCGGCGGCAAACGCGCGCCGGCGGAAAAGTCGAAAAAGGCGGAGGCAGGGGAGCTGCGCGGTCAGTACGTCGCCCGTTTCGATCACGGTAAGGTGTCGATCCCCTTCGCGGCGAACGGCGAACTCACGCTGACGCTGGAAAACAACACCCCGCGCATCGAGGGACGTTTCGGCATCGACGATTACGTCGCCCGCGTACTCGACCGCGAGGCGGACGCGCGCGAGACGGAAGCCGCGCGCGCCCTGTCGGTGGTCATCCGCAGTTACCTGCTGAACGAAGCGGCGCCCCAGGGCAACTGTCTGCACATCGAAGACAGCAGCCGCGCGCAGCGGGTGTCGGTCAATCCGCCCTCGGCGGCGGCGCGCGCGGTGGCCGGATTCACCAGCGGCCTGATGCTCAGCGGCGCGCCGGTCGGCTACCACGCCAACGCGGCGGCGAAAAACCGCATGGCGTGGGCCGACGCCGTCGCCGCCAGCCGCGCCGGACAGCCGTGGGACCGCATCCTGCGCCAGGCTTTTCCCCAGGCCGATCTGGCCGCGATGCACGACCCGGCGGGGGTGCCCTGCAAACGCTTCGGCGCAGCCGAAAGCTGGCTCGCGGCGCGCGCGCCGCGATGGCAGCGCCTGTTGCAACGCGAACTGCAAGGCTTCGAGATTCCCGCCGCGCCGCACATTTGCCTGCTGCCGCGCGGTACGCCATTCTCGGAGCAGGATCGCGGCCGCATCCATCTGCGCGCGCTGAGGACGCGCGACGATCGTATTACACTGGCGCACGAATACCTGCATCTCGGACTGCGTCATCATCCTTCAGGACACGACGATGACCTCATCGAACACTGGGCGCGACGCCTGATCGACGGAGAAAATTCATGAAGCATCGAGCGTCCGCCGCTGGAAACGGAATCGCCTCGCCAAGCGGTCTCGCCGTTGGCGTACTGCTGGCGCTGTGTATTGTTCCCGCGCCCGCCCACGCGCTCGACGGCTTGCCCCCGGCGCGCTCCACGCCCATCGACGCGCCGCGCGGCGGCTGGAATTTCGGCGGCTTTACCGACAGAAGCACGGAAAAAGCCGTCGCCTACCCTTACAACCTGATCGATCGCGGCATCCAGACTGGCCGCACGCTGATACAGGGCCGGCTGGCCGAACGTCTGCGCGCCGAAAAAAGCGCCGACGGTTCCAGGCGTCATCCGCCGACCCTGGTCGTCAATGGCAACCCGATGCCGCTCTATAGCGATGCGGACGGCAACTTCGCCCGCCCTTACGCCTTTGGCCCTGGCTCGAACAGCGTCGAAATCGTCAGTCCGGACGGCGAATCCGTGCAACGCCTGCAATTCTACGAATCGAACCCCACGCGCCAGCGCGCGCAGTTGCGCGCCATCCTGTCGTGGGACGACGATCAGGCCGAAGTCGATCTGCACGTGCTGACGCCCGACGGCCAGCACGCCACCTGGTCCAGCCCCGTGCTCAAGGGCGGCGGCGGCATGGACGTCGACAGCGTCGACGGCGCCGGGCCGGAGATTTTTTCCGTCACCGCCGCCTTGCACGGCCCCTACCTGTTTTACGTCAATTACTGGGGCAATTTCGCTTCGTCCGGCTACCACTTCGACGAGAAAACCCGGCAAAAGCCCATCATCACCTGCCGCATCACGCTGATTCTGCACGAGAATACGCCCAACGAGCGCCGCGAGAGCCATGTCGTGCCGCTGCGCAAAATCGGCGAACTCACCCACGCCCGTACCCTGATCTTTTGAGTCTTGCCGCCATGTCCAAACACCTCTACCTCCTGTCGCTGGCCCTGACCTCTCTGTTCGCCGCATCGGCGCGCGCCGAACTGGATTCGCCCATTGCCGGCTGGCGACTGGGCGACCCCGACGCGCCTTATACGCAAACGGTGAATTATCCCGCCACGCTGCCCGGCATCGACGCCGATACTCCGGCAAGCAACCAGATACGCGGGCGCATCCGCCAGCGCGGCAAATCACCCGCGACACTGATCGTCAACGGCAATTCCATGCCGCTGCGCGCCGATGAAGACGGTACCTTCGCGCGTCCCTACAGCTTTGCCGCCGGTTCCAACAGCGTCGTGGTCAAGAGCGGCGGCGAGCGCCTGCGCACCCAGTTCTACCAGAGCGCCAACGGCCAGGCCGAGCCGCGTTTGCGCATCCTGCTCAGTTGGGACACCGACGGCACCGATCTCGACCTGCACGTCGTCACTCCGAGCGGCCAGCACGCCTGGTATGGGGAACGGGTCATCGCCAGCGGCGCGATCGACATCGACGTCACCACCGGCTACGGCCCGGAAATCTTCGCCTCGCCCGCGCCGGAAATGGGCTTGTACCAGGTCTATGTCAATTACTACGGCGGCGGCGACAATACCGGCCTGACCACCGCCCGCCTGACGGTGATCGGCAACGAAGGCACGGCCAGCGAAAAGCGTCAGGAATTTACCGTGCCGATGCGCTTTGGCGGCGAACTCATCCTGGCGCGGCGGTTCATGTATCCGTGAGCGTTGTTTTGCGCGGAAGCTTTGGCTGACGCTGGCGGATCAACGCGTCCACGCGGGCAAGGTTTTGGGTAACGATTTGTGCTTGATAGGACGCGCTTTCGCTGAAAATTTCCAACGCGTCACGGAAGGCTTGGGCGGCTTGTTCAAGTTTCGCCAGGTCGTTTTCGCGTTCGCCCAGGCGCGTCAAGACATTTCCGATGTTGTTTCGGGTCACCGCCCAATCCCGCGGCGCACGCTCGCGGGTGATTTCCTGTAACGCTTCGCGGTAGGCCGCAACGGCTTCTTCCAGCCGCGCCGCGCCGTTTTCGCGTTCGCCCAAGGTGCCCAAGACATTTCCGAGGTTGTTCTGGGTTATCGCCCAATCCAGCGGCACACGTTCGCGCGTGTATTCCTTCAACGCTTCGCGGTAGGCCGCAACGGCTTCTTTCAGCCGCGCCGCGCTGTTTTCGCGTTCGCCCAGAATGCGCAAGGCGGCGCCAAGGTTGTTCTGGGTCATCGCCCAATACAGCGGTACACGTTCGCGCGTGTATTCCTTCAACGCTTCGCGGTAGGCCGCAACCGCTTCTTCCAGCCGCGCCGCGCTGTTTTCGCGTTCGCCCAGGCGCATCAAGGCCGCCCCGAGATTGCTCTGGGTCATCGCCCAATCCAGCGGCGCGCGCTCGCGCGTGATTTCCTTCAACGCTTCGCGGTAGGCCGAGACCGCTTCTTTCAGCCGCGCCGCGCTGTTTTCGCGTTCGCCCAGGCGCATCAAGACATTTCCGAAGTTGCTCTGGGTCGTCGCCCAATCCAGCGGCGCGCGCTCGCGCGTGACTTCCTTCAACGCTTCACGGTACGCCGAAGCCGCTTCTTCCAGCCACACCGCGCTGTTTTCGCGTTCGCCCAGGATGCGCAAGGCAGATCCGAGATTGTTCTGGGTCATCGCCCAATCCAGCGGCGCGCGCTCACGGGTTCTTTCTTCCAACGCTTCGCGGTAAGCCGAAACCGCTTCTTTCAGACGCGCCGCGCTGTTTTCGCGTCCGCCCAAGGTTTGCAAGGCATTGCCGAGGTTGTTCTGGGTCGCGGCCCAATCCAGCGGCACGCGCTCGCGGGTTCTTTCCTTCAACGCTTCGCGGTAGGCCGAGACGGCTTCTTCCAGCCGCGCCGCGCCGTTTTCGCGTTCGCCCAGGCGCATCGAGGCCGCCCCGAGATTGCTCTGGGTCATCGCCCAATCCAGCGGCGCGCGCTCGCGCGTGTATTCTTTCAACGCTTCGCGGTAGGCCGAGACCGCTTCTTCCAGCCGCGCCACGCCGTTTTCGCGTTCGCCCAGACGCATCGAGACTGAACCGAGGTTGTTCTGGGTCATCGCCCATTCATCCGGGTCGTGACTTCTGTCCATCCCGGTCAATATTTGCCGGTAAAGCGCAATCGCTTCCCGCAATGCCGCGTTATCGCCGAATTTATTTCCCAAATCGTCAAGAACATTGGCGCGCTCTCGCCGATACCGCCGCGCCAGCGCGGCATCGACCGAATCGACGAACGCCGCCGCCCGCGCGTAATGCTCCGCCGCTTCGCGGCAGCTGGCCGGGTTGGATTGCGGTTTGGCCGCGGCCGCGAGGTCAGCGCTGGCCGCCGCGGCGGACAATCGTCGCTGCCGGACAGCCAGCAGGTAATCCCTGGCCGGCTGGAATTGCCCCTGTTCCAACGCTTGGGCGGCTTGTTCCCGCGAACGTTGAACATCCGGGTCATCCCACGAGAGCTGCCGCAGTGATTCCTGTAATTCGAGGTATTCCCTGGCCTTGGCTTCCAGCAATTTTTGTATTTCTTCCGGAGCGGCCCTGGCAAGCCCATTTTCTCCCATGGCGGCCAGAATTTTGCGCAAGGGTTCGCAAGCGTCTCGCGCGTTTGAGCAAACATTCTGGATCAGGATGGCGGTCTCATGGTCAGGATTTTCGGCGGTCGGTGTGCTGAATACACGCTGGCCTGACACGACGATCAAGACAGTGGCGGCGATGAACACAACGATAAGCGCGGGGTGTTTATACCGATTCATGACGGCGTGCTCCTTTTGGCGGAGCGGAAGTTTAACATCACGCTGTTTGGCAAGCCGTCCCGCTCGCCGGTAGTCAGCAACGAAGACGCAGCCAGCGAAAAGCGTCAGGAATTTACCGTGCCGACGCGCTTTGGCGGTAAACTCACCTGGGGGCGGCGGTTCATCGTAAAACCAGCCCCGGTTTGTCCCCGTAAGAAAAGCGGGAGCCGAACCCCGGTCTGAAGACCGGACGCTGATTTCTTGCCGTATCCGTGAGCCAAGCGCCATCAACGTGACAACCGATCCTGAGATTCAGGTATTCGAGCAGTTCGCAACGCTCGTCGAAACCTACCCTGACATTCTGTCCAAGACGCGCGGCGAAATTTTCTATACGCCGACGTGGTTCGATCTCTTGTGGAAGTACGCGAACACGTTTGCCGGGCCAGCCCGCTACGTTGTTGTAAAAATTTCCCCACAGGCCAGCCCTGTCTGTTTCCCGCTCATCGCCGGAAAGCGGCTTGCGGGGATGAGCAACTACTACGCCAGCCTGTTTGGCCCGATCGGCGATCCAGCCGGGGCCGCCGAACCAGTCTGCCAGGCGCTGGCCGGGTGGATTCGGGAGCAAGCCCAGCGCTGGTCAAGCGTCGATTTTCATCCCCTGGACACGCAACACCCCTTTTATCGCAACATGGCGCGCGCGCTGAAAACACAGGCTTATCGTGTCGACTCCTACGCCTGTTTCGGCAACTGGTACTTCGCGGTCGACGGGAAAAGCTACGCCGACTACCTGGCGTCCCGCCCCTCGCGTCTGCGCAACACGATCCGCCGCGGTCTGGTCAAGGCGCAAAAAGCCGGCGCGCTTGAGATCGTCATCCACCAAAACCCCGGCCTGGCATTGGAAAACGCCATCGCGGATTATCTGAACGTCTACCGGAAAAGCTGGAAACCAGTGGAATCGCATCCGCAATTCATCTCTGGGCTATGCCGGCAAAGCGCTCACGAAGGCTGGCTCAGGCTGGGCATACTGAAATTGGACAAGGAAGCCGTCGCCGCTCAAATTTGGCTCGTTCACGCGGACAAGGCGAACATCTATAAATTGGCTTACGTTCAGGGGAAAAACCCGTTCTCCGCCGGAACTCTTTTGACCGCCGAGATGACGCGTCACGCGATCGACGTGGATCGAGTCAGTGAAATCGACTATCTGACTGGCGACGACGCCTACAAACAGGATTGGATGTCGGCCCGAAGAGAACGGCGCGGTCTCGTGGGTTTCAATTTGAGAAGGACTGAGGGCGTTTGCCAGTACGCCAGACATTATTTTGGCAAACTGGCGAAAAGTGTTTTTCCGTCAAATACTTAAACCTGAAAACAGCGCTTGGCCGCACATTTTCCTGAAAGAAGCACTTTGCTTTCGCGCTCCAAACGTATCAGGGCAGAATGGACGGCGGTTCAGAAACGCTCTTGTCCGGTTGCGTTCAAGTCATGGCGTGCGCAAAAGCGGACAATTTGAAACCATAAAACCGGACAAGTCTGAAAACTTGCGGCAAAATCCACGAGACGCGCTTGTCTTGGCTTGAAAAAAACGGACAATCGCCGTAACGGAGAAAGGAGTCGCGATGAATCTGGTCTACAACAGCGAGCACTACGCCATTCTGGTGTACCCAGTGCAGGAAAGTTTTGAGTTGGTGGATAAACTGGGAGGGCGCAGCCTGTTCGTGCAAGGCTCGGTGGCGGCTGGCTTGCGCGACGCGATCAACAACATTCCGGACAAGGAACGCGACATGGATTCGATCGATTCCTTGCTTGACGATTATTGCGCCGGCGCGGCGAAGCCGATTGTTTTTCATTGAACGGAGGATTTTTCGATGGCTATTTTTTCGATGGCTGGTATTTACCAGTCCGAATATGACAAATTCCAAAAAGAGATACACGCCAGGCATCCCGAATGGGAGCGTGCTCAACGCGATGGCCTGAATCTGTCGTGGAACAGGACGTCTGCCGGATTGATCTCGTATGGCGAGGCCGGCGAGAAGAAAAAAGCCTATCCGTATGATGTGAATTTTCAGTAAAGCGCCTGGGCTTTCATTGGCTTGCGTCAAACCGCGTCGGCGGCGGCAGAGCGGTGGCGTGATTTTGAGAGGTCTGGCGCAATTTGGCGGTGGTCAGAGGTAACAAGCGTGATCAGAGTATTCAGTCATTGGATTCATTGGAAAACGACCGTTCAGGTCATTCTGGATATTGTGTTTCCCGTCGCGTGTGTGGCGCTGGTGGTGATGTTTTTGGGGCTTGACGGGGAAAGCGATCAGGAAACGCTGATCGGTTGCGCGGCAATCTACGCGCTGGTCATGGTGGTGTTCAATTACTGGCTGGGACTGTATAGCCGGACGAACATACAGAAACGTACCCGCGCGATTTTGTCGATCTATCTTTCGGTGCCCATCGCCTATAGCGTTTTTACCGTGTTTTCGATGCTCGACGATACGCGTGGGCCGATGCTGTTGTCCGGTCTGGCGGCGTTTTTCGGGACTTTCCTGCACGGTATTTATACGGTGTACAGCCGCCGCGCGGGAGGCATCGTAACCAGCCGCGTGCTGATCTTCGGGTCGGGGCCGGACGCGCGAACGGTTGGCAAGATGCTCAAAAGATCGGCGCCGGATGTTCATGTCGTCGGCTTCTATCCGGGACCGTCGGAGCCTGAAATCTCGGTGCCGGCGAAGTCGCTGCTGTCGCGTTCCAGTTCCCTGTCGGATACGGCGCATGCGCAAAACGTCAATGAAATCGTCATCGCCGTGCAGGAACGCCGGGGCGGCGTGCTGCCGATGGAAGATTTGCTCAACTGCAAGTTGTCAGGAATCGCCGTGTTCGATCTGGCGAGTTATTTTGAGCGGGCGCTCGGCCAGATCCGGCTGGATTCGCTGAAAGTCGGCTGGCTGATTTTTGGTGAAGGTTTCCGCCAGGGGTATTGGCGCGCCTTCGTCAAGCGTGTGTTCGATATTGCGGCGGCATGTATTCTGCTGCTGCTCACTTCGCCGGTGATGTTGGCGACGGCCTTGCTGATTGTCCTGGAAAATGGTTTTCCGGTTTTTTACACGCAGGAACGCGTCGGTTTCAACGGGCGTCCGTTCAAGGTGGTGAAGTTCCGCAGTATGCGCCGCGACGCGGAGAGCGACGGCAAGCCGCGCTGGGCCACGGCCAACGACGACCGGATCACCAGGGTAGGGCGGGTCATCCGGAAAGTGCGCGTCGATGAATTGCCGCAGCTTTACAGCGTGCTGGTGGGGGATATGAGTCTGGTCGGCCCGCGTCCGGAACGGCAGTTTTTCGTGGATAAACTGACGCGCGACATTCCTTTTTACTCGGTGCGGCACAGTGTCAAGCCGGGCGTGACCGGGTGGGCGCAGGTCAGCTATTCCTACGGGGACTCGGTGGAAGATTCGATCCAGAAACTCCAGTATGACCTTTACTACGTGAAGAACCATACGCTGTTCCTGGATATCGTGATTCTGTTTGAAACCATTGGCGTGGTGTTGACCGGCAAGGGCGCGCAATAAACAGATGGGACGCCAGACGACGCGCGCCGGAGTTTTGAGCGGACGATCCCTGAGTTTTTCCGGGATATGTTTTTGGCGCGGCGCCCCTGAAGCGAGGAGATTTTTCCGGTGGAAGCAGGTTTGAATACCCTGAACGCCTGGAGTTACGGACTGACCGGTTTCGTCTTTGCGGCTTTCGCCATTTTTCACGCGGCGGGATGGAAAACCAGTCTGCGCAGCCGAACCTTGTTTCTGGCCGTGGTTTTGAGCGCTCTGTGGGGTGTCTTCAGTCTGGCCTTTGCATTGACGGGGTACGCGCTTTTTCTGGCGAGCAGCCTGTTTTTCGATCTGTTGCGCTACGGCGCGTGGTTTTGCTTCCTGCTCGTCCTGTTGCTGCCGGATGGATCTGCCGCGCATAAATCGTCTTTACGCTGGAATTTGCTGGCCTCGGTCGGCCTGGTGTTGCTGGCGATCGGCGTTATCGCGCAGGCGCTGGCGGTCTTCAATATCGGTTTGTGGTTTCCGCCGCGGCGCGTCGCGTTGCTCGACGCGCTGGCGGTGAGCGTGTTTGCCCTGGTGTTGCTCGAACAATTGTGGCGCAACGTCAACCTTGAACTGCGCTGGAGCATCAAACCGCTGTGTCTGGGTCTGGGCGGGGCGATATTGTTCGACCTTTATCTCTTTTCCGACGCGCTGCTTTTTGGCCGGATAGATAACGACGCGTTCAGCATTCGCGGTTTCGCGCATACCCTGACGGTTCCGCTGGTGGCGCTGTCCACTTCGCGCAGCAAGGATTGGAAAAAACGTCTGGTGCTGTCGCAACGCGCCGCCTTGCAATCGGCATCGCTGGTCGCCGTCGGCGTTTACTTGGTGTTCATGTCGGTGGCCGGCTACTACGTGCGTTATTTCGGCGGCGAATGGGGACGCGCCTTGCAGTTGGCGCTGCTTTTTTCCGCGCTGCTGCTCTTGGGAATCCTCGGTCTGTCGGGCGCGCTGCGGGCGAAGTTCAGGGTATTGATCGGCAAACACTTTTTCAGCTACCGCTACGACTACCGCGAGGAGTGGCTGCGGTTTACCAACGCGCTGTCCGCGCCGGACGATTCCACCGAAATGGGACGGCATGTGATCAAGGGACTCGCCAATATGGTCGAGAGTCCGGCAGGCTCGCTCTGGCTGAAGGACTCGTCCAGACGTTTCTACGCGCAGTCGACGTGCTGGAACGTGCCGGAGACTGCGCTTACGGAGGATGTCGACAGCCGTCTTTGCGTGTTTTTGACGGACAGCGGCTGGATCGTCAATCTGGAAGAATACCGGGTGGCGCCGCACCGTTACACCGATCTGGAACTGCCCGCCTGGCTCATCGAGGCGCCTGACGCGTGGCTGGTCATCCCCCTTCCGACGGGAAGCGAAATGATCGGATTCGTGATCCTGGCGACGGCGCGCACCGCGATGGAGGTGAATTGGGAAGTCAACGATCTGCTCAAGACCGCCGGGCGGCAGGCTGGCGCTTTTCTCGGACAGACGCGCGCGGCGGAGGCTTTGCTCGAAGCGCGCAAATTCGACGCCTTCAATCGCATGTCGGCCTTCGTGGTGCACGACTTGAAGAATATCGTCGCGCAATTGTCGCTGATGCTGAAAAACGCCGAGCGCCACCGGGACAACCCGGAATTTCAGCAGGATATGTTGATGACCGTCGAACACGCGGTCGAGCGGATGCGCCAGTTGATGATGCAGTTGCGCGAGGGGGCGACGCCGCTGGATAGCCCGCGCGGCATTGACCTCGGCGCGGTGATCCGGCGCATCCAGGCGGCCAAATCGCGTCAGGGACGCGAGATCGAGATCGACCTGGCCGACAAACTCGTCGCCAAGGGGCATGAGGATCGGGTGGAACGGGTCATCGGTCATGTCGTGCAGAACGCGCTGGACGCGACGGAGCAGGGCGGGCAAGTGCGGGTCAGAATGGAGAAACGCGACGGAAACGCCGCTGTCCTGGTGCGCGATACGGGACACGGCATGAGTCCGGAATTTTTGCGCGAACGCCTGTTCAAACCGTTCCAGACCACCAAACCGGCGGGAATGGGAATCGGCGCGTATGAAAGCTTCCAGTACGTACACGAACTCGGTGGAAAGATATCGGTCGATAGCGAGGTCAATGTCGGTACGCAAGTCAGTTTATTGCTACCATTGTTCGACGTGAGAAGCGACGAAGTATCTCCAGATGAGGGAATTTCCGCATGAGTGCCGAAAAGCAACGGCCATTATTGATCGTCGAGGACGATCCGGCGTTGCAGAAACAGTTGCGCTGGGCGTTAGACCAGTACGAAACCCTGACCGCGAGCGATCGCGAGAGCGCCTTGACGATGATTCGCCGCTACCGTCCGCCGGTAGTGACCATGGATCTGGGTTTGCCGCCGGATGCCGATTCGGTTTCGGAAGGGTTCAAGCTGCTCGAAGACACGCTGTCCATCGCGCCGGAAACGAAAATCATCGTCCTGACCGGGCAAGACGATCGCGGCAACGCTTTGCGGGCGGTCGCCCTGGGCGCCTACGATTTCTTCGCCAAGCCGTTCGAGATCGAGATGCTGGGGCTGACGATCGAGCGCGCGTATCGTTTGTACGACCTGCAACAGGAAAACATCCGCCTGCAACTGATGCATCAGCCGGACGTGCTCGCCGGGCTGATTACGCGCGATCCGCAAATGCTGCGCGTCTGCCGCACCGTCGAAAAAGTCGCCGTGAGCGACGTGACGGTGCTGATTCTCGGCGAGAGCGGTACCGGCAAGGAACTGATCGCGCGTGGCGTCCATGCCGCTTCGCCGCGGCGCAAGGAACGTTTTATCGCCATCAACTGCGCGGCGATCCCGGACAACTTGCTGGAAAGCGAACTTTTCGGCTACGAGAAAGGCGCGTTTACCGGCGCGGTCAAAACGACGCTCGGCAAGATCGAAGTGGCGAGCGGCGGTACGCTGATGCTCGACGAAATCGGCGATTTGCCGATGGCGTTACAGGCCAAGCTGCTGCGTTTTTTGCAGGAACGCGTCATCGAGCGCATCGGCGGGCGTCAGGAAATTCCGGTCGACGTGCGCATCGTCTGCGCGACGCATCAGGATCCGATGGCCTCGATCAAGGAAGGCCGGTTCCGCGAAGACCTGTATTACCGCCTCGCCGAAATCGTCGTCACGCTGCCCCCACTGCGCGACCGGCAGGGCGACGCGGCGCTGCTTGCGTATGCTTTCACGCGCCGTTTCGCCGACGAATACAAGCGCGGCGGCATGAGCTTGCGCGAAGACGCGATCCGCGCGATCGAAAAACATCGCTGGCCGGGCAACGTGCGCGAGCTGGAAAATTGCGTCAAGCGGGCGGTGATCATGGCCGACGGCAGCCAGATCACGCTGGACGACATCGGGCTTGGCGCGGACGCGGACGAAGAAGAGATCGTGCTCGATCTGCGGCGCGCGCGCGAGGAGGCCGAAAAGCGTGTCATCATCGCGGCGCTGGGGCGCGCCGACGGCAATGTGCTGCGCGCTGCCGAAATACTCGGCCTCAGCCGGCCAACTTTATATGACCTGATGCATCGGCACGGGCTAAAATAACAACTTTTCCCGAATAAACGGCTTTTTGATTGGGGTTCTCATGAAAAACTGGAACATGACGGCTTGTAAAAAAACGCTTTCGACTTTGCTGGTGACGGTGTTGCTGACCGCTTGCGGCAGCGATAGTCCGGAAACCATGCTCGCTTCCGCCAAGGATTATCTGGCGAAAAACAACGCCAACGCGGCGGTGATTCAATTGAAAAACGCGTTGCAGGTCCAACCCGATCTGGCCGAAGCGCGGTTTCTGTTGGGCAAGGTGTTGCTGGAGCAGGGCAGTGTCGCTGGTGCCGAGGTGGAATTGCGCAAGGCGGCCGCGGCGAAATACGCGGCTGATCAGGTGATTCCGCTCCAGGCGCAAGCCTTGCTGCTGCTCGGTCAGGCCAAAAAAGTCACCGACGATTTCAGCGCCGCGCGGTTGACCGACGCGGATAGCCAGGCGGACTTGCAGACCACGGTCGGCAATGCTTACCTGGCGCAGGGCAAGGCCGACGCGGCAAAGACGGCTTTCGACAACGCGCTGTCGATTGTTTCCGGCTACGCTCCGGCGCTGTTGGGACAGGCCCGGCTGATGGCGTCCGGCCGCGATGTCAGCGGCGCCCTGGCGCAGCTTGAAGCGATGCTGGAAAAAAATCCCCAATTCTACGAAGCCAGCCAACTCAAGGGCGATCTTCTGGCGTTCGACGGTAAAACCGAAGAAGCGCTGGGACTCTATCGCCAGGTCCTCGAACGCAAGCCGGATTACCTGCCGGCGCATGTGTCGCTGATTACGCGCCAGATGGAGTCCGGCCAGCTCGACGAAGCGGCCAGACTGTTCGATGCGATGCGTCGTATTTCGCCGGCGAGTCCGCAAACGGTCTATGTCCGGGCGGAACTCCTGTACCGGCAGAAAAAATTCAGCGAAGCGCGCGAGGCCGCGCAGCAATTTCTGCGCGTGATTCCGGACAGCATGCCGGGGCAGCAACTGGCGGGCGCCATCGAGTTTGAACTCGGTGCGTATGCCAACGCCGAGCGCTATTTGCAGTCGGTTCTTCCGAAAGTACCCCGGCTGGGCGTCGCGCGCCGGATCCTGATTGCTTCGTACCTGCGCAGCGGGCAAGCCGCCAAAGCGCTCGACGTATTGCGCCCGATCCTGAACGAAATCGACAACAATTCAAACCTGCTGGCGCTGGCTGGCGAAGTGTTCATGCAGAACGGCGACGCCGGGAAAGCTGGCGTTTATTTCACCAAAGCCGCCGCGTTGGACCCGGAAAACACGAGCAAGCAGACGGCGGTCGCGCTCACGCGGCTGGCCCAGGGGGAAACCGGGACGGCCTACGAGGCGCTGGAAAAAATCGCCGCGGCCGATACCGGCATCCGCGCGGACATGGCGCTGATCGCCTCGCAGCTGCAAGAACGCAAGTTCGACCAGGCGCTGAAGTCCATCGCCGCGCTGGAGAAAAAGCGCGCGGACGACGCGTCACTCGCTCCGCTGATCGACAATTTGCGTGGCACCGCGTTGCTCGGCAAGCGCGACGCGGTCGGCGCGTGGGCGAGTTTTGAAAGCGCCTTGCGCAAAAATCCCGAATATTTCCCGGCAATCGCCAATCTGGCGCGGCTCGATATGGCGCTCAAAAAACCCGACGACGCGAAAAAACGTTTCCGTGACGTGCTGAGCAGAAATCCAAAAAGTTCGCTGGCGCTGCTCTCACTGGCCGAACTGGAAGCGCGCACTGGCGGCAAGAAGGACGACGTGGTGGCGCTGATCGACAGGTCCGTGGCCGCGAATCCCAACGACTTGGCGTCACGGTTGGCGCTGATCAACTTCCACCTCGGCGCGAAGGATCCGGGAAAAGCCGTGACGGCGGCGCAGGACGCGCTGGTGGTTTTGCCCGACGATCCGGCGCTGATGGACGCCGAAGGCAAGGCGCAGCAGGCGGCTGGCAACTACAACCAGGCGCTGACGATCTACGCCAGGCTGTCGGAGCGGAATCCCAAGGCGATCCAGCCTTACCTGCGCATGGCTGAGATCCACGTGGCGGCGAAAAACAAGGACGCCGCGATGCAAAGTCTGCGCAAGGCGCTGTCGATCAAAAACGATTCGATCGAGGCGCAGCGCGGCACGATCATGCTCGATCTGGACGCCGGGCGCGTTGCGAACGCCGTCGCCACCGCCCGCAACATTCAGCGGCAGTATCCCCGGAATCCGATTGGCTTCATGCTGGAAGGCGATTCCTACGCCGTGGGCAAAACGTGGAAGGAGGCGGCCAACGCTTACCGGAACGGGATCAAGCAGACCGGCGCGGTCGAACTGGCGCTGGGGCTTCACGCCGTGCTGTTGGCGCAGAACGTCCCCGGCGAAGCCGACAAGTTTGCCGCCGCCTGGCTGAAGGAACATCCCAAGGATCAACGCTTCCGCCTGTATCTTGCCGAATCGGCCACCGCGCGCAAGAATTATCCGGCGGCGATCCGGCACTATCAAACCTTGCTGGACAGTCAGCCCGACAATCCCGCGCTGTTGAACAATCTGGCTTGGGTAATGGCGCAGGGCAAGGAGCCAAAGGCGCTCGAACTGGCGGAAAAAGCCTACCGGCTGGCGCCCGATCAGGCGAACATCGCCGACACCCTCGGTTCCTTGCTGGCAGCCAAAGGCGATCTCGGTCGGGGGATCGAATTATTGAAACAGGCGCATTCACTCGCGCCGGACAATCCGATGATCCAGTTCAATCTTGCCAACGCGTTCCTGAAGGCCGGCAACAACGCCGACGCCAAATCGCTGTTCATTGAACTGTCGATGCTGGGCGACCGCTTTTCCAGAAGCCGTGAGGTCAGCGAACTGTTGCAGGGGTTGCGGTAACGACGAAAGGAAAATGGCCATGACGACTGTCGCCGTAGTGGGATTGGGCTATGTGGGTTTGCCGCTGGCCGTTGAGTTCGGCAAAAAATGGCGGACGCTCGGTTTTGATCTGTCGGCGGGCAAGATTGCCCACTATCGGAATTTCGTCGATCCCACCGGCGAAGTTGACGGTGACGATCTGTGCGCGGCGGCGTATCTCGAATTTTGGAACGACGCCGACGTGCTGGCGGAAGCCGATTTCGTCGTGGTGGCGGTGCCGACGCCCGTCGACGCCGCGCATCAGCCGGATTTCGGCCCGCTGATCGGCGCGTCGAAGTGCGTCGGGAAGAATCTGAAACGCGGCGCGACCGTGGTTTTTGAGTCGACGGTCTACCCCGGCGCGACCGAAGAAGTCTGTATCCCGATCATCGAGCTGGAATCCGGACTGCAATGGAAGCGGGATTTTTTCGTCGGCTATTCGCCTGAACGCATCAATCCTGGCGACAAGAAACGCACGCTGACCAAAATCATCAAGGTCGTTTCCGGCGACACTCCGGAAACCCTCGAACGTGTCCGGAAAATGTACGCCAGCATTGTCGGCGCTGGCGTGTATCCAGCGTCGAGCATCAAGGTCGCCGAAGCGGCCAAGGTCATCGAAAACACGCAGCGCGACCTGAACATCGCCCTGATGAACGAGTTGGCCATCATTTTCGACCGGATCGGCATCGACACGCTGGAAGTGCTCCAGGCGGCGGGAACCAAATGGAACTTCCTGCCGTTCCGGCCAGGACTGGTCGGCGGTCATTGCATCGGCGTCGACCCTTACTATTTGACGTACAAGGCGGAGATGCTCGGCTACCACCCGGAAGTCATCGTGGCGGGACGCCGGATCAACGACGAAATGGGCAAGTTCATCGCCGAACAAACGATCAAGAATCTGGTGCGCAAGGGCTGGAAAATCAAGGACGCGCCGATCATCGTGCTGGGACTGACCTTCAAGGAAGATTGCCCGGACCTGCGCAACTCACGCGTGATCGACGTGATCCGCGAATTGCAGTCCTATAGCACGCGCGTGTTCGTGCACGAACCCGTGGCGGACGCTGCCGAGGCCAAACGTGAGTATGGCGTCGAGCTGACGTCCTGGGAAGAATTGCCGCCAGCGGCAGCGATTGTCGTTGCCGTGGCGCACCAGACGTTTCGTGAGCGTCCCATTGCCGATTACGTGGAAAAATTGCAGCCGGACGGCGTCCTGACCGACGTGAAAAGCGTGTTCGACGCGGCGCTGCTGGAAGAGCGGGGCGTTACCGTGTGGCGTTTATGAGCGTCTACGAGCGGCTGCGACAAACCCTGCCGACGCAGTCGGCGCGCTGGCTGGTCACCGGCTGCGCTGGTTTTATCGGATCGCATCTTCTCGAAAGTCTGCTCAAACTCGAGCAAACGGTGGTCGGGCTGGATAATTTCGCGACGGGCTGCGCGCGCAATCTCGACGAGGTTCGTGACGCGGTGACGCCGGCGCAATGGCTGAAATTCGTGTTCATCGAAGGCGACATCCGGCAGCCCGGCGATTGCCGCGCGGCGTGTCAGAAAATCGATTGCGTCCTGCATCAGGCGGCCTTGGGATCGGTGCCGCGCTCGCTGGCCGATCCGCAAACGACCAACGCGGCGAATGTCGACGGTTTTCTCAACATGCTGGTGGCGTCCAGGGACGCCGGGGTGAAACGTTTCGTCTACGCCGCTTCGAGTTCGACGTATGGCGATCATCCGGTTCTGCCCAAGATTGAGGAGAACATTGGCCGTCCGCTCTCGCCCTATGCCGTGACCAAACTGGTCAACGAGTTATACGCCGACGTATTTGGCCGCTGTTATGGTCTGGCGACGATTGGCTTGCGTTACTTCAACGTCTTCGGCCCGCGTCAGGACCCGGAAGGCGCTTACGCCGCGGTGATTCCGTGCTGGATGCGGGCGATGCTGCTGGGCGGCGAGGCGTCGATCAACGGCGACGGGGAAACGAGCCGCGACTTCTGTTTCGTGGCCAACGTCGTGCAGGCCAATCTTCTGGCGGCGACGACCGAAAATCCTGAAGCGGTCAACCAGATCTACAACGTCGCGCTCAACGAGCGTCATTCCCTGAACACACTGTTCGGGATGCTGCGCGACGCCTTGTTGGTTCATCGTCCCGATTTTCGCGTGGGCGAACCAGCTTACCGCGATTTTCGCGCTGGCGACGTTTGCCATTCGCAGGCCGACATCACCAAAGCCGCGCGGCTGCTCGGTTACGCGCCAACGCACCGGCTGGCCGATGGCATCCGCGAAGCCATGCCCTGGTATCTGGCGCGGTTTTCACCGGCGGCCTGATTGTGACGGCACACCACCGCGCCAGGTCTCGCCAGCTCGTGGCGGCGCTGACCTGGCTGACCCTCACGCCGCTTTGTTTCTCCTTGCGCGCGTCGGAAAGTCTCATTCCCAAACTCAGTCCGGAAGTGCTGGACTTATTGCGTCTGGAAGCGCGTTCCCACGAGCACGGAGAAGGCGTTCCCGTTGATGCTGAACGCGCGGTCAGTCTGTATTGCGACGGCGCGCGCCACGGCGACGCCGAGGCGCAATACAGTCTGGGCTGGATGTACGCCAACGGGCGCGGCGTCGAGCGCAGCGACGATTTAGCCTCGGCGTTCTTTCAGCTTGCCGCGCGGCAGGGGCACGAACAGTCCCGAAAAATGCTGCGCTTCGTCGGCGCGGCGGCGGCGCCATTGCCCGAGTGCATGAATCCGAAAAAGCCTGTCGAAGACGATTTCGCGCTCAACCTGGACAATCCGATGCAGCGCTGGGTATTTGGTCTGGTGCGCAAGTTGGCGCCAGAATACGGTGTCAGCCCGAAACTGGCGATGGCCGTGATTCGCGTGGAATCGAATTTCGAGCCAGGCGCGATTTCAGCGAAAAACGCGCAGGGTCTGATGCAATTGATTCCCGAAACCTCGGCGCGTTTCAATGTCCGGCGGCCGTTCGATCCCGAACAGAACATCCGTGGCGGAATGGCATATCTGCGTTGGTTGCTGGCGTATTTTGAGGGCAGCGTTCCCCTGACCGCCGCCGCGTACAACGCGGGGGAGGGCGCGGTCAACCGCTATCGCGGCATCCCGCCGTATGCCGAAACGCTGGACTACGTGATTCGGATACTGCGTCTGTTCCAGAAAAACGAGCACCCGTTCGATCCCAGAGTCACCGCTCCTTCGCCGGAACTTCCGCGTATTCGCGCCAGCGCCAACAGGCGTCGGGGCTGATTTTTGAAGGCGACAGTCAAAATAATGGTAGAAAAACCGTGGATAAGCCAGACTACGCCGCCGCGCGGCTTGTCCAAACGCGCGCCTACCCTGAATTTTCCCTCTCCACTTGCGTCAGCTTTCCCTTCTCCCCTTGCGGGAG
>JAITNL010000138.1 GCA_031290495.1 Accumulibacter sp.
CCACCCGCCGTATGCCCGGCCTCAATCCGACCCGCCGCCTCCCAGCGCCGCAACGTCGTTATCGATACCCCAAGCGCCTTGGCTGCTTCACCTATGCTTAAATACCTGTCCATTTTGAACATAATAGCATAGATTTAGTTATGTTTCAAGAGAACTGTTCAAACCCTTCAGTCAGCCGATCCTGAACTCCAGCGACTTCGCGTCCGAGTTGAGGGCGACGCAGATCGGCATCTGCCGCGCGGCGCTGCCCCACAACTGGCGCGGGCCGGGGGAACAGAATAGGTCGTCGGCGGTCCACGCGGCGCGGCGCGACAGCAGATAGCGCATGGCCGGTGAATCCATTTTGACCAGCGCTTTTTCGATTACAAATTCGTCTACCCCGTGCCGGCGCTCGATGTTCAACAGCCCGGTCAGCGGGATGGCGCGCGGCGCGCCGCCGCAATCGAGATCGGTTATCGTCGCCATGTATCCCGTGCGTCCGTCGAGAATCAGCGAACCAGCCGTCAGGCCCAGGTTGTAGGTGTAAGCGGCGTCGAACAGCGTTGGCGCGCCGCAGCGGCCTTCGTAGCCCAAAAAGTGACGATGCGCGGCGAACGGAACATGGGCGTCGATGGCCTTGACGCGCGCCTTGACCATATCCGCCAGCAACTGCTCGGTCGGTATCAGCGAGACTTGCAGGTTGCCGTGTGAATCGCGGTCGGCCAGCAGCATACGCACCACGTAGGCGGGCAGCGAGGCCAGCAGACGCGCGTTGTCCGGCGTCAGCTGGCCTTCGGCGAAGGCGGCCTTTTCGGCGTCGGCCACCGCCGCGAATTGGGCGGCGTGACGCGCCAGCGCGTCGTTCAGTTCGGCGATCAGCGCGTTCATTTCGGGGATGAACTCGATCAATCCTTCGGGAATCAGCACCACGCCGTGATTGAGACCCTTGGCGGCGCGGGACGTTACGGCTTGGGCGATTTGGTCGACGATGGCCGCCAGCGATTGCTTTTTCTCGGCGATTTCCTCGGAAATGAGCGTGATCGCCGGTTTGGTCTGCAAGGCCACTTCCAGGGCCACGTGCGACGCCGAGCGTCCCATCAGCTTGATGAAGTGCCAGTATTTGAGCGAGGAGCGCGTGTCCTGCAGAAGGTTGCCGACCATTTCGCCATAAATCTTGGTCGCCGTGTCGAAACCGAAGGAAATCGGCAACAGATCGCCGCTCTGCAAATCGCCGTCGATGGTCTTCGGCACGCCGATCACCTGCACGCCCGTTCCGTCGGCCTTGACGCCCTTGAACAGAAATTCGGCGAGCACCGCGGCGTTGGTGTTCGAGTCGTCGCCGCCGATGACCACGATGGCGTCGAGCGCGTGTTTCAGACAGGTTTCCTTGACGTGATTGAATTGCGCGTCGGTCTTGATCTTGGTGCGATCGGTGCCGAGGAAGTCGAAGCCGCCGGTATTGATGATCAGCTCGGTATCGGCCTCGGTAATTTCAAACAGATTGCCATGAATCAGTCCCTTGGGTCCCGGGCGCACGCCGAGCAGGGTATTGCCCGCTCCGAGCACACGCTTCAGGCCATATACGACGTTATGCCCGCCCGCCGCGGGGCCGCCCGAAAACAGCACGGCGACGCGCCTGCCGCGCGGGGCGTTCCGATTGACGCCGGCGGAAGCCAGCACGGCGTTGCCGGAAGCCTTTACAGAATCTGGAAATTTCGCCGCCACTTTATCGCCGTCGCGGGTGTGCAGGACGCGCCCGCTCGCCGCGAAGGCGATGGGCAGCGGCCTGGCGGCGTCGCCAAACGCGGCGCAAACCGGGAGCGCCAACGCGCGAACGGTCGATTCAAAAATCGAGTTGTGTTTTTCTGTTTTCAATAATTCGTCTGACAGCGTGCTCATGTCTGATTCCTTGATTAAAAAAAATGATGACCTCATTGACCACGCGCAAGGCGTCCGCGAGAATCCACGGTAAAACCTTTGCGCTGGCCTCCGCTTTGCAACAGAAGCCGCTGATTCTATATTCAAGCCGTGGGGAATTGCGCAAAATTTTGTCCCGTCGCCGCCAGCGCGCCTTGCCAGGCCGGGCTATTGAGTTCGAGCTGTTTTATTTGTCCGGCCAACAGATCGATCGGGACGTGCGTGAAGATGCCGTGATGTTGTCCAATGACCAGTCCGGTCTTGCCCGCCATCGCGGCGTGTACGGCGTTGCGGGCGTAGAAATCGCAAAGCACGGCGTCTTCGGCGCAGGCTGGAACGCTGCGGATCATGTAGCTTGGATCGAAATAACGCAGCACGAATGGAATTTTCTCGGCCTTGAAATAAGACTCGATGCGTTCGCGCAGGAACAGCCCGATATCCTTCAGCTTGACGTTGCCGGAGGCGTCGCGTTCCTTCTCGCCGTCGGCCATCAGGTGCTGACCGGCGCCTTCCGCGACCAGGATCACGGCGTGAGCGCGTTTCAGGACGCGTTTTTTGAGCGCGTCGAGGAAACCGTTCTCGCCTTCGAGGACAAATGGTACTTCTGGCACCAGCGTGAAATTGACATCCTGACTGGCAACCGTCGCCCCGGCCGCGATGAAGCCGGCGTTGCGGCCCATGATTTTGACCAGGGCAATCCCGTTGAGCACGCTGTGCGCCTCGGTATGCGCGCAAACGATGGTCTTGGCGGCCTCGACGACCGCCGTGACGTAACCGAAGGTACGCGCGACAAAAGCCACGTCGTTGTCAATGGTTTTGGGGATTCCGACCACGGCCAGCGCGTGGCCGCGCAGCTTGGCTTCGCGGAACAAATCGGCCCCGCCGCGCTGCGTTCCGTCGCCGCCGACGACGAACAGAAGGTCAATCTTGCGCCGGATCAGATTATCGACCGCCACGCTGACGTCGACCGGCCCGCGCGACGTATTGAGCACGGTGCCGCCTTCCTTGTGGATGTCCTCGACAAATTCTGGCGTCAGCGGAATCGGGTCGGAACCGCGCCAGGGGTCCAGCCCCTGATACCCGTTGGTAAAGCCGAGTATTTCGCGCACGCCGTAACCGTGACGCAGTTGCAGCACCAGCGAGCGGATCACGTTGTTCAGGCCGGGACACAGACCGCCGCAGGTGACGATGCCGGCGCGCGTCTTCGCCGGATTGAAGAAAAGTTTCTCGCGCGGCCCCGCCATCTCGAAAAGCAGTTCTGGGGCGGGAGGCGCGTCGGGATCGATAATGACGTTGAACGGTACTCTGATCTTGTCGCTGACGTAATAATTGAGCGGCGATGGGTAACGGGCTTCGCCAAGCGTGGTGATATCCATGATTTTCATCCAAAAAAAACGATTGAAACAGGGTGAAGTATCCCCGACTCACGACATGGCGGTCAATAAACTTGCGTGAATAATATCGCGAGTTTTCAATCGCTCCGCTTTCGCACGACCGGCCAACGACTGGATGGCGCACCCAAGGTAATCGCGTTGTCTGGCCGACAGGCAGTAACGGAGTTGGTTTTACGATGAACGGATCAGGATCGTCCAACCGCTTCCGGGAGGCGCAGCAATTCCGCAGCCTGTTCAGGCGTACTGGCGTGAGGAATGACGCCGAGCAGGGGCGCGGCGACGCGCTCGCGCAAGGCGGCCAGATTTTCGTCGAAGCGCGGCATCGCCGGATCGATGCGGTTGGCGATCCATCCCGCCAGCGGCAGGCCGCGCGCGGCGATGGCCTGACAGGTCAGCAAGGCGTGACTGATACATCCGAGCCGCATCCCGACGACGAGGATGACCGGCAGCGCCAGACGTTCCGCCAGATCGGCGGTATCGCTGTGCTGACCGAGCGGCACGCAAAACCCGCCGACGCCCTCGACCAGGACGGTGTCGGTCATGCCGCGCAGTCGGTCGAAAGCGGCGGCGATGCGCCCGATGTCGATGACGATCCCGGCTTCGTCCGCCGCGATGTGCGGAGCGATCGCCGGGGCGAAAAGGTAGGGGTTGATCGACTCGCGCGGCGCGGCGACGCCGGAGGCGGCGATCAGGCGCTCGACATCCTCGTTCTTGCCCTCGGCATCCGTACCCGCCGCGACCGGCTTCATGCCGATCGCGCGGTATCCCCGCCAGCGCAGCGCGAGCAGCAGGGCGCAGGCGGCGAAGGTCTTGCCGACTTCGGTGTCGGTGCCGGCGACAAACCAGGCCGGCGTTTTTGGATTGGCGTTGTCGTTCATGAAAACCTCGAATCCTCACATTTCTCCGCGTAACCCAGAAGCACGTCGTAACTCGCCGGCAGGCCGTCCGGCGTGCGGAATTGCTCATAGGCCGCCGCGGCTTTCCGCCAGGCCGAGCGGCCCATCATACCTTGACGCCCTTCTTCGCCCACGTTCTGCGCGCCGATGTCCTTGATCGAACGCAGCAGGGCGCGCAGGTCGGGATAAAAAACGGCGTGCCGTTCGCGGAGCAGGCGGATCCCGCCCAGCCCGGCCTGCTCCAGCGCGTTCCGCAGATCGTCGGGTACGCTGAAGTGGAGCGTGTGGCGATGGCGGTCGATGCCCGAAAACGCGGCGCGCAATTCGGCGAAGGTGCCGGGACACAAGGTGCTGAAAGCGATCCGTCCGCCCGGTTCGAGCACGCGCGCCGCCTCGCGGAAAGCGGCGCGCGCGTCGCACCACTGGATCGACAGATTGGACCACCACAGGCCGAAGCTGGCCGGGGCGAAAGGCAGCTTCTCGATGTCCGCCGCCAGGCAGCGATCGGCGTTTTTGCGCGCCAAGGCCAGCATGGCCGGGGCGAAGTCGACGCCGGTGACGCGCGCGCCGGGCCAGCGTCGGTGCAGGCGGCCAGCGCCATCGCCGGTGCCGCAACCGGCGTCGAGGATGTTTTCCGGCGCGCCGTTTTCCGTCCAGGCGAGTTTTTCCAGCAACCGGTCGCCGACACGGCGCTGCACGACGGCCGCGCTGTCGTAGGTCGCCACCGCCCGCTCGAAAGCGTCGCGCACGCGCCGCTTAATCGGTATCGACAGGGAGTGCATCGAGAAAGCCGCCGACGAGACGGGCAAAACGTTCGGGGTCGTTGAGGAAAGGCGCGTGCGCCGCGCCCGGAAACACGTCGAGGCGGGCTTGCGGCAATTTTTCGCACAGCCAGCGCGCGGCGGCCAGCGGCATCAGCGGGTCGCGCTCGCCGTGGATCAGCAGCACCGGGCAGGCGATATCCACAATGCGTTGGCGCAGGTCTACGTCGCGCAACCCGTCGAGTCCGGCGAGCAGCGCGGCAGTCGACGGTAATGACGACGACAGGACGTTGCGGGCGATTTCGCGGCCAATCGGGCGGGCTTTCGCGTCGCCCTGGTTGAACAGCGCGGCGAAGCGTTGCAGGCTGGTCCGGCTGTCCTGGGTCACGGCGGCGGCAAAGTCCCGCAACAGCGCCGGAGATTGCGCCGCCGTCCACCCGTCGCGCTGGATGAAGCAGGGCGTGCCGTCGACCAGGATCAAGCCGGCGACGCGTCGCGGCGAGAGCAGCGCCGCCTGCATCGCCAGCATCGCGCCGAGCGACCAGCCGCACAGGATGATGCCCGTGGGCAGCGAATCGGCCAGCGATTGCGCGGTTTTGGTGAAGCTCTGGCCGCAATCGGGCATTTCGCCGTAGCCGGGCAGGTCGACGAAGCGCACTTTGGCGACGTTTTCGAGTGAAGCGAGACAGGGGGACCAAATGCCACGATTCATGCCCCAGCCGTGAATCAGAACGAGTTCGGGACGTTTCATACGCTTCCGCACCCCGCCGGGGAGCATGGGTGTCGGATTACGCCGCTGGCGCGGACAAAACCATGCCGCGTTTCAACTGTCCATGCAGGCTTGCAAATATTCACGCCATTGCCTTGTGCTTGTTCGTCAACATTTTCCATATCCGGATGGCGCATGGCCGGGATCGCGCCGCGCCAGCGCGACAGTGTACGCAATATCCGGCCCAACGTCTTCCACGATACGAACGCCCCAGGCCATCGCATGAACGCTTTTTTTCTCAAAGTAAAGGAACGGCAGCCGGAATTTTGACCTTTTGCGGCGCCCTTGCCGCCGCCGCCACGCCCCCTTCGGTGCCCCCCTCCAAATGAGGGGAATCAAACCCGACGCGCTCCTGGTTTAATTCCCATCCTCTGGATGGGGGCACGGCAGTGGCAGATTGAAAGCTCGCGGCACGCGAACGGCCAACCTTCCGCCACGGGTCTGTTTTCGGTTATCCTCGCACACTGAAAGCGCGTCACGGGAGCCTTTGAAACCACGGTAGAAATGGATTCCACCGCACTTTGGATAGCCGTTTCGCGGCTGTAATGAGATGAGTTGATGAAAGGAGAAATACCAATGAAGACAATCGCTGCCTTATTGGCGCTCACGTTTTCCGCAACGGCTTCCGCCACCATGTGCTATCAAATCTTTTCGTCGTCCAACGTGCTGGTGTGGCAGGGAAACAGGCCGCCAGTCCAATTGGATCGACCGTCAATCGAGGACGAGGTGAGAAAAATGGTGCCGGGCGGGCACTTGATTATTGTCGAAGAACAATCCGCGCCGTGTCAGCCAGTCGATACGATGCCGATAAAACCCCTGCCGCGCGCCGCGAAAAGCGTGGGCGCCGACAGTTGACAGGAACGACGCCTCAAATCGCCATTCACCATTTCGCGCGAACCTGATTCGGAGAGACGGCTTTTTACCTCTTCGCGGTTCGTGTTCAATGACGGCACCAACAGAAAAATACACGGCATGACCGCGCCGCCGCTCAGGCAAAAACCTGCCCGTGTTCGCGCGAGGCGAGGAAACCGACCCGCCGCCATTTCTCGCTTGTAACGTCGAGGTTGTAACGCGTGCTGGCCAGATACACGAGATTGCCATCCACGTCCCGAGCCATGCGATGCTGCTGTTCGCGCTCGAAGTTCCGGCGCGTCGCCTCGTCCGGGAAAATCAGCCAGCGCGCGGTGTAAATGTCGGTCGGGTCGAAACTCGCGTCGACGTTGTATTCGGTCTGCAAGCGCTGCGCCACGATCTCGAACTGCAAAGCGCCAACCGCGCCGAGCAGCAGCGTACCGGAGGCGAGATTTTCAAAGACCTGAATCGCGCCTTCCTCGCCGAGTTCCTGTAGACCTTTGCGCAGCGGTTTGCTCTTCATCGGATCGCGCAGACGGGCGGAACGGAACAGTTCGGGCGAAAAGTAGGGAATACCCTTGAAGCCGAGCGTTTCGCCCTCGGTCAGCGTGTCGCCGATGTGCAACTGGCCGTGATTGTGAATGCCGATGATGTCGCCGGCGACGGCGTCTTCCATCAACACACGCTCGTTGGCCATGAAAGTCAGCGCGTTGGCGAGCTTCATCTCGCGTTCCATGCGCACGTGCGTCACCTTCATGCCCGACGTGTAGCGTCCCGAACAGACGCGGAAAAATGCGATGCGGTCGCGGTGCTTCAGATCCATATTGGCCTGAATCTTGAACACGAAGCCGGTAAACGCGGCTTCCCCAGGTTCGACGCCGCGCGTACCGGCATCGCGCGGCTGCGGCGGCGGCGCCCAGTCGAGCAGCGCCTGCAGGATCTCGCGCACGCCGAAGTTGTTGATCGCGGAACCGAAGAACACCGGCGTCTGCTGACCCGCGAGAAAGTCGATCGGGCTGAACGGGCTGCTGGCGCCGCGGATGAGATCGACATCCTCGCGCAGCTTGCCGACTTCGAGCGGAAAATCCCGGTCGAGCACGGCGTTGCCGATGCCGTCGATCCGTTCCGCGTCGGTACGCCGCTCCTCACCGGGCGTAAAGCGCAGCAAGCTGTCGTGACCGAGATGGTAAACACCGCGAAAAGTCTTGCCCATGCCAATCGGCCACGTGACCGGCGCACATTCGATGTTCAATACATTCTCGATTTCCTCAAGCAATTCAAACGGTTCGCGCACTTCGCGGTCGAGCTTGTTGATGAAGGTAATGATCGGCGTGTTGCGCAGCCGGCAGACTTCGAGCAGCTTGATCGTCTGCGCTTCGACGCCCTTGGCCGCGTCGATCACCATCACCGCCGCGTCGACGGCGGTCAGTACGCGATACGTGTCTTCCGAAAAATCCTCGTGGCCGGGCGTATCGAGGAGGTTGATGGTATGTCCCTGATAGTCGAACTGCATCACCGAGCTGGTCACCGAGATGCCGCGCTGCTTTTCCACCTCCATCCAGTCCGAGGTCGCGTGACGCGCGCTTTTGCGGCTCTTGACCGTCCCGGCAAGCTGGATCGCGCCGCCGAACAGCAACAGCTTCTCGGTCAGCGTCGTTTTACCGGCGTCCGGGTGGGAAACGATGGCGAAAGTACGGCGCCTGGCAACGTCACGCAGGATTTCGGGAGGAAAAGGAAGCGAACTCATCGGGAGAAATTCCACACACAAAACAAAAGCCGCCGGATCGAACGGAAACCCACCGGCGGCGGCGCGTAACTATACAAGAGTTGGCGCGCGTCGGAATAGCCGCCGCCCCAAAAAACAGTGGCATCGCATGAACACTTTATGCGTAAGAGAGGCGGAGCGTCTGCTCCGCCTTTCCGTGCTTCCAAAACCGCCCGATGAATGACCCCCTTCCATCCTCCCTCTTGCGAGAGAGTGCGGGATGGGTTTCGCAAATTCAACCGATTTTTGACTATTAACCAAAAATTTTGCGGCGCGACGCGAATTTTATTGCATAACGCTTTACAGGCGTAAAAAATAGGCGTAAAAAGTCAATTCCATTCAACAACCAAACAGCGTTATTTCAGGCAATGCTTAAATTTTTTAACGTCCGCAAAACTGTCTCGGTTTTGCAACTTTTTTGAGGAAAAAACCGTGAATCCGAATATTTTGCTTGACAGTTCAGGAATCCCGTACATAATTATTGCAAGCAAGCAAGCTAGCAAGCTAGCAAGCAAGCAAGCAAGCAAGCAAGCAAGCAATGTGATGTAAACGCTCTCCCCGCGTTCTTCAAACGCAATTCATTGTTAAGCGCCCTCATTGGGGCGCTTTCTTTTTTTCCGTTCGCGGCGCAAGCCGAACCGTGGAACGGCGCTGTTACCACGACTGCCAACATCTTCACCGCCACCGTTATTGGTTTTGGCGGTCGAGAGTGGGTAGTGATTGGAAATGACACGGAAGGCGGCGTGTATTCCAGCTACACGGCCAATACCAGCCCATCCAGCACGGTCGCTCCGACGAACAGCATCACCTTGTTACTCAAGAGTGGGAGCGCGGGCAGCGGGTATGCCAATTCCACTTTCAACGCCAGCAACGCCCCGTTCAACTACAGTGGTCAAGATTATTACAACTACTACAACGGCCAAACGTTGCAAGTGGCGCTGGCAGGAATTGCGGATGGTTTGGGGAAAGAGAAAAACGTCATCAACGCACGGGATTTGGTTCCTGTGACGGAGAATAACGGGTGGTGCTATTCCGGTATCTGTACTTTTTATGATGTTCTCGATACAGGCGACGGCATCAATGGCACGGCGGCGAATGGCCAGCTTCTATGGGCGCTTTCTTACCCTGAATGGGATCAACTCGACGGAGAGGTCAAAAAGTACACGGGCACCTGGTGGCTGCGCTCGCCGGGTGACACCAGCACCTACGCGCTTGCCGGGTGGCCGGATGGCTCCGACTACGACCCCAACCTCGTCCATAATTCGTCGTATGCCGTCCGTCCCGCTTTCAATTTAGATCTGACATCTGTTCTCTTTACATCTGAATCTGCCGCAAGCAGCGGCAAATCTGGCGTTACCGTAGGTAGTGCCTACTCTGTGCCGGCTTCGCCGACCGGCGCGCAAAAATACACCTTCCTTGTTGACCAAAATGTCATCAAAACGCCGGAACTCATCCTGACCGGCGGGACAAGCGGCCTGAACTTCGCATTCACCGGCGCGGAGACGGGAACGAACATGTACGTTTCCGGCTTCCTGCAAGGCAACAGCACCGATCACTACTACGCCAAATACGCCGACGCCGCGAGCCTCGCCAGCGGCATTTTCGACGCCGCCGGAAGCGACGGCGCCCTGACCGGCGTCAGCGACGGAAGCTACCTCCTGCACATTTTCGGCGAAGAAGCCAACGCCCCCCTCTACAGCGACTTCGCCAGCGAATCGGTCGATTTCCAGGCCGAAGTCAATAACGGCGCGGTTGAACGGCTCTTCCTGCTCCATTCTCCCGTGAGTTTCGGGATCAACAACGGCGCTCGCCTCGGTTTTCGGAGAGGTGCCAGGATTGCCGGTAACTTCACCGTCGCCGCCAACGCGAACCTCGATTTCTACCTGCCCGACATGTCGATCAACAACACCGTCCTGCTCACCGTCGATAACGCGGTTACTCTTGTCGG
>JAITNL010000140.1 GCA_031290495.1 Accumulibacter sp.
TGCCTTTTCACCACAATATATAGTGTTGCATGGACTGAGCAACCACCGCATATGGTATGAAAGATGGGTTGCAAAAGGGGCCGGAAATACGTCAATACTATTTGCGACTATCACCAAAAAAGACCGGCCTCATAGAGACCGGCCAAACTCACCATTTACACCCAAATATGGTCAGATATGTTTTTTCAGCCCCAGAATCTGGCGCGCTTCTTCCGCCGTGGCGATTTCGCGCCCAACCATCTTGCCGTACTGCACCGCGCGTTCAACGAGTTGCGCGTTGGTTGCGAAAACGCCTTTTTCGAAGTAAACGTTGTCTTCCACTCCGACGCGCAGACCGTCGCAACCGGCGGAAAGCCCGGCCAGCATCATCGGTATGTGCGCCTTGCCGATTCCCGTAATCGACCAAGTCGAATCACGCGGCAGCTTGGGCAGCAGATAAGCCAGCGATTCCAGATTCCCCGGCATGCCTCCGGGAACATCGAGGACGAACTGGTAATGCAACGGTTGCTTCAGGAAGCCTTTCTTCAGGTAGAACTCGACGTTGCCGAGCATGCCGGCGTCGAATATTTCAATTTCGGGCTTGATCTCCAGCCGATTGCATTCCGTACCAAGTCTTTCCAGAAACTTGGGCGTGTTGAGAAAGACGTAACTGTTCGCCCAGTTCATTGAACCTGGATCGTAGGAACACATCTCCGGCAACAGGATCGGCAGGTGCGCCACACGCAACTCTTCGGAAAAGGCGCTGCCCGAGGTGGTCAGGTTGAGCACGACGTCGATTCCCGCGTCGGCAATCGCCTTGCGCACCTTGTTGACGACATTTGTGAATATCCCGGTGTCCATGCTGTTCTTGCCGTTCTCGTCGCGGACATGAAGATGCGCAATGGCGGCGCCCGCCTTGGCGCACGCGATCACATCGGCGGCGATTTCATCCGCGGTAAGCGGCACATGCGGCGTTTGCGCCCGCGTCGTGCCAGCGCCAACGAGGGCGGCGGTAATAATCAGTTTTTTTCCCATGACAATTTACTGTTCCATTATGAAAGTTGAATTTGATCGGCTACGTACAACATGCTCCGTAGTTTCTCGCTATTTTCCCGTCTCGAAGCGGAACTGCTGATCCGGGTCGACGATGGCCAGAATCCGCACGACGCAACCCTCGCCGCCTTTCCAGCGCCAGGGGAACGCGGTAAAGAAGCAATGCTTTCCGGTCACTTCGTCAAGCTCGCCGCCGACGTTTTCGATTCCCGGAATGCCGCCCTTCACCATCAGGTTCTTGTGCGCGTCTTCCCAGTTCGGAAAATCGACTATCGGATCGCGACCGTATTCCTGTTTCCATTCTTCGATCAGGTGCGGATGCGTCGGTCCCAGACCGTGATTGACGAGTTTCGTCGCAATCGGGTGGTCGTTGGCCTGACAGCCGTAACCGACCATCTTGATTTTCTTGTCGACCAGCCAATTCGCGCCGGCGCCGTTGATACCGCAACCGTAGGTAAAGTAGTCGTCGCAATCGGCCCATTTGTGATGGAAGCCGGTATTGATCATGACGATGTCACCTTCCTTGATTTTCGGCGTGGCGTTTTCCAGGTCTTCCGGCGTGATGATTCCCCATTTTCCCTTGGGAATCGATACGACGACGCCGTGTCCGCAAAGCCGCCATAAAGCGTATTGCGAAATATCCGGCGTATTGGCGGTCACGTGCAGCGGGGCATCCATGTGCGTACCGCGGTGCATGATGCCTTCCCATTTGATTTCATGCACACCGTCTTTCGAGTGAAACTTGTTGACCGTCAGTTTGACACTGGGAGAAGACGGCCATTCGGGCATGAACTGATGGAAAGTGTGAGTCAGGTCATAAATCTTGAGGCTCATTGTTATTCCTTCGCGCTTGAGTTAATTTTTTCCGGAATCGATACGGTATTGGCCGCTGGGGTCGACGATCGCCACGAATCGCACTGGGCAGCCGTCGCCCTTTTGCAATTTCCACGGCGTGGCGACAAAGGTGGCGCGTTTGCCGCGCAACAGATCGACGTCGCCGCCAACCTGTTCGATGGTCGGTATACCGGCCTTGAGCAGCGTGCGGTGAGCGACGAACCATTCGCCATGCTCTTTCTTTGGATCGAGGCCGGTCGCCCGGCTGTATTCCTCGGCAAGCCGCCGCATCGTCGGGCCGCCGCGATGCGGGCCAAGCGACGTCGCCAGCGGGTGATCGATCTGCTGGGTATCGACGGCCACCATTTTGCTGTTCTTTTTCACCAGCCACTCGGCCGCGTCCTTGCTCAGACCGGGACTTTGACCAAAGTATTCGAGAGAATCGGAATATTGCTTGTGCCAGCCTGTGACGATCACGACGATGTCGCCATCGCGGACGCCCGGCTGCGCGGCTTCGAGATCCGCCGCGGTGATGACTTCATAAGCCCCTTTCGGAATGCTCAACACGACGCCGTTGCCAAAGAAACGGTCGACCGGGATTTCCGCAAGATCGGCGCCGCGCTGGACCAGGTTGAGCGGGGAATTCATGTGTGTGCCGGTTTGCAGCACGGTGCTGCAATACCAGGCGGTCACGCCGTGCTGGGCGTGCTTGACCGAACGGTGCATTTCGACGTCGGCCTGTCCGGGATAGGAAGGGACGCCGTGCCCCCAGACGTGGCTGAGTTCGAGGAATTGCAAGCTCGAATAAGGATCGCTGACAAATGACATGGTATTTTTCCTGTTGTTGAAGTTTGACAAAGAGAAAAAAGGTTTTGACCTACACCAGTTCGACGACACTGGCGATTCCCTGGCCGCCGGCGATGCACAATGTCGCGGCGCCGTATTTCACGTTTCGCCGCTTCATTTCGTACAACAGCGTGGTCAGGATTCGCGCGCCCGAACAACCCAACGGGTGCCCCAACGCAATGGCGCCGCCATTGACGTTTACGATATTCGTATCCAGCCCCAGTTCCTTGATGACCGACAGGCTTTGGGCGGCGAACGCTTCGTTGAGTTCGATCAGCCCCAGGTCGCTTATTTGCAGTCCGGCGATCTTGAGGGCCTTGCGCAGGGCCGGTGCTGGGCCGATCCCCATGATTTCTGGAGAAACTCCAGCCGAGGCGTGCCCGCGCAAAATAGCCAGCGGCTTCAGATGGCTGCGCTGCGCTTCGGCGGCCGAGGCGAGGACAAGACACGCGGCGCCGTCGTTGCGCCCCGATGAATTTCCCGCCGTGACGGTGCCACCGCTCTTGAAGACGGCGGCGAGTTTCCCCAGCGCTTCCATCGAGGTCTGGCGCGGAAATTCGTCGATCTCGAAGACCACCGGATCGCCCTTGCGCTGCGGAATTTTGACCGGCACGATTTCGTCGGTGAAACGCCCTTCGCGAATGGCCGCGGCGGTTCTTTCCTGACTGGTGAGGGCGAAGCGATCCTGCGCCTCACGCGAAATAGCGTACTTGACCGCGAGGTTTTCAGCGGTCAAGCCCATCGTCAGATTGCCGTAGGTTTCGACAGGCTGCGAACGCGGCTGGCTTTCCGTGTTCGAATCGACGAGCACACCGTTGTCGGCGCCGTACCCATAGCGGGCGTTGCGCAGGTAATACGGCGCGTTGCTCATGCTTTCGGTTCCGCCCGCGATGATCGCTTCAGCGCGTCCGCACATGATGGCTTCCGCGCCGTTATTCACGGCCTGCAGGCCGGAGCCGCACTGCCGCATCACCGTATAGGCGGGCACCTCGATTGGAATACCGGCGCGCAAGGCGGCGACCCTGGCCAGATTGGCCGCATCCGCGCTCTGTTTGGCCTGTCCGAAAATCACTTCGTCAACGCGCGCAACATCGATGCCGGCGCGTTTGACCGCAGCTTCAATGACAATTTTTGCCAGATCTTCGGGCAACACGCTCTTGAGTGAGCCACCCATCTTTCCGAGCGCGGTCCGCGCGGCGCTGACAATGACGACTTCCTGCACAGTAAATCTCCTTTTGGTTGGTATTACCCGATATCACCCGATGGCGGTCAGTCCACCGTCGGGATAGATAATGTTTCCGGTCACAAAGCACGACGCCTCGGAGCTGAGAAACACCGCCGGGCCGACGCAGTCGGTGGGCAGCCCCATGCGCCGCATCGGGTGCTTGTCGGCAATGTCCTTGCGCGCGTTGGGACCGCGACCGTTCAGAATTTCGGTCATCATGGGCGTTTCCGTGATTGTCGGGCCGATGGCGTTGACCGTGATGTTGTACTTGCCGAACTCGGAAGCGAGCTGCCGGGTAATCATGTCCACCGCGCCCTTGGTGCCGCAATAGCCCGCGTTGCCCGCCCCCTGCGTGGCGATTTTGCCGCGCACGGAAGAAACGTTGACGATCTTTCCATAACCGTTCTTGATCATGTGCTTGCCGAACTGCTTGCAGCACATCATCAAGCCCACGACATTGACGTCGAAAAGCTGCTTGAAGACGTCCATCGGGAAATCCTCGGCGTTGTGCTTTTTGTTGAGTCCCTGGGCATTGACCAGAATATCCACATGCTTGACGTCGGACTCCAATTTGGCGACCAGCGCCTGGATACTCTCCTCGTTACTGGCGTCGACGGTGTAATAACGCACGTCCTGACCGCTTGCCGCCTTGATTTCGGCGACGGCGCGTTCCAGCGACGCGACGCTCCTGCTGGCGATCGCCACCTTGGCGCCGGCTTCCGCCAGCCCCTGCGCGATGGCCTGACCGATACCGCCGGCGCCGCCAACCACCACCGCGTTCTTCCCGTCCAATGAAAACAGTTTCATCATTTTTCACTCCCCCCTCTTTATGCGTTTTACAGTTAAGCGTTTTTCCAGTTATGACGTTCAGCTAGATTTTCTGGTAAATCAGATGCTTCGTGGCATTGAAAACATCGATCAGCGCGTCGTCGCGTTTCTTGAGAACCTGTTCCAGACTGCGGTCGCTGTAATCGAAGAATCCTTTTCCTGTCTTGACTCCCAGATCGCCGCGATGGACGAGATCGAACAGGCTCTTGGGCGCGTTGTCGTTCGGCGGGTCGATAAATTCCTTGTTCTCGAGGTTCTTGGCGCTGATGTCCAGGCCGGTGAAGTCATAGCGCTGCACCAACCCCAGAACCATGGCGCGCGGGATGATGCTGGCCTTGACCGCGAGATCCAGTTGTTCGGCGGTCATGTAGCCATTGTCGAGAAGGAAGAAAACTTCGCGTCCGAGCGCGCGGAGAATCCGGTTGATGCAGAAACCGGAAACGAATTTTTCCATGATTACCGGGACGCGATCGACGTGCTTCAGCAATTCGACGGTGAAATCGACGGTCTCCTTGCCGGTCTTCGGGCCGAGAACCACTTCGACCAGCGGAATGATGTGCGGCGGCGCAAACCAGTGCGCGATGATCGTATTGGGCAGACGGTCGGCGGGCACGACATCGTAGATGTTGAGCGCCGACGTGTTGCTGGTAAAAATCGTTCGGGGCGGACAAAAAACGCTCAACTGTTCGTACAGTTCCTTCTTGGCGTCTTTCTTTTCGACGATGCTTTCGACGACCACGTCGGCATCTTTCGACGCCGCTTCGACCGATTGTGTGGGGGTTATTTTCTCTACGGCTTTCGCCGCGTCTTCCGTCTTCAGCAATCCGTGCCCGACGAAGGTGCCCAGGTTGGCGCGCACCACGGAAAGCGCCGAATCCAACGTTTCCTTCTTGCGCGAGTACATCGCGACTTCGTAACCCGCGAGCGCGAATACCTGGGCAATTCCCGGTCCCATCGTTCCGGCGCCGAACAAAGCAATCTTCTTGATATCCTGGAGTTTCATGACTTGGCTGTTTCCCCTGTTGGTATAATTTTCCGTTGGCGTGAAAAAAACATCTCTCACCGCGAATCCTGTAACTATGCCGCTATCCATCCTGTCTGTCGAATGATAATTTGTTATGCTCGAATTACTTCAGGTAATATTGATTGATCGCTGGGGGCGCCATGAGAGATATCCTTGACTCGAATCTTTTGCGATGTTTTTTGTACATTCTTGATCATCGCAAGCTGACAACCGCGGCGGAAAAATTGTGCATTACCCAACCCGCCCTGTCGAAAAATCTGCAGCGTCTGGAGCATGAACTGGGGGTGCAGCTGTTCCGCAGAACGTCGTCGGGAATGGTGCCGACGACTTACGGCGTCATCCTCGGACGCCGGGCGCGTCAGATATTCCTCGAATCGCTCGCGGCGCGAAGCGAAGTCCAGTCGATGCGCGAGGGAGGTTACGGGTCTATCGTCATCGGAACCGGTCCCATGTGGTCGGTTCACGCTTTCCCATCGCTGGTTGCCGAATTCATCAGGGATCAGCCCAAGACGCACATCAAGATGATTTCCGGAGTTCTCGATACGCTCCTGCCGCAGCTCCTGAAGGGGGAAATCGATATCGCCATGACTTCTCTCGATTTTCCCGATCACCCGGACCTCATCAAGGAACATATTGTCGATACACAACACGCGATCCTGGCAAACAGTCGTCATCCTCTGGCCTTGCCCAAAAAAAACGCGCCGCGCGATCTGCTCGATTATCCCTTTGCCGGACTCGCCGACGACTACGTCGGCATTTCGCACTTCGAGCAGTTTTTCGCTTCACATGGCTTGCAATTCCCTGGGCTGACAGTCGAAAGCAATTCGCTGGCGACGCTGTTTTCCTTGATGACTTCGGGCGATTTCCTTGTAAGTCTGACCACCCCCGTTGCGTTTTACTGTAAACAAATGGGCATCGCGCCAATCGATCTTTCCGGCTCTCTCTGGCAATTCTCGGCCGGCGCCATATACCGGCGGGATTCCAAGCGGTCTGCACTGGCGGCTTCAATATTGCAGGCGATACGAACCAGGCTCAATGTGTTCGGCGCTGATGAAACGAAGATTCCGCAAGAATCGTAAACGCCGTTTCCGCGCAAGCGGAAAGGGGCAGCCGAAGACCGGATTCCGCCGGACAGCAAGACATTGGCGACAGGCATTTATCGTTGGCGGCGATCAGCGCGCCTTGCGCACTGAGGTCGCCGTCCTGGACGCGCACATAAACTTGCGGGACGAGGACTTTTTGCGTACCGCCGTCGGCGAGGACGATTTCGCGTTCGACCAGCCAGACGATGTCACTGGTGAGCCGCGCCATCTGTTCGGCGCTCAGGGCGACGCCGGGGATCAGGTTCCATTCGCTGGCGTAAGTGAGGCCGGCGTTCATCAGCGCCTGGTATTGTTCTTCGTCGTTGGCGTAGCCGTCGAGGAAGCGTCGACCGGTTAATTGGGCGATCTGTTCGGCAATCAGGCGTTGTTCGTAAAATCCGTCGCCCAGACGTTTCTGGACGGTGGCGGGATCGGCGCCGAGGGCGTCCAGCAGGTAGTCGGAACCAAGCCATTTCCGGTAGCTGGCAAAGACGGGATCGGTTTCGATCAGGTAGGCCGAGGCGCTGCCTGGCTGAGTATGGTAGAG
>JAITNL010000143.1 GCA_031290495.1 Accumulibacter sp.
TAAATACAAGCCCGCGCTGGCGTTCATCGTCGGCGGCCTGATCCTGAGCCTGCTGGCCGGTCTTACCCTGCTACGCGCGTTGCTCTGGCGGGACTCGGAACAACTCTTGATGTAGTGGGCCGTGTCGGATCCGAACTCGTCACGCGGGCAAAACTCGCTGGCCAACATGCTGGTCACACACGGCAGGTTCGAAGAAGGCAAGGCGTATCTCGAAGCCGCGATCGAGCGCCATCCCGAGAGCACCTTGCTCAATCTGAACCTGTTGCTGCTGAAAGTTAACATGCTCCAAGCCAGCGCGGACGATTTCGACGCGACGGGCCGGCGTCTGGCCCAGCAAGTCTTCGACGCGCAAGCCATAATGGCGATCCGCATGATCGTCGACAAAGTTACCGCGCCGGTCTCGCCGATGTTTTACCGTGACGAGACGCTCAGGCTGCTCGACGCCTTGGACGGCAACGCCGCTTTCGCCCGCTTCCATGAGTATAAAAGACTGTCCGCATATCTCAAGGGGCGGCTGTATCTCGCCAAAGCCGAGCCGGTCACTGCGTGTCAACACTACGCGCAAGCCGTTCCCCTGTATGCCAATGTCGAGGCGGTGATGATGATGGTGGCCGAACTCGCGTCCGCCAGTGTCTTCGATTGCGCCCTGGACACGCTGACGCTGGCGGAAAAAATACTGGAAACGCAAAAAGACCGATCCTTGCATCGGCCACGCCAAAGTTATGAATCGGAAATAAAACGGCTGCGGGAAATCATCGATCAGGAAAAACGGAAGTGAACGCCACGACATCCCCAACCCCCACCGAAAAAATCAGCGTCATTCTGCCCGCCAGGAATGAGTCCCTGGCGATCGACCGGACGCTGGCGGTAATCGCCCAGATTCTCCCGTCCGCCGAAATTATCGTGGTCGACGACGGATCGACCGACGCCACCGCCGAAGTCGCCCGGCAGGCCAGCGCCATTGTCGTCAGTCATCCGTATTCCAAGGGCAATGGCGCCGCCATCAAATCGGGCGCGCGCGCCGCGAGCGGCGATACGCTGGTCTTCCTGGACGCCGACGGTCAGCACGATCCCGCCGATATTCCGCGTTTGCTGGCGCGTCTCGACCAAGGCTACGACATGGTGGTGGGCGCGCGGCAAGCGGGTTCTCAGGCGAGTTTGGGGCGCGGCTTGGCCAACGGTATCTATAACCGGCTCGCCAGCGACATGACTGGCCATCGCGTGAAAGACCTCACCTCCGGCTTTCGCGCCGCGCGTGCGAAAAAATTCCGCGAGTTCCTGTATCTGCTGCCCAACGGTTTTTCCTATCCGACGACCATCACCATGGCCTTTTTTCGCGCTGGTCATTCGGTCGTCTATGAGCCGATTCACGCCGCCCAGCGGATCGGCAAAAGCCATATCAAGCTGGTCAGGGATGGTCTGCGTTTCCTGCTGATCATTTTCAAGATCGGCACGCTGTACTCACCGCTCAAACTTTTTCTGCCGTTTTCCGTCTTGCTGTTTCTGGCGGGCACGGGGTGGTACGCGCATACCTATATCGAACAGAGCCGATTCACCAACATGAGCGCCCTGTTCTATACCGGCAGCATTGTCGTCTTCTTGATGGGCCTGATCTCGGAACAGATCACCGGCCTGATGTACAAGGATTCGAGCGAGCCACGAGATTGAAAAAGATGAGCAAGAAATTAGTGACAGGCCTTCAGGCCTATCGGCCTAACGTGTTTTGGAAAGGGTTTGCATCCCCTCCCAAAACGGTCGTCGAAACCCCGGTCGTAAGAAAGGGGGCTGGCTCCCACCTTTCTTACGGGCGGTGTTTCAAACCGGAGTTGGTTTTACGATGAACGATCCCCTGTCACATTTGGCTTCTTTCCTGGAACGCGCCGAGCGTTTGCTTTCGCGTCTTGAACCCTGGCTGCCGCCCGCTTCTCCCGTGCCCGACTGGAACGCCGCCGTGGCCTTCCACTGGCGCAAGCGCGGCGCGGCCGGTTATTTGCAGCCCGTGCCGCGTCCCGCGCCGATCCGTCTGGCGGATCTTCGCGACATCGACGAGCAGAAAGCGCGCGTCGACGCCAACACGCGGCAATTCGTCGCTGGCCGTCCAGCCAACAACGTGCTGCTCACCGGCGCGCGCGGTTCGGGTAAATCGTCGCTGATCAAGGCGCTGCTCAACGAATACGCCGCGCGCGGCTTGCGCGTGATCGAAGTCGAAAAATACGACCTGATCGACCTGCCGGACATCGTCGATCTGCTCGAAGGGCGGCACGAGCGTTTCATCGTTTTCTGCGACGATCTGTCGTTCGACGCCGGCGATACCACCTTCCGCGCGCTCAAGGTCGTTCTCGACGGTTCGATCGCTTCCGCCCCGAACAACGTGTTGATCTACGCCACCTCCAACCGGCGGCATCTGATGCCCGAATACTTCGGGGAAAATCTGGAAACACAGAGCGTCGGCGAGGAAATCCATCCCGGTGAGGCCATCGAGGAAAAAATTTCCCTGTCAGAACGTTTTGGGCTGTGGCTGTCGTTCTACCCCTTCGACCAGGACGCCTATCTCGACATCGTCGCCCATTGGCTGCGCTCGTTCGGCTGTCAGGACGTCGAGATTGTCCGAGCGCAACGTGACGCGCTGAATTGGGCTTTGCAACGCGGCTCGCGCAGTGGGCGCGTGGCGTGGCAATTCGCCCAGGATTGGGCTGGCGCTTACGGTGCACAGCGCGGACGCAGCGCGTGACGCGCGTCGTCGATGTCGCGGCTGGCGTCCTGCTGCGCGGCGCGGCGGGCGGCAGTGAGTACCTGCTGGCGCAGCGTCCGCCGGACAAAGTCTACGCCGGTTATTGGGAATTTCCCGGCGGCAAGGTCGAACCCGGCGAATCGTTACGCGCCGCCCTGACGCGCGAATTGCGGGAAGAATTGGGGATCGCCGTCACCGCCGCCACACCTTGGCTGTGCCGCGAATTTACCTATCCGCACGCGCGGGTGCGGCTCAAATTTTTCCGCGTTACCGGCTGGCTGGGCGAGATCGATACGCGCGAGCACAGCGGCGCGGTGTGGACCCGGCTTGACGAAACTCCCGCCGCCGCGCCCCTGCTGCCGACCAACAGCCCGATCCTGCGCGCGCTCGCGCTGCCCGGCATCTACGCCATCACTCACGCCGAGGAGAATGGCATCGACGCCGAACTGGAACGTATCCGCCAGGCTTTTACGCGCGGCATTCGTCTCATGCAATTGCGCGACAAGACGCTTGCCGCCACCGCGCGCCGGCGTTTTGCCGAAAAAGCCATGACGCTCACCGCCGCCTTTCCCGGAACCCGGTTGCTGGTGGGCGACGATGAAACGCTGGCGCGAGACATCGGTGCCGACGGCGTTCATTTATCGTCGCCGCGTCTGCGCGCGCTCGCCCGGCGTCCCGCTTTCGATTGGGTCGCGGCGTCGTGCCACAGCGACGCCGACCTGGCCCGCGCGGAATGTCTGGGGGTCGATTTTGCCGTACTCGGCCCCGTCCTGCCGACGCCCACGCACCCGGAATCCCCAGGCATCGGCTGGGAAACTTTCGCGCGGCTGATCGAACGCGCGACGATCCCGGTATTCGCCCTGGGGGGTATGCATCCGGAAGCGATCATCATGGCGGAGGCGCACGGCGCTCACGGAATCGCGCTGATGCGCGGCTGGTGATTCCGGTCATTTCAAGGAGCGCTATTCCGCCTCCGGAGGGAAACCAGCCTGCGGTTCAGCCGATTCTTCTCGTACTGGCACACGGTAAGTTTCGGATGCCCAAGCGCCGAGATCAATCTGCTTGCAGCGCTCGGAACAGAAAGGCCGATACTTGTTTCCCGGACTCCACAGCGCTTCATTGCCGCACTGAGGACAACAGACTTTGATCTCTTTTGCCGCCATAACCAATTCCATGACCTCCCGAAACGGGATCAGTGCAAAATGTTGAAAAATGACTGCAAGCCAGTAGTCGCGGGGAACATTCCGATCACAACCCTTTCTGGCTACTTACGTGGATGGGGATTAGCAAGATACGAGTTAAAACTGTCAACATGAGGCTTTTTGAAGCTGCGTGAAATAAATCGGCGAGAAAATTTTTATTGTGCAACAGAATTGCGCAAGACAAAAGTGATTACGGAAATAACCGTCCTTGCAGGCGTTTTTTCGCTCTGGACAGAGGTGTTTTGTTATGATGTTAACCGTTGTTTTCTCTCGGACGAAAGGCGTCCTGCGATGAAAAACTTTGGGCAAAGATTTTGGGCCGCGTTGTTTTTCGTGGGTCTGGCTTCTTTGGGCGCGGATTGCATGGCGCAGTCGGGAGAACGGGTGATGCCACAGCCGGCGCCCCGACAGCAGGTGGATGTGGTGTTCGTGCTGGATACCACGGGGTCGATGACGGGGTTGATCGAAGGGGCGAAGCGCAAAATCTGGGCGATTGCCAATACCATCATCGACCAGCATCCGGAGGCGCAAATTCGCATGGGGCTGGTGGCCTATCGCGATATCGGCGATAACTATGTCACCCAGTCGCATCCCTTGACCCCGGATATTCAGGGCATTTATGGCAAATTGCTGACTTTCAGGGCGGCGGGCGGCGGCGATACGCCGGAGTCGGTCAATGAGGCGCTGGATGTCGCGGTGGGTCAACAGCCTTGGCTGGAGGCGAACGCGCCGGGGCAAAATAGCCGCATCCTCTTTCTGGTCGGCGACGCGCCGCCGCACATGGATTACAAACAGGATCGCAAATACCCGGAAATCATCCGCGAAGCCCGGCAGAAAAATATCCTCGTCAACACCGTGCAGGCGGGCGATTCCAATGAAACCCGCAAGGTGTGGCAGGAAATGGCGCGTTTGGGCGCGGGCGAATACATCGCCATTCCGCAGGATGGCGGGCGCATCGTCGTGATCGAAACGCCCTATGATGAAGAAATCGTCATTATCCAGCGGCAACTCAATGTGACAGTCATCCCTTACGGCAAGCGGGAATCCCAGGCGCGGGTACTGATAACGAGTGAGATAAATGACTACGGATTTTGAGATAAATGCGGGAAGAGGCGGGATGAGATGGGAAGAAGAAAAACGGAAATTGAAATTAAATTGCAACCAGTAAAATACTCAAGCCCGACATTTTTAGACGCACAAAAAACAAGCGGCGATGGTCAATCCCTGATGAACTTCGGGAGTCGCATCAGTAG
>JAITNL010000144.1 GCA_031290495.1 Accumulibacter sp.
ATCACCGACAAAATATTGGCGCTTATGACTATGCGCAACCAGTCGTTCACTACGATAGCCAACGTAAAATCTCAAAATCTTCTGAATGTGTAAATCAATATTATTTGCTACTATCACCAAAAATATTTCTACTTTTGCCTTGTGACGGACGCGCCTTGCCGACTTAAGTCCTCCGGGCTGCCAGGTTTTCTGCCCTTGTTCGGACTGCTTTGGACTGCTTCGGACCAGTTGTTGGTAGGCGCGATTGGACTCGAACCAACGACCCCCACCATGTCAAGGTGGTGCTCTAACCAGCTGAGCTACGCGCCTTCAATGCCGCCGGACTGCCTGCGGCAACGAGGAAGGGAGGCATTATACGTTGCTTCCCTGACAAGTCAAGATTTGGCGGATCGTGTGTTGCAAGTTTTCAATCTGTCCGGTTTTGCGGCACGTAATCTGTCCGATATTCATCGTCACCTTTTACCCCTTTTCTGACAAGGGGGCGAAGAAGGCACGCAGAGCGCCTGTCTCATGCGCCGCCTTGGCAACTCTCTACGCTGGCGGATAGATTGAAAGCTCGCAACACGCTTATTGAGCGCAACGATTGCGCCAATTTGCGATGGCCGCGTTATACATACAGTTCCCGGCGTATCTTCGCGGATTTATAATTGAAATCTCATGCCACGAATACCACGAATCAAAATCTGCGGTCTGACCCGCGCGGAGGACATGCGCGCGGCCTTTGACGCTGGCGCTGACGCGCTGGGCTTGGTCTTTTTCCCGCCCAGTCCGCGTTTTGTCGACCTCGATCAGGCCGTGCGGCTGGCGCGGCTGGCGCCGCCGTTCGTCAGCGTGGCCGGCCTGTTTGTAAACGCCGAGCCGCAACAGGTACGCGAGACGCTCGCCGCCGTGCCTTTGCATTTGCTGCAATTTCACGGCGACGAGGATGAGGCGTATTGTCGACAATTCAACCGGCCCTACGTCAAGGCGGCGCGGATGAAGCCAGGATTCGATTTGCTACAATATGCGGCGGTTTTTCCTTCGGCGCAGGCCATTCTGGTCGACGCCTTCGTCGCGGCTTATGGCGGCGGCGGCCAGACCTTCGACTGGAACCTGATTCCATCCGGCTCGGCGAAACCGCTCATACTGTCGGGCGGACTCGACGCTGATAACGTTGGCGAAGCCGTCATCCGGGTGAGACCGGCGGCTGTCGATGTCTCGTCGGGCGTCGAGGCAAGCAAAGGCATCAAGGACGCGGCAAAAATGCGCGCTTTCATCGCCGCCGCGCATACGGCGGCGGCAACAGTGGCAATCTATTGATTTTTGGAACTGGACGAAACGATGCGCAAGACCCGCGACGGAATCACCCGCGCCTATTGGCGACGGTTTCTTGCCAATCACACCTGACTCGCTATTTGTCGGTACTGCCTCGCCGCGCCACGGTGCGGTTTTTAGCTGATTGATTGCCTCAAAATTGTCTCAAGGAAAAACGGCTATGCCAGCCCTGTCCCACGATTTACCCGACGCGCGCGGCCATTTCGGCTCCTACGGCGGCATTTTCGTCGCCGAAACGCTGATTCCCGCGCTCACCGAACTGAATGACGCCTATACGGCTGCCCGGCACGATCCGCGCTTTATTGCCGAGTTCGACTATGAGCTGAAGCATTACGTCGGCCGGCCCAGCCCGGTCTATCACGCCAAACGTCTGTCGGACGAACTGGGCGGCGCGCAGATTTATCTCAAGCGCGAGGATCTCAACCACACCGGCGCACACAAGGTGAACAACTGCATCGGCCAAGCCATGCTCGCCCGGCGCATGGGCAAGAAGCGGGTAATTGCCGAGACCGGCGCGGGTCAGCACGGTGTGGCGTCGGCCACCATCGCCGCGCGCTACGGCATGGACTGCGTGGTCTACATGGGGGCGACGGACATCGAAAGGCAAGCAGCCAACGTTTACCGCATGAAACTGCTCGGCGCGACCGTCGTGCCGGTGGAATCCGGCTCGAAAACGCTCAAGGACGCGCTCAACGAAGCGATGCGCGACTGGGTGACCCAAGTTTCGACGACCTTCTACATCATCGGCACCGTCGCCGGCCCGCACCCCTACCCGACGCTGGTGCGCGACTTTCAGTTGGTGATCGGCAGGGAATGTCTGATCCAGATGCCAGAATTGTGCGGTCGTCAGCCGGACGCGGTGATCGCCTGCGTCGGCGGCGGCTCCAACGCCATCGGGATTTTCCACCCCTACATTCCGTATGCGGACGTGCGGCTGATCGGCGTCGAGGCGGCGGGCGACGGCATCGCCAGCGGACGCCACGCCGCGCCGCTTACCGCCAACGCCAAGGTCGGCGTGCTGCACGGCAACCGCACCTATCTGATGCAGGACGAGAACGGGCAGATCATCGAAACCCATTCCATTTCCGCCGGTCTCGATTACCCCGGCGTCGGCCCCGAACACGCCTGGCTGAAGGACACTGGCCGCGCCGAATACGTCGCCGCGACCGATGCCGAGGCGCTCGCGGCGTTCCACACCCTGTGCCGGCTGGAAGGCATCATTCCGGCGCTCGAATCGAGTCACGCCGTGGCGCACGCGATCAAGATCGCCCCGGCGATGAGCAAAGACAAAATCCTGCTGGTCAACCTTTCCGGACGTGGCGACAAGGACATGCACACCGTCGCCGAAAAGTCGGGAATCCAGTTCTGAGGAGAACGCCATGTCCAAGATTCAGGCTGCATTCGAACGTCTGCAAGCGCAGCGGCGCCGCGCGCTGATCCCCTTCATCACCGCCGGCGACCCGGATCCCGCGCTGACCGTGCCGATGATGCACACGCTGGTCGAAGCCGGCGCGGACATCATCGAACTCGGCGTACCGTTTTCCGATCCGATGGCCGACGGCCCGACCATCCAGCGCGCTTCCGAACGCGCCTTGGCCAAGGGCGTCAGTCTGCGCGGAGTGCTGGAAATGGTCGCCAACTTCCGCGCCGACAACAACGAAACGCCGGTCGTGCTGATGGGCTATGCCAATCCGATCGAGGCCATGGGCGTCAACGCGTTCGCCGCGGCGGCGTTCGACGCCGGCGTCGATGGCGTGCTGGTGGTCGACTATCCACCCGAAGAAAGCGCCGATTTTGCCAAAGCCATGCGGGACAACGCGCTCGATCCGATTTTCCTGCTCGCGCCGACTTCAACCGAGGCGCGCGTCGCAATGGTCGCCGAACGCGCCAGCGGCTACGTGTATTACGTTTCGCTCAAGGGCGTCACCGGTTCAGCCGAACTCGACGTAGACGCCGTGGCCCGGCGCATCCCCAAAATCCGCTCCACGGTTGGGTTGCCGGTTGGCGTCGGTTTCGGCATCCGCGACGCGCAAACCGCCGCCGCGATCGCGCGCGTCGCCGACGCCGTGATCGTCGGCAGCCGCATTATCGAAGAGATCGAACACGTGCCGGCGAACGAAGTCTGCGCCAAAGTGAAAAGGCTGGTGGCTGAATTGCGGCGCGGAGTCGACGAGGCGGTCGGGTGAGCGTGTTGAAGCGGGGCGCGCGCTGTTGGGCGCGAGCTCAGGCGATAGCCGTAACTTGCGCACTATCCCAAGTGAGAAGCGATTCCGGCTGTCGTCTGAACTTGCGCCAGGCGGAGCGGGTACCGTTTGGGATTTCCGACGCTCCCAAGAATTTCCGCTTTCGCTGGAATGACAATAAAAACAGAGAGGCGATGGCTGGCAGGCCAAAGGCAATTACGATAGTCCCCTTCATTTCGCCGGACGATACCAGGATGTCAAGACACGTCGGCGCGATTCTGGCCGCGTTTCTTGTCGCCGGCTGCGCTCCCGTGACTTTGAGCGGCGGGCCGTCAACCGGTCATCTGCGTGCCGAAGACGCCGCGCTCAGCGCGCGGGGAGCGCCGGAATCCGTCATCCCCGCGCCGGTGCGCGAGCTTCCGCTGCCGCGTCCGAAGACGGTTGGCAAAACCGAGACCTACAGCGTCGTGGTAAATAACGTCAAGGCGCGGGATTTGCTGTTCGCCCTGGCCCGCGACGCCAAGTTGAATGTCGATATTCATCCGGGAATTTCCGGCAGCGTGACCTTGAACGCCATCGACCAGACGCTGCCGCGGCTGCTCGACCGCATTGCCCGGCAAACTGACATGCGTTTTGAACTCGACGGCCCGAATCTCGTCGTCATGCCCGATTCGCCATATCTGAAAAACTATCGCGTCGACTACGTCAATCTGTCCCGCGAAGTGACCGGCACGGTGTCGACGAACATGCAGATTTCGGCCAGCGCTGTTTCCGCGAGTCAGGGGCGGGCCGACAGCAGCAACATCTCGCGCATCACAATCGAGAATAAATCGAAAAACAGCTTGTGGAATTCGCTGGAGAAGAATCTGAAAGATCTGTTGCTTGAAACCGATAAAATTTTTCCCGAAGGCCATAGCGAAACGACCATCGAGCGGAACACGGCGCAAAAAACGATCGGCGCTGGCATGTTCTTGTCCGGTACGGCGCAGGGAGCGGCAGGTGCCGACATGCCGCCGTATTCCGTCGAGCGCGGCCGCGCCAACCAGAATCCGGAGTTCAATCGGGACAACGATGAAACCATCGTGAAACAGACGACTTTCCGCGAGGCCGCCTCGGTGATCGTCAATCCGGAAACCGGCGTGATCGCCGTGCGCGCCACGTCGCGCCAGCACGAAAAAGTGCGGGAATTTATCGATTGGGTCATGAAAAGCGCGCACCGTCAGGTGATGATCGAAGCGACGATCATCGAGGTCGATCTGTCCGACAATTATCAGCAAGGCATCGAATGGTCGAAGCTGGCGACGCAAACCGGCTTTTCGCTGGCCGCCGCGACGAACACCCAAAGCGCCGGCCCCTCAGTCACGCCCTTTAGCCTGACCTACCGCAACGCCGCGCGCGGACTCGACGTCATCGTTGATCTATTGCGCGGATTCGGCACTACCAAAGTGCTCTCCAGCCCGAAACTGACGGTGCTGAACAACCAGACGGCGACCCTGAAAATCTCGGAGGACTTCGTCTACTTTGAAGTCAAGCAGGACATCGCCGCCGGGAATACCAACACCAACGCGGTGACGACCACGACCACCACGCCGCAATCGGTGTCGATCGGTTTCTTCATGAATCTGACGGCGCAGATCGGCGACGACGACATGGTCACGCTCAACGTCCGCCCCTCCATCTCCAGCATTTCCGCGCTCAAGCAGGACCCCAATCCGGCGCTCACCGTGATCAACGAAGTTCCCCAGATACGCACGCGCGAAATCGAATCGATGATGCGTATCCAGAGCGGCAATATCGCCGTGCTCGGCGGTTTGATGGAAGACCGTCTGGAAAACAAGAGCGGGCGTCTTCCGGTCCTTGGCGACATCCCGCTGTTCGGGGAGATGCTTACCACGCGCAACGACGCCTCGCGCAAGAGCGAACTGGTCATCGTGCTGCGCCCGACGGTGATCCGGGACGCCTCGATCAACGGCGATTTCAGCCATCTGGCGAACACGCTTCCCGGGCGGGACTTTTTCGCCACGGACAAGGTTTATGAGCCTTTTTCGGGGCCGCACATGCCGTCAAGGCCGCTCCAGTGAGCTTGCTGCTCGATACGCTCAAGAAGGCGGAAGAAAGCAAACGCCAGACCGTCGGCAAAGACGGCGGTGCCATCGCGTCAACTCCGAGCGCGGCGGCGTCCATCGCCGAAGCGGGCTTGTTGCCGCTCGCCGCTTCGTCCGCCAGTCTCGCGGCGGCGTTGGCGCGGCAATCCGGCGACGATGCCGGTTTGGCCGCCGTCATCCCGCTCGCGCCTTCGCCAAGACGTTCGGTTCCTGAAGAAAGTCAGCTGGAAGAACCCGCCGCGCGCGCGGCGTTCGCCGCCAAACGGTCGGCCGAAACCGGACGCTTCTTTTGGCCGATTGCTGTCGCGGGAATCATGGCCATCGTGGGCGTGGCTGGCTATTACGGCTGGCAATTGCGGGCTATCGAGTCCGCCGCCGTTCTTTTTCCGGCGACACCCGCCGCCGCCGTGCCCACCGCTCTGCCGCCTCCGGTCAGAAAAAACGTAATCGCCCGTCCGGTGACCGAAGCCGCGCCGCCGCGCCAGCCGGTCGGGAAACCCGTGACGCCGGCGCGCGTTCCCGCCGCGCCTTCAGTTCCGCCAAATCCTGAACGCGTACCGGGAACCACCGCCGCGGCGGTGGGCCCGCCGCGTCAGGAAGCCGCCGACGCCATCGACAACATGCCGCGTCTGACACGTACCCAACCGCGTGCGAACGTTCCGCTCGAACGCGCTTACGAAGCGCTCCAGTCCGGGCGGAACGAGGAGGCGCAGCGCGCTTACGAACAGGTATTGCGCGGCGATGAAAAGAATACCGATGCCCTGCTGGGCCTCGCCACCATCGCCGCGCGGCAGGGACAGAGCGATTGGGCGCACGCTTATTATCTGCGCGCACTCGAAACGGACCCCACCGACGCCACGGCCCGCGCGGGCGTACTCAGCACGAGTCAACAGGATGACGCCGACACCGCCGCGCGCCATCTCGAAGCCGCGCTCGTCCGCCAGCCCGACTCGCCGCCGCTGCTTTTCGCGCTGGGCAGCGTGTATGCCAACGAACAACGCTGGAGCGAGGCGCAGCACGCATACTTCCTGGCCTACACCGGCGATTCCGATAATCCGGACATCATTTTCAACCTCGCGGTCAGCCTGGATCATCTGCGTCAGGACAAGCTGGCCGCCCGGTATTACCGGATGGCGCTCGATGCCGGCGATACTCGCGCCGCGGCCTTCAGCCGGGATCGGGTCAAAGCCCGGTTGCTGGAATTGCAACCCTGACCGGTGGGACTTTGAGCGTCTATACTTACACCTGAAAGCAGGGTTAATCAGCCGCCGCCAGCAAATTCAGATTTCGATTAAACTTCGCATCCTTAAGGGCATCGCCCCTTGGAAATTCCATGAAACCACCTTTCCTCTTCCTGCGCATCGACGCGATTTTCAAGATGTTTTTTGGCGACGCGCGGGATACCGAACACTTGACGAATTTTCTGAAAGCGGCGCTGACCCTGCCGCCGGAAGAATACGC
>JAITNL010000154.1 GCA_031290495.1 Accumulibacter sp.
CTTGCCGCGCGCAATCCATCGTGGCCCGGCGCGCAGCAATGAACGCCATAACGAGGTCGGATATATGGGCGCAGTCGCATCTTCCCTTCGTGTTTCAATTTCCTGTATTTCCCTTGCAAAACAGGAGGAGTCCATATAAGGGTCGCTAAACCCAGCATTCCCGCCGTAATGTAATGAACATGTCAATCAGGAAAAATGGGAGAAAACATAATGACGCGACTCACTTTTTTCGGCGCCGCCGGTGAAGTTACCGGTTCCTGCACGTTGGTCGAGACAGGCAATACGCGCTTTCTCGTCGATTGCGGCATGTTTCAGGGCGGTTCCGAAGCGCGCGCGAAAAACCTGCGGGCGCTCGATTTCGACAGCGATGTGCGCGACATCGATTTCGTGCTGCTGACGCACGCCCACATCGACCATTCCGGATTGCTGCCCCGCCTCGCCGTACTCGGTTATCGCGGGCCGATCTACGCCACGCCGGCCAGCATCGACCTGATCGGCGTGCTCCTGCCGGACAGCGCGCACATCCAGGAGAAAGAATCCGAATGGCAGTTGCGCCACCAGCGCCGTGGCGGCAAGGCCAGGCGCGGCATCGAGGCGCCGCTGTACACGGTGATCGCGGCGCAGGCCGTGCTGAAGCAGTTTCGGCCCGCGCCTTACGGCGAAACCATCCGTCCGGCGGATGGCGTCGAGGTGCGTTTCCACAATGCCGGACACATCCTTGGTTCGGCCTGGCTGGAAGTCGTCGCGCATGGCCGGAAAAAGCCACAAACCCTGATTTTCTCTGGCGACCTTGGAATGTACGACCGCCCCGTGCTGTGCGATCCGGAAAAGCCGGTGCCCGAAGCCGACGTGCTGCTGATCGAATCGACCTATGGCGATCGTCTGCACCGCCCGATGCGGGAAACCGAGGATGAAATCGTCGCCGCCTTTGAGCGGACGCTGGCCAGCCGTGGCAACCTGATCATTCCTTCCTTCGCCGTTGGCCGGACGCAGGAAATCCTCTGCCTGCTCGGCGACCTGATCCGTCGCGGACGCCTCTCGCCGCTGCGGGTTTACGTCGATTCGCCGATGGCCAACCAGGCGACGCGAATCACCCTGGCGCATCCCGAACTGCTCGATGACGAGACGCATGAACTGATCGTCTGGGCGGAAGCGCACCCGGACATGATGAAAGTCGAATTTGTCGCCGACGCGGAACATTCCAGGGCGCTGAACACGATCCGCGAAGGCGCGGTAATAATTTCCGCCAGCGGCATGTGCGACGCCGGGCGCATCAAATACCACCTGCGCGAAAACCTGCCGCGCGCCGAATGCGGCGTACTGATCGTCGGTTTCCAGGCGGGCGGAACGCTGGGGCGCAGGTTGGTCGATGGCGCGCGCCTGGTGACGATCTTCGGCGAAACCGTTCCGGTGCGCGCGCGCATCCACACGGTGGGCGGACTCTCGGCGCACGCCGACCAGGGCGCGCTGCTCAACTGGATGAGCGGTTTTCGCCGCCCGCCCGAAAATACCTTTCTGGTTCACGGCGAAGTCGGCGCGATGGCGGTTTTCGCCAAGGCCATCGACGACCGGCTGGGCTGGGAAAATGTTCACCAGCCGCAGCGCGGGCAGCGGTTCGATGTCTGACAGACGCGCCATGCCGGTTGAATCGGCTTTGACATTCACCGCGCCAAAAGCCGTCGTGTGCCGGTCAGACGTGTGATGTACCGACGGCCTATTGAAGACTGAACAGGGCTGGGTATGCTCACCGTCGACGATTTCGATTTCACCCTTCCGCCCGAACTGATTGCCCAGCCCGCATAGGTCGGGGTGAGCTTGCGAACCCCGACAAAACCAGAGTCGATAACCCCGGCAAAGCATGATCCGCAAGGACAATTTCCTGGATGCCGCCGTCATGTAACGCGTCTGGCAACCGAACCGCTCCCATCACGCCCAGATCCGCCGACGGCTTGCCAAGCCGATCAGGAAACGGCGCTTCAATGCGACACAGTATGACGCACAGCAGCCCTATGATCTCTCTATGGTTCATGAAACGACTCAAGGAGATCATCGATGAGAAAAAAATCCGTATACAGATTGCCCAAGTTCCTCGTCAGGCAAAATAATGCCAAGCCAGCCAGCGAAATCGAACCCATCGCCCGCCTGTGGATGCTGCGTATTCTGATGAAGCTGGATGGGCACAAGAATTTTATCCATGAGCGCTGCATCGGTGATGACGAGTTGGCACAGGCCATTGGCTTGATAGATGTGAATCAGGAATCCTGCGATTCGTCCGAAGAGGACGAATACGATGCCAAAGAAATGCTGACCCGGCTGAAGGCTTTGCATCGGAAAGCCGAAAAACAGTTGAGCGATGCCACGCCACCCGATGACCTGCGCCAGAACATCGAACATCTGGCCGCCTTGGCCGGGTTATCGGAAGTCGATTGCCGCATCCTTGAGTTTGCCGTAATGCACAAAACGGAGGCGATGTTGTATGAACTTACCAGTCAAGTGAAAACGCCTTCGTTCGTCAAACTGTGTCATGCGGTTTCGATCATTCTGGATATTCCGGAAAAAGAGGTTCGCGTTGCGCTCGGCACTCAGGGAATCCTGACGTGTTCCGGTTTGATTTCGATTGGTCGTTCGGGAGTGTGTTCCGATTTGAGCGATAGACTGGAGTTGCTTTCCAATACTTTCGCCGACAGGATCGCTTCTCCGGAAGCGGATATCGTGAGTCTGTTGCGCGGCATGGTGTCCACTGCCGCGCCAGCGGAGCTGGGGCTGGAAGATTTTGCTCACATCCAGAAAACGCTGGATGTTCTTGTTCCCTATCTGCGTCAGGCGGTGGCAACGGGAAAAACCGGCGTCAATATTTTCATCCACGGCAAACCCGGCACCGGCAAAACCCAGTTGGCGCGGGTATTGGCCGCCACGCTGGAGCGTGAACTGTTTGAAGTCGCCAGCGAGGATGAGGACGGCGACGAAATCGGTGGCCGGAAACGCTTGCGCGCTTTACGCGCCGCGCAGAGTTTTTTCGGCAAACGTCAGGCGCTGGTCGTATTCGATGAAGCGGAAGAGATTTTCGGACGAGAGCATGAGTTTCTCGGTTTCATTTTTCCGAACAAGGACGACAAGTCGCACGGCAAAGCGGCGCTCAACCGCGTACTCGAAGAAAATCCGGTGCCGACTCTCTGGATATCCAATTTCGTTCGCGGCGTCGATCCGGCGTATATCCGCCGCTTCGATCTGGTGTTCGAGCTGCCGATTGCGCCCAAGTCGCAGCGCCAGCGCATGATCGAGGAAGCGTGCAGCGGTCTGGCCGAAGCGAGCAGTATCGCGCGCCTGGCCGAGTGCGAGTCGCTGGCGCCGGCGGTCGTCAGCCGTGCCGCTGCCGTGGTGCGCGCGATTGGCGATCAACTCGATTCCCAGGCCAAAACCAAGGCCATCGAGCACTTGATCGGCAACACGCTGGAAGCCCAGGGACACGCGGGTTTGCGGCGCAACGATTCGACGCGCCTGCCCGAAATCTATGACCCCGCTTTCATCCACGCCGATGTCGATCTGGCGGAGTTGGCGGAAGGCTTGAAATCCTCGCGTTCCGCCCGCCTGTGCCTATATGGCCCGCCCGGCACCGGCAAGACCGCGTATGGCCGCTGGCTGGCGGAACAACTGGATATGCCGCTGCTCGTCAAGCGGGGTTCCGATCTGCTCTCCATGTGGGTCGGCGAGTGCGAGAAGAACATTGCCAAAGCCTTCCGGCAGGCGGAAAGAGAAGGCGCGTTGCTGCTGATCGATGAAGTCGATAGTTTTCTTCAGGATCGCCGGGACGCGCAGCGCAGTTGGGAAGTTACCCAAGTCAATGAAATACTCACGCAAATGGAGGCGTTTCCGGGCGTGTTCATCGCTTCGACCAATCTGATGAGCGGACTGGATCAAGCGTCTCTGCGGCGTTTCGATCTCAAGACGAAATTCGATTTTCTCAGACCCGAACAATCCGTCGGATTATTGCGCCGGCATTGCGAGCAACTAACGTTGGACGTGCCGGACAAGGAAGTGGAAATCGCGCTTCAACGTCTGCGCAATCTGACGCCGGGGGACTTTGCGGCGGTGTTGCGCCAGAACCGTTTTCGCCCCATTAAAACGGCATGGCAACTGGTGGATATGTTGCAGGCGGAGTGTGGTTTGAAAGAAGGGAAGAGTGTTTCTATCGGGTTTCATTGATCCCGGTATTTCCCCCTCGCTTCATGGAAGCGAGGGGGATACTGACAAGTCCACCAAACAGTGCGTCATTTCGTAAGGATCGGCCCCTGTGCCTTCCCACTACCCCGTCATTCCTGCGCAAGCGGGAATCCAGCTTTTCAGGTTTCCCGGCGGCTTCATGGATTCCTGCTGGCGCATGAATGACGGGTAAAAATAGGGGCGGTGGAGAGCGGACCGGCTAAATGCGATGGCCCTGACACGAACGTGAAAGGTGCTGGGGGAGATGGCCAGCCAAATGCAATCGCCCTGCCGGCTTGCCAAGCCGATCAGGCAACAGTGCTTCCTTGCGACACATTCTGACGTACTGAGGTGGATAATCGTATTTGCCGCCAGAAACCAGACTTTGTTGAGCGGAGCGCGATCCGATCCATTACTCGAGGAGCAAGGCCATGAAAAATCTCGTGAAAGCACTGACCATTTACGAATATCACAGTTCGACCGAAGAACGCAAGTTGAAAAAGAGCGCCGCCCTATTCCACAAGGCGGCTTGCAACGACGCCGTGCTGGTCAAGCTCCGCCGCGTGGCCGGGGGCAAGATCGGCGAGGAGGAAAATGAAGGGATCGAACTTCTGATAAAGGCGATCCATGCCGTGCGCGATGGTAAACTGTATAAAGGCTCGACCCTGTTCCACAAGGTTGCCGAAGAACACTGCGAACTGGCGAAGATGCTGCTGTTTTGGGATGCGCTCGCCGACGTTGACGCGGGCGTGGACGTCGAAGATGACGACGATGACGACGATGACGAGGAAGAATACAAACAGAGAGATTTTGACAAGGACGTCGCTCTCAATTCCATCGAAGACGCTTTTAGTACAGAAGATGACCAACCGCAGGATGACGAAGAAGAAAAACCGGAGCCGAAAGCCGCTGATACCGGCGAGAAATTTACCGTTATCGGAGAAAAGAACGCATAATGAAATATGAGCCGATTGACTTCTCTATCGTTCAAGCAGGCGGTTGTTGACGACTGAAGCGGGCGGCGGGAGATAACACATTCTCGCGCCCGCTGAGGTCATTTTGATGTATCGTTCCGCTACCGGATCGTAATAAGGAGGCGACAATGTTAGGCGCAATCATTGGTGATATCTGCGGCAGCATCTACGAATTTGACAACCATAAAACGGACAGACCGAAAACCATCGATCTGCTCAATCCCGGCTGCTTTTATACCGACGATACGGTCTTGACCTGCGCGGTAGCGGAGGCGCTCTTCGGGTTCGGCGAAGATGACAGAACCCATGACTATGGGGCGGCCATTTACCGTTGGGCGAACAAATACCCTGGGGAAAGTTACGGCGGTAACTTCCGCCACTGGTTTGCCTCCTCCAACCCCCAGCCTTACAACAGCTACGGCAACGGTTCCGCCATGCGGGTAAGCCCCGTGGGCTGGGCTTTCGACAGCCTGGAAGAAACCCTGGCGGAGGCAAAAAAATCAGCGGACGTAACCCATAATCACCCGGATGGCGTCAAGGGCGCCCAGGCGACCGCGGCGGCTATTTTCATGGCCAGAAAGGGCGCATCAAAGCAAGAGATCAAGACCTACACGGAAAAGACCTTCGGCTACGACCTGAACCGCAGGAGCGCGGACATCCGCCCGATCTACGAGTTCAACGAGAGTTGCCAGGGAACCGTACCCGAGGCGATTATCGCGTTTCTGGAAAGTGACGACTACCCGAGCGCCATACAAATCGCCATCTCCCTGGGCGGCGATACCGACACCCTGGCCTGTATCACAGGCGGCATCGCGGAAGCCTTTTACCGGAAGATTCCGAAAGAGATCACTGCCTTTGCCAAAGGGAAGCTGGACGAAAACATGGTCAGGGTGATAGACAAGTTTTACAACAGGTTCGGATAACATTTGGGAGGCGAATGGCATGGAAAAACAGCCGTATATTCAATTGGACGAATCAAGAGATTAAAAGGGTCGGAAATTAAAATAGGTGTCATTTCACTTTTTTTTTGCAAAACATAAATGTCACTGACCCCAATGCCCCTTTAGACCCCAATGCCCCTTTATTCATTGCTCTCATAAAACGTCAACATTTTTGGCTCCACGCCTCCGCTGCCAGCGGCAGTGCGTTCAACGCCGTTCTAGCTTCGCGCCACGCGGGATAAGACGCATCCATGAGTGCGACAAAAGCCTCGTTATGTGAAGGCACGCGCAGATGAGCCATTTCATGCACGATGACGTATTCCAGCAACACCTTGGGTTTTTTGGCGAGTTCGGTATTGAGGCGGATATGACCGGCGGCGGGATTGGCGCTGCCCCATTTCGTTTTCATGCGTTGCAGAAAATAGGCGCGAACCTTGACGCCCAAGCGTGTCTCCCATTCACGGATAAGTTCGGGAACAACCCGATGAAGCTCTGTCTTGTACCAGTCGTGCAGAATTTCCGCGCATTTTTGTGCGTCGCTCCCCGGACGTGCGGTAAGCACAAGCTGCCTGTGCGTCAGCTTTACCGTTGGTTTTTCGTCCGCGTAACGAATATCGAGCAGATAACGCTGCCCCCATACCTGATGGCTTTCCCGACTAAGGTATTCGCGTGGAGTCTCCCGCGCCTGTGCGCACAGCTTTTTGCGCTGTTGCCTGATCCAGTCCAGTTTGGTAATGGCGTACACGCGGAGGGTGTCCGGCGTCATGTGCAAGGGAGCGGAGATATGCACCCGGCCATCGGGCGGATACACGCTCAGATGAACATGTTTGATGCTCTTCATGACCACATCGGCGTGAATCTCGCCCAGATCGATGCTGCTTTTCACCTGCACGTTCAATACTCCGGTTGCGCAAAGATGATGTGAAATATACGCTCCACCGCGTCATTATCTTGCAGGATTTCCCATAGCGCCTGCTTGATGACGTTTTCTTTCGCCTGCACGCCACGCCAGCCGTCCGGGCGCTTGTTCCTGATCGCCGTATCCAGGGCAAGCGCAAAATCCAGCGCCGCATCTTTTGGCTCTCCGTATGAAGCATTCGCCGAATCCATAAAGGTATTGTCGGGAATCGCCGATTTAAGGTTATTGTAAAGCGCGCGTTTGCCTGGCGTATCCAGCGTGTCCGGTGTGTCGTCGGTCCTGCCTGCCTGTACCTGGCTGACCAATACCTGAATCTGTTTCAGGTATTCCTCATAAGAAACGGCTTGCTCCTTGCGCTTTTTGATGATTTCATCCAGCAGCGCGGACATTTTGGCGAAATACGCCGGATCGGTCAGTTGATCCTTGATGATCTTGCTGCGGATATTGTTTTCGATGGTTTCGGCCACGGATTCGCGTTCCTTCATCTGGCCGAGCTTCTGCGCGATGGCATCGGCAATGCCCGATTTCACGATCAAGTCCACAAGGCCGATGTTGTCAAATTCGGAAATTTTGCGCGATGCGTCAGCTTCGATGTAGCGGTCGATCAAATTGCGCATATCGGCTTCATAGGGCTTCAAGTCCAGCGTTTCCCCCGCCGCAAGGCGAATCGAAGCACGCAGCTTCACATAATCTTCACGCTCGCGCCGGATCGCTGCCTGCCGCGCGGCGTCATAACCCGCCTCGTCCAGTTCGTCGCCGATGGCGGCGTAGGCGCGCAGCAGACCCACCACCCCGGTATACAAAGCCACGCGCCGCGGCTCGTGTTCTTTCAGATCGGAAGCGATCTCGGAATTGCCGCAAAAATAATGGATGCACTGCAATTCCTCCTTGGGCGGCTCCACTTTTTCCATGAGCAAGGCCAGGGTTTCCAATGCCGCATCCAGCCGCTCCTTGCCTTTTTCGACACGGGTTTGCAACATCACGTCCGGAGTAGCGCCTCCCGCGCTGTGGTCGAGTTCGGAGGAATACACGGCCATCGCGTTTTCCACCCTCCTGAACAAGTCCTTGTAATCGACGATGTAACCGAATTCCTTATCGTCGCCATCCAGCCGATTGGTGCGGCAAATGGCCTGAAACAGACCGTGATCCTGCATGGACTTGTCGATATAGAGGCAGGAGCAAGGCGGCGCGTCGAAGCCGGTCAGGAGTTTATCGACCACGATCAGGAGCTTCATCTTCGCCGGTTGACGGATAAATTTCTCCTTGGCGTCTTCCTCATACGCCTCGGTTTTGGTCATGTTTGGCCTGACGGGCACATCCTTCAAGAGTTCGACATAGGTTTTATAGATAAACTGCCTGTCGGTTTCGGAATCGGCGCCGGTTTCTTCCAGCGTTACATCCTTGGTCTGCGGGTTGTAGCTGGTGATAACGGCGCATTTGCCCCTGAAGGTGGATTGCTGGAACAGGGTGTAGTACTTGCACGCCTCGTAAATACTGCCCGCCACCAGCATCGCGTTGCCAAATTCGGACAGGCGTGGTTTGGTTGCAAAATCCATTTCGATGTCCGTGACGATGCGGTCCATGCGCGGGCGCGAACTCAAAACGGCTTGCAAGGTGCCCCAGCGTTTTTTCAGCTCGTTCTTTTGCCAATCGTTCAGAGGTTGTGTCTTGGCTTCAAAATACGCATCGACCTTGTCCTGCGAACCGAGCTTCTGGTCAATATCGCGCGCTTCGTAAATCAGATCCAGCACGACCTTGTCTTCCACCGCCTCGGCGAACTTGTAGGTATGGATGTAGGGGTAGCCGCCAAATACTTCCAGACTGGTAGCCGCGTCCTTTTTCAAAAGCGGCGTGCCGGTAAAGCCGATGAAGACCGCGCCCGGCATCAGCGCCTTCATCGCCCGGTTGAGCCGCCCGCCCTGGGTGCGATGACATTCGTCTACAAAGACGAATAGCTCGCCAACGGTCTGGCACGGTTGAGTTTGCAATTCGCTGATGAAATCGTCGAACTCGCTATCACTTTTGCCTTTGCCATGTTGTCCGAATTTATGCACCAGTGAGCACAAGAGGCGCGGCGCGGGCTGGCCCAACTGCGCCATCAGGTCACACCCGCTGCTGGTACGATAAATTTTTTCCCCGGCGCTCTCGAATACCCGTTTGATTTGTTTGTCCAGTTCGTCGCGGTCGGTAATGAGGACGACCCGCGCTTTGGAATTGTTTTCCAATATCCATCTGGCCAGCAACACCATCAGGATGCTCTTGCCCGATCCCTGCGTATGCCAGATGATGCCGCCCTGCTTTTTGCGCACACGACCCTGCGCCGCCTTGATGCCGAAATACTGGTGCGGACGCGGCAGTTTCTTGATGCCGCCGTCGAACAGGATGAAGTCGTGCATCAGTTCGATGAGCCGCGATTTTTCGCACAGTTTCAGGAGATACTTGTCCAGCTTGTAGGCGCTGTTGTCGGCCTCGTCTTCCTTCCATTGCAAAAAGAATTTCCCCGGCGTACCGATCGTTCCATAACGCAGTCCTTCACTGTCGTTGCCCGCAAAGACGAATTGCACGGTGGTAAAAAACCAGGCGTTGAATTCCGGTGTCTGGTTGGAAAGGTTCTGGTAGATGCCATCGCCGACGCTCACTCGGCTGTTTTTCAGTTCCAGCACGCCGACGGCGATGCCGTTCACATACAGTACGATGTCCGGGCGGCGCTCTTGATTGCCGCGCAGGGTGACTTCTTCGGCCAGGGCGAAGTGGTTGTTACGCGGCTTCTTCCAGTCGATGAGCCAGACTTTCTGAAATTTCGTGTCGCCTTCCACCTTTACATCGACGCCATAACGCAAAAGCTGATAAACCGCCTCGTTTTTGGTGTAAAGGTCACGCAGCGTGTTGCCCGCCTCGGTTTTTAGCTGGTGAATCGCCTGACTGATGTGCGCAGGGCTGTACCCGGCTTCTGTCAGGTAATCGGAGAGGTATTGCTCCTCGATATTGCTGTTGTCCTGGTCCGCCCAGTCGCCCAGATAGGTGTAGCCCAGTTGTTCGCTGAACAGTTTGATGACGCGATTCTGTGTCGCGCGTTCCGGTTTGCCGATGGTGTCTGTCATGGTGTGTCTCCTTACACGAGTCGTGTTTTGCCAGTCAGCAATTCCTGCATCATGGCGGTTTTCAGGGCGCGGGTTTTGTCGCGGCGGGCTTCGAGCGCGGCCAGTTCGGCGTCCATATCTTTCAACACTTCCGCGCTGGCGGTTTGTTCTTCGAGCGTTGGCGGCATTCGCATCAGGAAGTTCTGAAAGGTTGGCAAGCGAAGCGAATCCACGGTTGCCTTGACCGTATTCTTCATTGCCCAAGTGCCAAAATGCGCCTTCATGTAGAGATAAACGAAATGGCCGGAAACATCCGGCGCGAAGCGTGTGATGGCATAGACGCGTTGGTGCACGTTGAACTTGCCATTGATGTAGTGGAATATTTCGCCGATTCGACCTTCGCCCGGAACGAGGATGGCCTCGCAGTCGTGCGAGTAACTGTTGATGCGTTCAATATCATCGGAACGAACGAAGAACGGATATTCACCGTCTTCAACCTTGTCTTCGTTGTTCCGGCTACCGGTCTTGATGTACGCTACATCACCGAGCCGCTTCACCACCCACTCCCCATCAAACCCAGGCAAACGGGTTTTGCCAGTCAGCAATTGCTGCATGGCGGCTTGCTTGATGTCGCGCTTTTTGGCGATGAGTTTGTCCAGCCCGGACAGCAAAGCATCTACATCGCCGAGGGCGGTGGCGATAGCGCGTTGTTCTGCTACGCTCGAAGGAATTGGAATTTTGATACCACCTAATGCGCTTCGAGAAATGCGCTTGTGCGTCGTACCGCCAACTTGCTCTAAAACGACCTCGAACCATTGTGGTGTCGAGAAATATTGAACAAGATAGCCACGGTCAAACTTTTCTTTTTTTGGGCGAAAAATTGTCACGTCAACTGCTGTAATTACCTTATTCTCATCAATGTCGGGAAGTATACAGGCACGGCCTGCCGGCTCTGCAAGTCGACAAATCAAAAGGTCACCAACCTCAAGCTCTTTGCACTTGAGCAAGTCAAACGACGATTCATAAACGTATTTCTTCGCATCTTTCTCGATGAAGCAGCCAACGCCAATATTTCCCGTTTGAATAAGGCGCACACCTTTGTTGCTGATATGCTCTGCTTCAATCCAATCGCCATCGTCGAATTGCGATTTCTGCTTGTCGGCTAACTCAAACACCGAAAGCGTCTTCCAATCGTTCGGAATACCCACTTTCACTTTCATACCGCCCCCATCTTGCGCAGGTGCTTATCCACTTTTGTCGACAGTGCGGCCACTTCCTTCACACATACCGGCAAGGGCGTTTCATACCGTTCCGCCAGTTCGCGCACGCGCGCCGCCAGTATTTGCGAAACGCGCTCCACTTCCCCCATCACCGCCGCCGACAACGCCGCCAGCCATTTGTCCTCCACTACCAGCGTCTTGATCTCGGTAATACTCAGTTTGGGATATTTGGCATAGGCGGCGGCGTCGAGCGCGGCGTCCAGTTCCTTCTCTTTCTTTTTGGCGTAGGTTTCGGCGTCGGCAAGCACCTGCCATTCTTTCAGCACCGCCAGCTCATCGGCATCGTCCGGGTCTTGGCCGATTTCCTTGATGCGCCCTTTCACCGCTGCCGCCGTGATTTTGTCGTACCCGGAAAAGGCCATGTCCTCGCCGCTGTGTTCTTCTTCCAGTTCGGCCAGGGCGCTACTGGCGGTTTCCAGCATGGCGCTGACATCATCCAGCGCGCTTTGTTCGGCAGCGAAATAACGCGCCACGATGTAAGGCTTGGGAATCAGGTCGCAGGTCCAGCCTTTGTCTTTTTGTCGGCCATCGACGATACGGGTGGTTTGGACGGCCCAACCGTCGGCGGCCAGCAGGTAGGCATCGTCCTGTAGGGTGGTGGCCCAGTAATCCATCAGGTGCTGATACACCGCGTAGGCGTCGATCAGCTGCGTGTCCTTGAAATGCCGCAACAGACCATCGGCGATTTCGACGATCAGTTCTTTGGGGTAAAAGCCGGGTTTGAGCGCCTTCAAGCGGGTCACTGCCTGCCCGCGCCAATCGGCAAAATGCGCTTCGAGCTTTTCGATGAAGGCGGCGAATTGCCGATGTTCGAGGATGCTGGCCTTGATGGCGGCCTTGTCGATGGTGAGCCGTACATAGCCATCACGTAGCGGCGCGAACAAAGCGTTTTTCAACGCCGGGCATATCGTCCAATATGCTTTGAGCGCTTTCACGTCCGCGACCGGAATGCCGCCTTGCAGATGGCCGCCGATGTCCTGCGCGTCTTCCGCTTCGGAACTGTCGATGTAGCGCGGCAGGTTGAGGTTGTAGTCGTTCTGCTCGATTTCCTTCACATTCACCCTGCGCGCATAACGTGAATCGCTTTCGTCCATGCGGGTGAAGACGTCGACGATGCGGTGGATATCCCGTTCCCGCAGGCGGTTCTTGGGACCCTCCTTGATGAAACCGGCGCTGGCATCGACCATGAAGACGCCCTTGCGCGCCGGCGCGTTTTCCTTGTCGATGACGACGATGCAGGCAGGGATGCCAGTGCCGTAAAAGAGGTTGGCGGGCAGACCGATGATGCCCTTGATGTAGCCGTGACGAATCAGGTTTTTGCGGATTTCGGCCTCGGCATTTCCCCGGAACAGCACACCGTGCGGCAGGATGCACGCCCCCTTGCCGGTACTTTTGAGCGAACGGACGATGTGCAGGAGATAGGCGTAATCGCCCTGTTTGGTGGGTGGCACGCCAAAGGTTTCAAAGCGGCCATAGTCGTCGTGCAAAGGGTCAAGCCCCATGCTCCAGCGTTTGTCCGAAAACGGTGGATTGGCGACCACGAAGTCGAAGGTCTTGAGCAACTGCGAATTTTCGTCTTTGAACTTTGGGTCGGCCAGCGTGTTGCCCTGATGAATCACCGCCGTGGGTTTTCCGTGCAGGATCATATTCATGCGCGCCAGGCCGCTGGTGACGCCATCTTTCTCTTGCCCGTACAGGGAGACTGGCGTTGGCGCGGCATCGCCCACTTTCAGGAGCAGCGAACCGGAACCGCAGGTCGGGTCATACACGGTGGTAAGGCTGCTGGTTGGGGTTTTGTCGATGCCGACGATCCGGGCCATGATGCGGCTCACTTCGGCGGGCGTATAGAACTGTCCCTTGCTCTTGCCGCTTTCAGTGGCGAAATGGCGCATCAGATATTCGTAAGCATCACCCAGAATGTCGTCACCGTCGGCACGGTTTTGGGAGAAATCCAGGTCGGGGTTTTCAAACACCGCGATCAGCGCGGTGAGTCTGTCCACCATATCTCTGCCACTGCCGAGCTTGCCGGTATCGTTGAAATCCGGCATGTCCGAGAGATGGTTTTTATCGGCCAGAGGGCCGATGATTTTCTTGTTGATCTGGTCGCCAATGTCGGGCTTGCCCTTCAATGCCGTCATATTGGCAAAGCTGGCGCCCGCTGGAATGGTGATGGGCGCGTAGGGTTGCCCGGCATACTTGTCGCTGACATACTTGATGAACAAGAGCACCAGCACGTAATCCTTGTACTGACTGGCGTCCATGCCTCCGCGCAACAGGTCGCAAGAAGCCCAAAGCGAGGCGTAAAGATCAGATTTTTTGATGGCCATTCAAAACTCCTTTGGTTTCATACTCGATAGGTCATTCAGGGATTCCCGGATGACGCGCAAAAAAAACCCGCGCACAGGGTTCCCCTGTGCGCGGGTTTTGCTGCCTGTCTGAAGACAGGCAGCCGTTATTAACTTGCGGCTTGCGGCTTGCGGCTTGCGGCTTGCGGCTTGCGGCTGGCGGCTTGCGGCTTGCGGCTTGCGGCTGGCGGCTGGCGGCTGGCGGCTGGCGGCTGGCGGCTGGCGGCTGGCGGCAAAATTGTGTTGCCTATTTCGCTCATGTCAAGCTTTTTTACACTTTTTTTGGGGTTCGGAACGGTTGCAAAATGGCGGCGGAACGGTGTTCGATATTACCTGAACGCGCCCCGCGACACAATCGTTTTTAGCGTGAA